>CAIYZT010000106.1 GCA_903930735.1 uncultured Paracoccaceae bacterium | reverse complement strand
GCGGTACTTTGACAAGGCGCGGGCATCGTCGCGCTTTGCCAATCGCTTGCCTGCGTCGTCGCGGATCAGGCGGTGGTGATGATAGGCGGGGGTGGGCAGGCCGAGGAGGCGCTGCAAGACGATATGGATCCTGGTCGCCTCGCTCAAATCCGCGCCGCGTGTCACCTCGGTGATGCCTTGGGCGGCGTCATCGACCACGACGGCGAGGTGATAAGAGGTGCCGATGTCGCGCCGCGCGAGCACAACATCGCCTACCTCTGCGATCATTTGCGCGGCATCGAAGTGGTGATTTCCGGCCTCTATCCCGGTTTCGGTGAAGCCAACTGTGCCCAGCCGAGCCATCGCCTCTTCCATATCCAGCCGCAGCGCCCCCGTCACGTGGCGCCCGTTCCGGCAGGTTCCTGGATAAATCACCCCATCGGGGCCGATTGCCGGCGCGCCTTCCTGCGGGGCGCTCAGCGCGGCCTTGATATCGCCGCGCGTGCAGGTGCAGTAATAGGCGAGGCCAGCGTCGTACAGATCCACAAGCGCCGCGTCGTAGGCGGCGAGCCTTTCGGACTGGCGCAGAACTGGTTCCTCCCACGCCAGACCGAGCCAGCGCAGATCGTCAAAAATGGCGGCTTCAAACTCGGGACGGCAACGCGGCCGGTCGATGTCCTCGACCCGCAGCAAAAAACGATCCCCTCGGTCTGTGGCCACAAGGGCTGCGAAAGCATGGCCCAGATGCAGCGGGCCAGTGGGCGAAGGGGCAAAGCGGGTTAAGCGAGCCATTCCGTGAACGCCAGTTTCGCGCGGTCGGTATAGGCCTTGTAGCGGTCCTTGCGGCCCCGGCGCCCGCCCTTGGCCTCGATCGGCGGGAAGAGCCCGAAATTGACGTTCATCGGCTGAAAGGTTTTCGCTTCGGCCCCGCCGGTGATGTGATGAATGAGCGCACCTATTGCCGTCTCGCGCGGCGGTGGTGGCAGGGCGCGGCCCTGCGCTTCGGCGGCGGCCATGCGGCCGGCAAGCAGGCCCATGGCGGCGGATTCAACATAGCCCTCGACCCCGGTGATCTGGCCCGCAAAGCGGATATTGGGGCGGGATTTCAGCCGCATCTGTTCGTCGAGAAGGGTCGGAGAATTGATGAAAGTATTGCGGTGTATCCCGCCAAGACGAGCAAAGCTGGCATCTTTAAGGCCGGGAATCATCTTGAAAACAGCGGCTTGTGCACTGTACTTCATCTTGGTCTGAAAGCCGACGATATTGTAAAGCGTGCCCAGGGCATTGTCGCGGCGCAGCTGAACCACGGCATAGGGTTTGAGCGGCGAATGGGGGTTGGTCAGGCCGACCGGCTTCATCGGGCCAAAACGCGGGGTCTGTCGGCCGCGCTCGGCCATGACCTCGATAGGCAGGCAGCCGTCGAAATAGCCGGCGGTTTCGCCCTCGTGAAACTCGGTCTTGTCGGCCGCCAGCAGCGCGTCGATGAAAGCCTCGTATTCGTCGCGGGTCATCGGGCAATTCATATAGGCGGTCTGTTCGGCCTCGGTCTCGCCCTTGTCGTAGCGCGACTGCATCCAGGCCACGGACATATCAACCGTATCGGCATAGACAATGGGCGCGATGGCGTCGAAAAAGGCCAAAGCCTCGGCGCCGGTATGGGCGCGGATCGATTGCGCTAATGCGCCCGAGGTCAGGGGGCCGGTGGCGATGATCCAGAGGCCGTCCTGCGGCAGATCGGTGATCTCGCCGTATTGGACGGTGACCAGGGGATGGGCGAGCAGCCTTTCGGTCACCGCCGCAGCAAAGGGATCGCGGTCAACGGCCAGCGCGCCGCCCGCAGGCAAGCGGTGGCGGGTCGCCATTTCCATGATCAGCCCGCCCGCAGCGCGCATTTCCCAATGCAAAAGGCCCACCGCGTTTTGCTCGTCATCATCGGAGCGGAAGGAATTGGAGCAGACCATTTCGGCCAGATGCCCGGTGCGATGCGCGAAAGTGCCGGTTCCGGGGCGCATTTCGTGCAGGACAACGGGGATGCCTGCCTGCGCGGCTTGCCAGGCGGCTTCGGATCCGGCCATGCCGCCGCCGATGATATGGAGAGTTTGGGTCATGAACCGCTGATAGCGCGGGCGGGCGGGGCGAACAAGTCTGGGATTGGCACGCGCTGCCGCCGAGGGCCTTTGCCGCGTGGGACGGTCAGACCAAGGCGATACGTTCGCGCAGGGCAGGATCGGGGAAGGGGCGGTAAAGGCCGACCTCGACCGCGGCGATCATGAAATGCATCTTTTCATAGGCCTGCAACCCGGCTTCATCGATGCCTGAGACGGCCGAAAAGAGCGTGTCCAAGGCTGCCAGACCCTCAACCTCAATCTCAAGGATAAAGTCGCTATGGGGCCCCGAGGCGAGGCGGAACTTGCGGCGCAAAAGCCGCCATTGCCCGATCAGGCCGCGCGATTTGAGGTAATCCATCCAAGTGCCAGTGGCGGCGGCAAAGGCCAGCGCGTGGGCGCCATCCTTGATCTCGATCATGCAGTGGTAAAGGTTCATCGGCCCCTCCTTTACCCATGTAAAGCATGGCAAGGTGACCAAGAGGTTAAGCGCGGGGCCCGGAGGGCCGAGCCCCGCGAAAAGCTACTTATCGAGCGCTACGGCACCCGCGCCATGGGCGAAGATCATCAGGAAGCCGCCGGCAATGGCGAAATTCTTGAGAAACATGATCATCTGGATCTGATCGGCAAAGTTGTTGTGAAACATCACCGCCGTCAGCATGCAGAACACAGCGCCGGCAAGCGCGGCGAGGCGGATCTTGAAGCCGACCAGAACCGACAGGCCCAAGGCAATTTCAAAAATGATTGCGGGCCAAGCCAGAACGCCCGGCAGCCCGACCGACTGAATGTAACCAGCGGTGCCCGCCACATCGGCTATCTTGCCAAGGCCGGCCATGGCAAAGAAGCCGCCAATCAGGATCCGCGCGATCAGCGGTGCGTATTTCGAAAGTTGGTCCATGTGAGATACCTTGTTCCCGGTTGCCCGTCTGATGCGGGATGGCCGATTATAGGGGAAGCCGGCTCTCACGCAAACAAGAGAGTTTGCTGGTAACCTCTGCAGAAATGCACAGAGTTTGTGGGAAGCTAGGGCTTTTTGTAAAGGTCTTGGCGCTGCTGTGCGGTGAAGGCGGCCGGATCGGATGTGTCATAACCCAGCTGCGCGGCTTTTTCGAAAAAACCGGGGGCCGGTAGGCCGTTGCCAAGACGCGCCTCGCAGAGAGCGGCGCGCAGGGGGCGGGCGGCGTCGGTGTCGGCCTCCATCAGGGTTTCGAGCGCGGCGGTGAGTCTCGCGATCGCGCCGGGGGATGGGATCGCCAGATCGGCGGCTAGAGCACCGTAGGTGATGGTGCGGCCTTGATCGGCCAGCATTGCCAACCGCGCCTCAAGGCCGCTGATCACTCGGCCTTGGCTTCAAGAGCGGCGGCGATGCGGTCAAGGCTTTTGGCAATCGCCGCCAGACTTTCGGTTTGGGCTACCATCATTTCGGTTTGGGCTACCATATGCTCCAGCATTTTCGCAGAGGCCCTGCCCTGCGATCGTATCCGGCTTATGAAGAAAATCCAGACCCCGATCAGGATGAGAAAGGGCAACCAGACATTAAAATTCTCAATCATTCATCAACCCCCTGTTCGGCCACGCGGGCTACGGAAACCACAACCTCCTCCGCGCCGACGTTGAATACCTTGACCCCACCTGCCGAGCGCGAGCGGAAGGAGATCTGGTCTACCGGCACCCGGATCGACTGGCCGGTCGAGGTGGCCAGCATGATCTGGTCCGTCGCATCGACCGGGAAGGAAGCGACCAAGGGCCCGCCGCGCATCGCGCCGTCCATCGCCTTGACCCCCATGCCGCCGCGTCCGCGCAGGGGATAGTCGTGGCTGGACGACAGCTTGCCGGTGCCCGAGGCGCTGATGGTCAGGATCAGATCCTCGGCTTCGGCCATTTCGGCATAGCGTTCGGGCGACAGAGAACCCGCGATGGTGGCTTCTTCCTCATCAGGCTCGGCGTCGGCCTCATCGGGGGCACCGGCCAGAAGTCGGCGCTGTTTGAGGTATTCGCTGCGCTCGGCCGGATCCGCCTCAAAGTGGCGGATGATGGCCATGGAAACCACGCTGTCATCGGCGCCAAGCCGGATGCCGCGCACGCCGGTTGATCCGCGCGATTTGAAGACGCGGATATCGGTGGTGGAAAACCGGATCGCGCGGCCAGAGGAGGTGACCAGCATCACATCGTCATTCTCATCGGCAATCGCCGCGTTCACCAGGGTCACGCCCTCGGGCAGGTTCATCGCGATCTTGCCGTTGCGTTTGACATTGGTGAAATCGGACAGATCGTTTTGCCTCACATCGCCGTCGGAGGTGGCAAAAACGATCTGCAAGCTTTCCCATTCCTCTTCGGGCACATCGACGGGCATCAGCGCCGCAATCGACACGCCGGCGAGGATCGGCAGGATATTGACCATGGCCTTGCCCTTGGCCTGACGGCCCGCAAGCGGCAGACGCCAGGTTTTCAGCTTGTAGACCATGCCATCGGTGGTGAAGAACAACAGCCAGGTATGCGTATTGGCGACGAAGAGCGTCGTGACCACATCGTCCTGCTTGGTCGACATCGAGGACAGGCCCTTGCCGCCCCGGTTCTGGCTGCGGAACTCTGCCAGATTGGTGCGTTTGATATAGCCGCCGGAGGTGATGGTCACCACCATTTCCTCGCGCTCGATCAGGTCTTCGTCTTCCATATCGCCGGCCCAGTCGACGATTTCGGTGCGGCGCGGCACCGCAAAGGCGTTGCGCACTTCGGTCAGTTCGGCCGAGATGATCGACATGATCCGCTCGCGGCTGCCCAGAATTTCGAGGTAATCCTTGATCTTGATCGCCAGTTCTTCAAGCTCGTCCGTGACCTCCTTGACCCCCAGCGCAGTCAGGCGCTGCAGGCGCAGTTCCAAAATCGCGCGGGCTTGGGTTTCGGAGAGGGTATAGGTGCCATCCTCGTTCACCGGATGGGCCGGATCGTCGATCAGTTTGATGTAATCAACGATGTCATGGGCGGGCCAGCGGCGGGTCATCAATTTGTCGCGGGCCTCGGCGGCATCGGCAGAGGCGCGGATGGTGCGCACGATCTCGTCGACATTGGAGACGGCCACGGCCAGACCGCACAGGATATGGCTGCGCTCGCGGGCTTTGCGCAGCTCATAGGCGGTGCGGCGGGCGACGACTTCCTCGCGGAAGGTGATGAAATTGGTCAGGAAGTCGCGCAGCGACAGGGTTTCCGGGCGACCGCCGTTGAGCGCGAGCATGTTGCAGGCAAAGCTGACCTGAAGGGGGGTGAAACGGAAGAGCTGGTTCAGCACAACATCCGCCGTCGCATCGCGCTTCAGCTCGATCACTACCCGCACGCCGATCCGGTCAGATTCGTCCGCCACCCCCGATATGCCTTCGATCCGCTTGTCGCGGACCAATTCAGCGATGGTTTCGATCATCCGGGCCTTGTTGACCTGATAGGGCATCTCGTCGACGATGATGGCCCAGCGGTCTTTGCGGACCTCTTCGATATGGGTCTTGGCGCGGATAATGACCGAGCCGCGCCCTTCAATATAGGCTTTGCGCGCGCCCGAGCGGCCGAGAATCGTGGCGCCCGTTGGAAAGTCGGGGGCCGGGATGATCTCCATCAGGGCTTCGCTGCTCAGATCGGGATTGGCGATCAGGGCGAGGGTGCCGTCGATAACCTCGCCGAGGTTATGGGGCGGAATTTTGGTGGCCATGCCGACCGCGATACCTTCGGCGCCGTTGACAAGCATATTGGGGTATCGGGCGGGCAGAACCGTGGGCTCGCGGTCTTTTCCGTCATAATTGTCTTGAAAATCAACAGTTTCCTTGTCGATATCGGCGAGCAGGAACAGGGCAGGCTTGCCCATCCGCACCTCGGTATAGCGAAAGGCCGCAGCCGGATCACCGTCCATCGAGCCAAAATTGCCCTGACCGTCCAGCAGCACCAGCGACATCGAAAACGGCTGCGCCATCCGCACCAGCGCGTCATAAATCGCGCTGTCGCCGTGCGGGTGATACTTGCCCATCGTATCGGCTACGGGGCGCGAGGATTTGCGGTAGGGCTTGTCGGGCGTGTTGCCGACCTCGTTCATCGCGTAAAGGATCCGGCGGTGCACAGGCTTTAGCCCGTCGCGCAAATCGGGGATCGCCCGGCTGACAATCACCGACATGGCGTAGTCAAGATAGGCGGTCTTCATCTCGGTGGTGATGTCGATTTGC
This sequence comes from uncultured Paracoccaceae bacterium, assembly GCA_903930735.1. Classification (GTDB taxonomy): domain Bacteria; phylum Pseudomonadota; class Alphaproteobacteria; order Rhodobacterales; family Rhodobacteraceae; genus CAIYZT01. The sequence continues at coordinate 714 of CAIYZT010000106.1, read as the reverse complement.
GGGCCGTCATGCGCCATGCGCTGCGGGCCTGCATCCTTGGCTTCGATCTCGTCTGGCGTGTCGGTCATCTATCCTCGGGCCCCCTTGGACGGGGTCTATATTTTGCTGGTCAGACCTTACACCATCCAAGCTATGGGGTGCAATGGCGGGGCACCGCGCAGGGCAAATTGACTCTATCGCGGGGGGGGGTGCGCGATCGGCTATCCTTCAGGAATTGGCTCTGACATTGGGCAGGAATTTCAGATGGTGGTCTCGCGGCGTCTGTTTCTTTCTGGCCTTTGTGCATTGGGTCTGGGCGCCTGCGTTGGCGGTGCAGCGGCGCAGGGGAGGGCGGCGCATCCTTGGATCGCGGTGCCCAACGAAGGATTCGCGTCCTGGCTTGGTGGCATGAAGGGCCGGGCTGCGGCGCGCGGTATCTCAGCCTCCAGTCAAGGGACGCTGATGCAGGCCGGCTATCTGCCCGAAATCCTGAAGAAATCGCAGTATCAGACCGAGTTTGAACGAACAATTGAGGATTATCTGGCTCTTGCCGCGGCGCCGGACCGGGTGGCGGTGGGACGGGCGGAGTTTGGCAGGCGCGCCGGGCTCTTGGGGCAAATCGAAGAGGCTTATGGGGTCGCGCCGCAGATCGTGACCGCGATCTGGGGGCTGGAGAGCCGTTATGGCGTGCGGATGGGGGATGCGCCGCTGATCTCGGGCCTTGCGACGCTATCT
>CAIYZT010000105.1 GCA_903930735.1 uncultured Paracoccaceae bacterium | reverse complement strand
CATCTGCACGCCCGAGCCGTGGGCTGGGTTGAAACGAAAGTTATAGACCTCGTCATGATGGGTTTCGATCGGCAGCCGGTCGGTGTCATGCTTGTGGCTGGGAAACCCGGACCAGCCGCCCGCGCCCACCGTATAAAGCTCGGACACCAAAAGCCGGCCAACGCGGCCATGATATTTGGTGCCAAGGATGTGCTTGATCTTGCGGTGAGTTTTGGTCTCGTCGCTGCCATATTGGATCGGGTCGATGTCGGCGGCGCGGATCGCGAACGGAGACAGGACCTGATCAAAAGACGCCCCGGCGATGAACACTTCACAATCAGTGACGGCGGTGATGCGGGCCTCAGCGCCGGTCGGGATATAGGCGCCTTCGGGATCAGCGTCCCAGACATTGGCGCGGCGCAGGCCCAGCCCGGCATAGACATCACCCATCACGCCGATATCCACGGTGCCGGTGGCAGGGACGATGCAGGTCTCGTAGCCCGGAACCTGTGAGGTAAAAGCCTGCCCCGCGCGCAGCTTGACGATGTTGAAATAGCAAAGCGGAACAAGGGGATCAGCCACATCCACGATGGCGCGGTTCTGGTTGTCGTAGGGCGCTATATGCATGGGGTCTGCCTGTGAGTTGCGAGAAAGCTGTTCAAATCGGCCGTGGTGGGCGAGGCGGGGGCGCAGCCAAAGCCGGCAACCACGATGGCGGCAGTGGCCGCGCCGCGGGCGACCGCGGCCTCTAACGTATGGCCTTGGGCCAGCCCGGCCATCAGCCCGCCCATGAATCCATCGCCCGCCCCCATCGGTTTCAGCGCGGTGACCGGGTAGATGCCGGTGGCAAAGCTGTAGTCTTGGGTAAAGGTGACCGAGCCCTTTGCGCCGCGCTTATACACCACGAACAGGGCCTTTTCGCTCAGGCTGCGGGCAAAGCTTTGGCCCTTGTCATAGCCGCCCGCCAGCAGGGAAAATTCATCATCATTGCCGATGACCACATCGCAGGCCCGTGCGAATTCGGCGCAGATGGCGCGGGCCTCGGTCTCGGAAGCCCAGGAATAGGCGCGGTGATCGACATCCAGCACCACCAGCACACCCATTGCCTGCGCGGCGTGCAAGGCGGCCCAAGCGGCGCTACGCGAGGGGTCGCGGGCCAGCGCAGTGCCGGTGACGATCAGCGCGCCGGTTTGGGAAAAGTCGGCGGCGGCGATGTCGGCGAGGTCCAAGGCGAAATCGGCGGCCTGATTGCGGTACAACACCACCTGCGGCGCTGCACGGGTTTCGGTGACGGCAAGCGAGGTCCGCGCTTCGCCCAAGGAATCGGTGATCAAGGAGCAATCGACGCCGTAGCGGGCAAGTTCGGCCCGGCAGTAGCCGCCCACGGCATCCGCCGACACGCGGGTCAACAGCGCGGCGCCGGCCCCCTGCAGCGCCAGGGCAACCGCTATATTGCCCGCCGATCCGCCGATGGCCGCGCGAAAGGTCTGCGCGGTCTGGACCGATCCGCCAATCGGGTCGGCGTACAGATCCATGCCGACCCGGCCCAGCGCGACGAACCGATTCTTCTGCAAAGTCATCCAAAGTCGTTGCATAAGGGGCTTCTCCGCTTGCCCCGGCCAATTCACCATTGACCGGGCATTGCCCACAGGTTACTCATTTTGCAACCGGTTGCAAACCTTTTCAGAAGGCAGACCAAAATGCGCAACATCGGAATTGGAATCGTCGGTGGCGGCTATATGGGCAAGGCCCATGCGGTGGCCATGCTGGCGGTGGGCGCGGTGTTCGGCACCGGACTGCGTCCCCGGTTGCAGATGGTTTGCGCGACCAGCGCGGCAAGCGCCGAGCGGTACAGGGCCGACTACGGCTTTGTCCGCGCGACCACCGATTGGCGCGTTCTGGTGGCCGATCCGGCGGTTGAGGCGGTGGTGATCGCTTCGCCCCAGGAAACCCACCGCGACATTGCGCTGGCAGCCTTTGCGGCAGGCAAGCCGGTTTTGTGCGAAAAGCCTTTGGGTGCGTCACTGGACGATTCCATCGCCATGACGGCCGCGGCCGAGGCCAGCGGCGTCGCCAATATGGTGGGCTTCAACTATATCCGCACCCCCGCCAGCCAGTTCGCGCGGCAATTGGTGCAAAGCGGCGCGATTGGCCGGGTAGTCTGGTTTCGCGGCGAGCATACCGAGGATTTTGACGCGGACGCCACCCAGCCCGCCAATTGGCGCAGCTTTGGCGCGGCCAATGGCACCATGGGCGATCTGTCCCCGCATATGATCAACGCGGCGCTGGCGCTGATCGGGCCGATTTCCAGCCTCGTCGCGGATATCCAGACCGTGCATGAAACGCGGCCGGGCGCGACAGGGCCGGCCCGCGTGACCAATGACGATCAGGCCCAGTTTCTGTGCCGGTTTGACGGCGGAGCGATGGGGCATTTGATGTTCAGCCGCGTCGCGCATGGCCGCAAGATGGGCTATGCCTATGAAATCACGGGCACAACCGGCGCAATTCGCTTTGATCAGGAAGATCAGAACGCGGTCTGGCTTTACAAGGCTGAGGGGCCGCAGGCGGAGCGGGGGTTCCGCAAGATCCTGACCGGCCCGCTGCATCCGGACTATCTGCCCTTTTGTCAGGGGCCGGGGCACGGCACCGGATACCAGGATCAGATCACCATCGAGGCGCGGGATTTCCTGCGCGCGATCGAGACGGGGCAGCCGGTTTGGCCGCAGTTCCGCGACGGGCTGGCGGTGATGCAGGTGGTCGAGGCGGCGCACCAATCGCATAAATCGAAGGCATGGGTAGAGGTTTCGAAATGATAGAAATTGGCAATGCGCCCTGCTCCTGGGGCGTGGAGTTTGCGGATGATCCGCGCAATCCGACCTGGCAGCGGGTCCTGGCGGATTGCGCCGCTGCGGGTTACCGGGGCATCGAGCTGGGCCCCATCGGGTTCATGCCCGAAGATCCGGCGGTGCTGGGCGACGGTCTTGCGCAGCACGGGCTGACCCTGATCGGCGGCGTGGTGTTTCGCCCCTTCCACGATCCAAACGCCTGGGACGAGTTGCAGGATGCCGCCCAGCGGACCTGCCGGGCGCTTGTCAGCCACGGCGCCAAGCATCTGGTGCTGATCGACAGCATCTCGGCCCGGCGCGCGCCGACGGCGGGACGCGCGGCTGAGGCCGAGCAGATGGGCACAGCCGAATGGGCCGCCTTTGTGCAAAGGTTCCGCGAGATCGCCAAGATGGGCACCGATCACGGGCTGACCGTGGGGGTCCATGCCCATGCGGCGGGTTTCATGGATTTCGAGCCGGAGCTGGAGCGGCTTTTGGGCGAGGTGGACGAGGATCTGCTGAAGATCTGCTTTGACACCGGGCACCATTCCTATGCCGGGTTTGACCCGGTCGCCTTTATGCGTCGCCACATTGGGCGCATCAGCTATATGCATTTCAAGGACATCGATCCGACCGTCAAAGCGCGGGCGATTGCCAATCGCACCGGCTTTTATGACGCGACTGGCGAGGGGATTTTCTGCAACCTCGGCAAGGGCGATGTCGATTTCGCGGGCGTGCGGCAGGTGCTGCTGGAGGCTGGTTTCAACGGCTGGTGCACGGTCGAGCAGGATTGCGATCCGGCCGGGCCGACCAAGCCGGCCGATGACGCGCGGGCTAACCGCGACTATCTTTCCACCATCGAATTCTAAGGGGATATCATGCGTTTGAACTGGGGAATGATCGGTGGCGGCGAAGGCAGCCAAATCGGCCCGGCGCATCGGATTGCGGCGGGAATGGACGGGCTTTTCACCTTTGCCGCCGGCGCGCTGGACGTGGATCCGGCCAAGGGGCGCGATTATGCCCAGCGCCTGGGAGTCGCGGCGGACCGGGCTTATGGCAACTGGCAGGAAATGCTCGCGGGCGAGCGGGGCCGCGCGGACCGGGTTGATCTGGTGACAGTGGCCACGCCAAATTCGACCCATTACGAGATTTCAAAGTCGTTTTTGCAGGCCGGATTCAACGTTCTGGTCGAAAAGCCGATGACGGTCAGTGTTGAGGAGGCCGAGGATCTGGTGCGCACGGCGGAGGCTGCGGGCAGGATCTGCGCGGTGAATTATGGCTATACCGGCTATGCGCTGGTGCGGCACATGAAGGCGATGGTGGCGCGCGGCGATATCGGCAAGGTTCGCCTGATCGTGGCAGAATTTGCCCATGGCCACCACGCCAATGCCGCTGATATGGACAATCCGCGCGTGCGTTGGCGCTATGATCCGGCGATGGCCGGCGTCTCGGCGCAGTTCGCCGATTGCGGGATACACGCGCTGCACATGGCCAGCTTTGTGACCGGCGACGAGGTGCAGACGCTCTCGGCCGACTTCGCCTCGTGCCTTTCGGCGCGGGTGCTGGAGGATGATGCGATGGTCAACTTCCGCATGGCGCGCGGCACCGTGGGGCGGCTTTGGACCTCGTCGGTGGCGATTGGCCGTCAGCATGGTCTGACGCTGCAGGTCTTTGGCGAGACGGGCGGCATGCGCTGGGCGCAAGAGGCACCGAACCAGCTGCACTATATGGCGCTGGGCGGCCGGGCCACGATCATCGAGCGCGGCGAGGCCAATCTGTCGCCAGAAGCCGACCGTGCCAGCCGCGTGACCCAAGGGCATGCCGAGGGGATGCCCGAGGCCTTTGCCAACATCTACCGCGATCTGGGCGAGACGATTATGGCGCAGGGTCAGGGCAAGACGCCCAATGCCGCCTCCAGCCTGTTTCCGAAAGCCGAAGACGGGTTGCGCTCGATTGCCGCGATCCATGCAGCCGTCGCTTCGGCGGCGCAAAAGGGGGCTTGGGTAGACGCAAGGCCGCCGATGTTCAGGTAACCGGGCTCGGGAATTGAAACCTACCTAACCGTGCGCAAGGTTTTGCGTTCGGTCAGGGTACAGGGCAACAGCCGCGCCTGCGGCGTCAGCCCCGGATCGGCCATAAGCTGCACCAGACGTTCCAGCACCGCCTCAACCATATCGGCAAAGGGCTGCCGGATGGTGGTCAGGCCGATATTGTCCCATCCGGCCATTTCCATGTCATCCAGCCCGATTATGCCAATGTCCTGCGGCACGCGGTGGCCCCGGTCCTGCAGGGCCGAAATCGCCCCGATCGAGATAATATCATCGGCGCAGAAATAGGCCTCGGCCATCTGGCCCGTCTCCATTTCGGCCTGCATCGCACGGCGCCCTGCCTCGAAAGAATAATCGCCCGCAAACCGGGGGTTTGCCGCGCTGGCGCCGGCGCCTTCGGCAAAGCCGGTCCAACGGTCGATAGTGGTGGTGGCATGCTCCGGCCCGCCGACAAAGCCCAACCTTTTGTAACCGCGCGACAAAAGCGCCCGCGCGGCCATGTGGCCCGCCTCGACATTGTCGATGCTGACCACAT
>CAIYZT010000104.1 GCA_903930735.1 uncultured Paracoccaceae bacterium | reverse complement strand
CGCCGGTTTCGACGTTTTTCTACCCCAGCCCGAACTATATCACCGACGCCTGGCGCCGCGCGCCCTATGGCACTGGGGCCTGGTCGATTTGCGGCATTACCCATACCACCTCGACCCTTGCCGTAATGCGCGGGTTTTTCGAGCTGCGCTTTGCCCCGGTGATGGACTGGGACGCGGTTATTTGCACCTCGCGCGCCGTGCAAGCCTCGGTTCAGGTGCAGTTTGACCTGACCGATCAGCATATACGCGCCCATTTCGGCGCCAACCCACCGCCGCGTCCGATGCTGCCAGTGATCCCGCTGGGCGTGCATTGCGCGGATTTTGTGCCTGATGCGGCTGCTGGCCAAGAACTGCGCGCAAGGCTTGGCGCGGCAGCGGATGATGTGATCTTTGCCACCATCGCCCGCCTGACCCCGCATGAAAAATTCGACCCCCTGCCGATCTACACCGCCCTGCAGCGCGTCCAATCCGGCCTGACCGGCGGGCAGCGCCTGCATCTGGTGCTGTGCGGCGTGTTTTCTAATGCTTACGGCCGGCGCGTTTTTGAAAACGGCGCGGCCAAGATGATGCCGGATGTGAATTTCGTGATTCTCGACGGCGCCAAGGCCGAAGAGCGTCTGGCCACGCTGTCTGGCTCGGATGTCTTTATGTTCCTGATCGAGAATATTCAGGAAACCTTTGGCCTGGCCCCGATCGAGGCGATGGCCGCCGGCCTGCCGCTGCTGGTCAGTGATTGGGACGGGATGAAGGAGACCGTGACCCCCGATGTCGGCCTGCGCGTCACCACCCGCAGCCTGCCGCCCCGCCACACCGCCGGAGAGGCGCTGCGCCATCACGGCAATGTGGACAGTTACAACCAGTATTGCGCCTCGATCTCGGCGGTGACCGAGATTGATATGGCCGAATTGCAGGCCAAGATCCGGACTTTGGTGCAAAGCCCGGTTCTGCGCCGCAAGATGGGTGCGGCGGGGGCCAAGCGGGCGCGCGATCTCTATGATTGGTCGCGGATCATCCCGCAGATGCAGGATCTTTGGGCCGAACAGGACCGCCGCCGCACCGTCAACGCCGCACGCCATCGCCGCTATGCCCCTGATGCCCTACCGGTTGCGCCAGCGCCCACTCGGCTTTTTGCCGCCTATCCGACCGAGCAAACCAACCATGAAGGGGTCCGCTTTGTCGCCGTTCCACGCGGCGGATTGCCCAATGTGAACGACACGCTGGTGGCGCGCGACTATCTGGGGATCAAACGCATTTTTGCCGCGCCCAAGGATATTGAGGCTATTTATCAATCCGTTGCGGCGCAGGGCGCTACCGGTGCCGATCTGGCCCAGATCACTGCTGCCACCTCAGCGCAGCGCCAGAATCTCGACAGAATCCTCATGTGGCTCTTGAAATATGACTTCATCGCCCGCCTCTGACGACATCAACGCCTATTTCGCCGCCCTGACGCATCCGCGCCCGGACGAGGCCCTGGCCCTTTGCGCCCTGATCCGCGCCAGCTGTCCGCAGTTGCAAGTGGGCATCAAGTGGAACGAGCCCAATTATGCGGGGCAAATTCAGGGTGATTGTCTGACCTTGCGTCTGCATCCCGCGCCAGCGTTTCAACTGGTGCTGCACCGGGGCGCCAAGATTTTGGCCGATGCCCCCCCGCATCCCGCAACTCCCAAGGGTCTGGTGGTCTGGAAATCCGCAGACCGCGGGGTCGTCGATTTTGCAAATCGGACTTTGGACTTGGTTGCGGATGATCTGACCGCGCTGATCCGCGCCCGGGTTCAGATCTGATCCATCGCGCGCGCCCGTTCCTTGGCGCGCGATTGCTGGATCAGGCTGGCGGTGTAGATCACCAGCGCTGCCCAGATCATCGGAAAGGCGATCATGCGGTCCTGACCAAAGGGCTCGTCAAACCAAAATACCGCGGTCAAGAAGATCATGGTCGGCGCGATGTATTGCAGGATCCCGATGGTCGATAACCGCAACAGCTTGGCCGCGTTGGCATAGACCATCAGCGGGCCCGCCGTGACCAGCCCGAGCCCGATCATCAGCAGATCATCTTGCAGGGCGCCATTCAGGAACAGCGCCGTGCCCTGCCAATGCAGCCAGCCCGCATAGGCCAGCGCGGCGGGTGCAAGGATCAGCACCTCCAGCGCGAAACCTTGATTGGGGCCCAGCGGAAGGCGCTTTTTGAGATAGGCGTAAAGGCCCCAGGTCAGCGTCAGGCTGAGCGCCACGACGGGCAGGCGGCCCGCCGAAATCGTCAGGATCACTACCGCCAAAGCCGCGAGCGCGATGGCCGCCTTTTGAGCGCCCGACAGCTTTTCCTTCAGCAAAACCGCACCCAGAAACACCGAGAACAGCGGGTTAATGTAATATCCCAAGGCCGCATCCAGCGCGTGACCGGTTTGGATGGACCAGACATAGACCCCCCAATTGACCGAGATCAGCGCCGCCGTCATCGCCGCCATCCCCAAGAGCCGCCAAGACCGCAACGCGGCGCTTAGGTCTTCGGTGCGGCGCAAAAGGATCAGGACCAGAACCGAAACCGGCACTGACCAGATGACCCGGTGCGCCAGCACCTCAATCGTCGGGATATGCGACAGCGCTTTCATATAGATCGGCAAAAAGCCCCATAGAAAATAGGCGGTTAGCGCATAGGCAAAGCCGAGAGGGCTGTCTTCGTTCTTGGATTGAGGGATTTGTTCCATGGTGGGGTTGTCTTAGGCGCGCGCGCGGTGGGGTGCCAGTGCAAAATTGTGCCGGGTAGAATCCAGCTTATGGCCGCCGCGCCAGATAGTCCCGGCTAAAGGCGACATAGCCGGGCGCGGTCACCGGCAATTGCTCGCGGGCGATGTCGTGCAGGGCGGCTTTGGGGATAAAGCTGCTTTCAATCGGGCGGTTAAAGGCAAGCCGCACCATCAGAAGGATCTGCGCGCGCCAATAGGGAATGCCCGACACATGCCAAGCCCACTGCGCACGGGTTTCTAAAGCCGGGCCGTCCAATTCGGGATCAAGCCCCGGCTGATGGGTGTATTTGTGATGTGCGAGGTGGAAATAGCGGAACCATTCGAAGGGCAGGATCAGGATGAGCCCGCAGATCCGCCCCATGACTTCGTTCAGCCAAGGACTGGCAAAGGGGGTCTTGTGCGTCGTCTCATGTTCAAGCGTGAAGAGAAAGACCAGCAATATCCCCTGCAAAGGCAGCGCGAGCCACCATAGCGGCGGGGCCATCAGGATAAGCGTGGAGGTCAGGCAAATAGCGCCCAGATGCCCCGCCAGATGAACCAGCCCGGCGCGGTTCGACTTCTGGGTCAGATGTGCCCGCAACTCGGGCGGCAAATACTGGATAAGCGTCTTGTGGTCCATGGTAGGGATTTTGCCGGGTTCAGCGGTGCGCTGCAATCCCCCAAGCGGCACGCTGCGCACAGGGCGGCGATTTTTCAGGCTTGGGTTTGGGCCGAAATGTCAAAGCCCTTCGGTGCCATCTCGAACCCCTCGAACTGAAACCCCGGCGAGACGGTGCAGGAGACGAGGGTATAATCCCCAAGGGTCCGCGCCGCCTGCCATTCGCCCTTTGGCACAATGGATTGCGGGAACTGGCCTTCCGCCAAGTCTGGCCCCAGAATCGTCTGCCGCGCTGGCCCGGCTTCGGTCGCTGCCACCGACAGCCTCAGCGGCGCGCCGGCGTGGTAAAGCCAGATCTCGTCCGCATCGACGCGGTGCCAATGACTGCTCTCGCCCGATTTGAGCAGGAAATAAATCGCGGTCCCGCAGGCTCGGCCGCCGATCTGGGGCCCGGCCCAGGTTTGCCTGTACCAGCCGCCTTCGGGATGGGGCGCCAGATTCAGGTGAGCGATGATGGCCTCGGCTTGCATGAAACCCTCTTGTTGCGCGGCCGCCATGATGCCAGCATCTGGGCGCGCTGCAAGGGCGGCGTTCATGAGCAGGAGGACTTATGGCAGGTGTGCAGGGAAAGGTGGCGTTGGTCACCGGCGCGGGATCAGAGGGTGGGATCGGCTTTGCCACCGCGCGGCTGCTCAAGGCGGGCGGGGCCAAGGTTGCGGTCACTTCGACCACATCGCGGATTTTTGACCGGCTGGCAGAGATCGGGGCTGAGGGCAGCTTTGCGCAGGAGGCTGATCTGACCGATCCGGCGCAGATCAAGGCGCTGATTGCGGCGGTGACCAAGGCGCTGGGGCCGATCGACATTCTGGTAAACAACGCAGGGATGGCGCAAAGCGGCAAATCGCAAAAGCGCGCGACTCTGGCCCAGATGACCGACGAATCTTGGGATTTCCATCTGGCAATCAGCCTCAAATCCGCCTTCATGACTAGCCGCGCCGTGCTGCCCGGCATGGCCAAGCGCGGCTATGGGCGCATCATCCATATGTCTTCGGTCACCGGGCCTTTGGTCGGGATCGCGGGCTCGGGCGCCTATGCGGCGGCCAAGGCGGGGATGTTGGGCATGGCGCGGGTGCAGGCGATTGAAAACGGTGCCAAAGGGATCACGGTCAATTGCATCGGGCCGGGCTGGATCCAGACCGCGTCTTCGTCGGCCAAAGAGGTGATCGCGGGGCGCTATACGCCGGTTGGGCGCGCGGGGCGGCCCGAAGAGATCGGCCATGTCGCGGTGTTTTTGGCCAGCGAAGAGGCGAGTTATATCACCGGACAACTGATCACTGTGGACGGCGGCAATACCTTGCAGGAGTTCAAGGTGGCGCTGGACTGACAAAGGGCGTCCGAAGGCGCCCTTTGCCGCAGGGTCAAAAAATCAGGACCGCATCACCGAGCGACCGGCATATTCCGCCGTCTCGCCCAGCATTTCCTCGATCCGGATCAATTGGTTATACTTGGCCAACCTGTCCGAGCGCGACAGCGAGCCGGTCTTGATCTGCCCGCAATTGGTGGCCACGGCCAGATCGGCGATCGTGGCATCCTCGGTCTCGCCCGAACGGTGGCTCATCACATTGGTATAGCGGGCGCGGTGGGCCATATCGACGGCCTGCAAGGTCTCGGTCAGGGTGCCGATCTGGTTGACCTTGACCAGCATGGAATTGGCGCAGCCGCGCTGGATACCCATCGCCAGCCGAGCCGGGTTGGTCACGAAAAGATCGTCGCCGACCAGCTGGATCTTGGCGCCCAGACGGTCGGTCAGCATTTTCCAACCCTCCCAGTCGTCCTCCGAACAGCCGTCTTCAATCGAGATGATCGGGTAATCCGCCGCCAGCCCGGCCAGAAAATCGACATTCTGCTCGATGCTCAGCGATTTGCCCTCGCCCTTCATCTCGTACTTGCCGCCCTTGAAGTATTCGGTGGCCGCGCAATCCAGCGCGAGGCAGATATCGACCCCCGGCTTGTAGCCAGCCTTTTCGATGGATTTCAGAATGAAATCAAGCGCGTCGCGGGCAGAGCTAAGGTTGGGTGCAAAGCCGCCCTCGTCGCCGATACCTGTGTTATGGCCCGCAGTCTGCAGCTCTTTTTTCAAGGTATGAAAGACTTCAGAGCCCATGCGCACCGCCTCGCAGATGTTCGCAGCGCCCACCGGCATGATCATGAATTCCTGAATATCGATCGGGTTATCAGCATGCTCGCCGCCATTGATGATATTCATCATTGGCACTGGCAGGATCCGCGCCGAGGTGCCGCCGATGTAACGGTACAGGGGCTGGCCAGTAAACTCGGCTGCCGCTTTGGCCACCGCCAGCGAAACCCCGAGGATGGCATTGGCGCCAAGGCGGCCCTTGTTCGGTGTGCCGTCCATTTCGATCATGGTCCGGTCGATGCCGACCTGTTCGGTGGCGTCAAAACCGACAAGCTCTTCGGCCAGCTCGCCGTTGACGGCGGCAACCGCCTCCAGCACGCCCTTGCCCTTGTAGCGGGCTTTGTCGCCATCGCGGCGCTCGACCGCTTCATGCGCGCCTGTGGATGCGCCCGAAGGTACCGCCGCACGGCCCATCGCGCCGCTTTCCAGCGTCACATCGACCTCAACCGTGGGGTTGCCCCGGCTGTCCATAATCTCGCGGGCGTGAATATCGATAATCGTGCTCATGGGCAGGGGCTCCATCGTGCAAAGGGTGCGTGTCCGGTCCCTTTAGCGAGGGTTTGTGACAGAAGAAAGGGTCATGGGGCCAAGGGGCCGGTTTTGCGCCTAAATCTGGGCCAGACGGCGCGAACGTTCGCGCGCAAAGGCATAAAGCCCGGATCCGATGATCAGCGCGGCCCCGGCGATTGTGTACAGATCCAAGGTTTCGGAGAAAACCAAAGTGCCGATCAGGATGGCGAAAATCAGGCGGGAATAGCGGAAGGGCGAGACGACGGAGACATCGCCGAGCCGGGTGGCTGTGGTGATGGCCCAATAGCCAGCGGTGCCGAAAACCAAGGCGCCGGCCAGCATGGCCGATTGCCAAAGATCGGGGATGACCATGGTCTGAAACGGCATCATCCCCGCGCCCAGCACCGCCACCGAAGCGATCCCCCAGGCCGAGACCTGTGAATTTGTGATCTCGGCCGGGATCTTGCGCGATGCCAGATCGCGCAGCGCAAGGCCCGCGACGGTGACCAAAACCCAAAGACCCGCCGGGCGAAACCCCTCCATCCCCGGCCGGATCACTAAAATGACCCCGGCAAAACCGACCGCAATCGCGCTCCAGCGCCGCCATCCGACATTTTCGCCCAAGAACAGCGCGGCGCCGAGGGTGACGGCCAGCGGCATGGCTTGCAGGACCGCCGAAACCGTGGCCAGCGGCACCGAGGCCAGCGCGGTGATATAGGCGATGGTGCCGATCATCTCGCCGGCGTTGCGCGTCAGAACCCAAGGGTGCAGCGCTGTGGGGGTAAAGGTTTGCTTGCCCTCGCGGCGCACGAGACAGGCGAAGAAAATAAAGGCGAAGACAGCCGGAATGAACAGGATCTGCCCGGTCGGCAGGTCTTTTGCGGCGAATTTCAGGAACATATCCTCAATCGCGAACATCGCCATCGAGCCGGACATGACCGCTATGCCGCGCAGATTGTCGGCACTGGAGGCGCGGGGGGCGGGGATATGGCTCACTTGCGGGTCGGAAGCCCAAGCAATTCCAGCCGATGCCCGATCAGCCTGAAGCCAAGCCGCTCGGCGATCTTTTCCTGCAGGGCCTCGATCTCGGGGTCAATGAATTCGATCACCTTGCCGGTCGAGACATCAATCAGATGGTCATGGTGATCGCGCTCGGCGTCTTCATAGCGCGCGCGGCCATCGCCAAATTCCAGCTTGTCCAGAATCCCGGCCTCTTGGAACAGCTTTACCGTGCGGTAAACCGTCGCCAGCGAGATATGCGGATCGAGCGCCGAGGCGCGGGCATAGATTTCCTCGACATCCGGATGGTCCACGGCATCGCCGATGACGCGGGCCAGAACCCGGCGCTGATCGGTCATCCGCAGGCCGCGGGCCTCGCAGCGGGCGACGATGTTATGGGCATTGGTATTAGTCATGGCGGCCCCGAGACCCTTTCGCGCGGCTGGTTTGGGCCGCTTTAGGGGAAGTCAGGCTTTTCTGCCAGCGATTTTGCTGGATTGACAGGGGCTTTGGTGCGGGTGAAAGGCTGGCGCCGAGGGGCCGCTTTGGCCCGGGCAGGGGATCAGCAGATGCGCAAGGACCGGATGGATGGGGTGGGCCTGTCGGTGCTGATGGCGGTGGCGCTGCTGCTAGCGGCCAATCAGATCATCATCAAAGAGGTCAACACGGGGCTGCAGCCGGTGTTTTTAGCGGGGCTGCGCTCGGCGCTGGCCATTGTCTTTGTTGCGGGCTGGCTGTGGTATCGGGGGCTTTGGGGGCGGGTGCGTTGGTCTGATCTGGGGCCGGGGGTGCTGATGGGCATTGTCTTTGCAGCCGAGTTTCTGTGCCTTTTCATGGCGCTGGATCTGACGGCGGTGGGACGCGCCTCGGTTCTGTTCTATTCGATGCCGCTGTGGATGGCGGTGATCGCGCATTTCGGCCTGCCGAACGAGCAGATCACGCCGATGCGTGCGGCGGGCCTGATGCTGGCCTTTTGCGGCACGGCTTGGGCGATCCTGTCCAAAAGCCCCTCGGGCCATGCCAATATCTATGGCGATCTTTTTGCCATCGGCGGCGCGCTGGGATGGGCCGGCACGGCCTTTATCGCCCGCGCCACCCGGATGCGTGAGGCAGGCCCCGAGGCGCAGCTTTTCTGGATGGTCACGGTATCGGCCCCGATTCTGCTGCTGGCCGCGCCCTTCTTTGGCCCCTTGATCCGCGAGATCGAGCCTGGCCATTGGGTCTTGCTGATCTTTCAGGCCTCGGTCGTGGTGGCGGGCGGATTCATCACCTGGCTTTGGCTCTTGTCGGTCTACCCAACCGGCACCGTCGCCTCTTTTTCCTTTCTGACCCCGGTCTTTGCCATCGGCCTTGGCTATCTGTTCTTTCACGAGGCTTTGGCCCCTGGACTATTGGGGGCGGCCTGCCTTGTGGGGGCCGGAATTTATCTCATCAATCGGCGGGCATGATTCCCCTTTTTGGGCCGCCCTTACCCAGGCCGGCGCATTGTTGCATTTGATGAGGATTTGGGGGCAAGTGCCCCTAAATCCAGCCCTTTTGGGCATAGTTGAAGTGGCTTGTGAGCCTTGGTTTGACCCCTCGATGCGGCAAAGCCTCACGTCTCCGTGACGCCACCCCTAGAAGGTCAATGCCGGTCAAGCACAAAATATAGTGGGTAATTACGAAATACTCGTTGATATGGTCCGGGATTTGCGGCACGTTGATCAGGTCGGTGAGAGAGCCGCGCATTGATGCGGCCTCTTGCGGCGAAACCCGAGGATCCTACCACTCCAAAAGAGTGCGCAACCTGCGGCAGGCAGGCGAGGACAATAGGGCGACGCTGGGGCGTGGACAGGGGACTGGGGCAGACGGCTAAAGACCGCCGCTCCGCATAATGGGACGAAACCATGAAGATCGAGCGCAAGTTTACCACCGAAGCCAACGGCGCCTACGGGGCGCTGGACTTTTCGGTCACCACCTCGGAGATTCGCAATCCGGACGGCAAAATCGTGTTCCGCAACGAGGCCGTCGAAGTGCCCGCCAGTTGGAGCCAGGTCGCCTCGGACGTGCTTGCGCAGAAGTATTTTCGCAAGGCCGGGATTCCTGCCGCTTTGAAAAAGATCAAGGAAAAGGGCGTGCCCGAATTCCTGTGGCGCTCGGTCCCTGATGAGGACGCCTTGGCCAAGCTGCCCGTGGCTGATCGTCTTGTCGGCGAGACCAGCGCCAAGCAGGTGTTTGACCGGCTTGCCGGCGCCTGGGCCTATTGGGGCTGGAAGGGGGGCTATTTCACCACCGAGGCCGATGCCCGCGCCTATTATGACGAGATGCGTTTCATGCTGGCCCGCCAGATGGCCGCGCCCAATTCGCCGCAATGGTTCAACACTGGCCTGCATTGGGCCTACGGCGTTGATGGCCCGGCGCAGGGCCACTACTATGTCGATCACATGACCGGCGTTCTTACCAAATCGCAAAGCGCTTATGAACACCCCCAGCCGCATGCCTGTTTCATCCAGTCGGTGCGCGATGATCTGGTGGGCGAGGGCGGCATCATGGATCTTTGGGTCCGCGAGGCGCGCCTGTTCAAATACGGCTCGGGCACTGGCACCAATTTCTCATCCTTGCGCGGCGCGGGCGAAAAGCTGTCCGGCGGCGGCAAATCTTCGGGTCTGATGGGTTTCCTGAAAATCGGTGACCGGGCAGCGGGCGCGATCAAATCGGGCGGCACCACGCGGCGCGCGGCCAAGATGGTGATCTGCGATATGGATCACCCCGATGTCGAGGCTTTCGTGAACTGGAAGGTGATCGAAGAGCAAAAGGTAGCGGCGCTGGTTGCCGGCTCCAAAGCGCATGAGTTGCGGCTGAACGATATCTTTGCGGCGATCCGCACCTGGAATGGCTCGTCCGAATCCTCAGTGGACCCGGCCAAGAACCCGGCGCTGAAGGCGGCGATCCGCGCCGCGAAAAAGGCGATGATCCCCGACACCTATACCAACCGCGTGCTGCAATATGCCAGGCAGGGTTTCACCTCGATCGAGTTTCCCACCTATGATGTGGATTGGGATTCCGAGGCCTATATGACCGTCTCGGGCCAGAACTCGAACAATTCGGTCCGCGTCACCGACAGTTTCCTCAAAGCCGTCCGCGAGGATGCGCCTTGGGAGTTGATCCGCCGCACCGATGGCAAAGTGGCCAAGACGGTTTCGGCGCGCGAGCTGTGGGACCAGATCGGCCATGCGGCCTGGGCCTGCGCCGACCCCGGCATCCAGTTTCACGACACCGTCAATGCCTGGCACACCTGCCCCGAAGACGGCGCGATCCGGGGGTCCAACCCCTGCTCGGAATACATGTTCCTTGATGATACCGCCTGCAATCTGGCCTCGATGAACCTGCTGACCTTCTTTGCAAACGGCAAGTTCGATGCCGAAGCCTATATTCACGCGACCCGCCTTTGGACCGTGACCTTGGAAATTTCGGTGATGATGGCGCAATTCCCCTCCAAGGAAATCGCGCAGAATTCCTATGATTTTCGCACCTTGGGCCTTGGCTATGCCAATATCGGCGGTTTGCTGATGAATATGGGTCTGGGCTATGACAGCCGCGAAGGCCGGGCGCTGTGCGGCGCGTTGACTGCGCTGATGACCGGTGTTTCCTACGCGACCTCGGCCGAGATGGCGCGCGAGTTGGGGCCCTTTGCGGGCTACGAGCGTAACGCAGAGCACATGCTGCGCGTGATCCGCAACCACCGCGCAGCGGCGCAGGGCACGGGGATGTATGAGGGGCTGAACGTCAATCCGGTGCTGCTGGATGCGGCCAATTGCCCGGACAAGACGCTGGTCACGCTGGCCCGCGGCGCCTGGGACGAGGCTTTGACGCTGGGGCAGGCGCATGGCTACCGCAATGCGCAGACCACGGTGATCGCGCCCACGGGCACCATTGGCCTGGTGATGGATTGCGACACGACCGGGATCGAGCCGGACTTCGCGCTGGTCAAGTTCAAGAAACTGGCGGGCGGCGGCTATTTCAAGATCATCAACCAGTCTGTTCCGGCTGCTTTGGAAAAGATGGGCTATTCCACGTCGCAATCGGCTGAAATCGTGGCCTATGCCGTTGGCCATGGCTCTATCGGCAACTGCCCCGGCATCAACACCACTGCGCTGATCGGCCACGGCTTTGGTCCGCGCGAGTTGGAAAAGATCGACGCCGCGCTGCCCTCGGCCTTTGATATCCGCTTTGTGTTCAATCAGTGGACCATCGGGACCGATTTCTGCAAGGGCACCTTGGGCATCCCGGCCGAAAAGCTGGCGGATCCGACCTTTGATCTGCTGCGCCACCTCGGCTTTACCAAGGTGCAGATTGATGCGGCAAATGACCATGTTTGCGGCGCGATGACGCTGGAAGGTGCGCCCTTCCTGAAGAAAGAGCATTACTCGGTCTTTGATTGCGCCAATCCATGCGGCAAGACCGGCAAGCGTTTCCTCAGCGTGGATAGCCATATCTACATGATGGCCGCCGCGCAGTCCTTTATCTCGGGCGCGATTTCCAAGACGATCAACATGCCGAACGCGGCCTCGATCCTCGATACGCTTGCGGCTTATGAGCTGTCGCATTCACTGGGGATCAAGGCGAACGCGCTGTACCGTGACGGATCGAAACTGTCGCAGCCTCTGGCCTCGGCATTGATCGAGGACGACGAGGAAGCCGAAGAGATCATGATCAGCGGTTCCGCCCAGGAAAAGGCGGCGGTGATTGCAGAGAAGATCGTTGAAAAAATCATCATCAAGGAAATCATCCGCACCAACCGCGAAAAGCTGCCCGAGCGGCGCAAGGGCTACACCCAAAAGGCCATCGTCGGCGGCCACAAGGTGTACCTGCGCACCGGCGAATACGGCGATGGGCGTCTGGGCGAGATTTTCATCGACATGCACAAGGAAGGTGCGGGTTTCCGCGCCATGATGAACAACTTCGCCATCGCGATCTCGGTCGGCCTGCAATACGGCGTGCCGCTGGAGGAATATGTCGATGCGTTCACCTTTACCCGGTTTGAACCGGCAGGCATGGTGCAGGGCAATGACAGCATCAAGAACGCGACCTCGATCCTGGACTATATCTTCCGCGAGCTGGCCGTGTCCTATCTGGACCGCACCGATCTTGCCCATGTGAAGCCCACCGGCCATGCCTTTGACGATCTGGGCCGGGGCGAGGAAGAGGGCAAGCGCAACATCGGCGAGCCTTCGGATATGGCGGCCTCCAAATCGGTGGAGCTGCTGCGCTCCATCTCCTCCACCGGCTATTTGCGCAAGCGGTTGCCGCAGGAGCTGATGGTGTTTCAGGGCGGAATGCATGCTTCCATGGGGGCGACGGCGCTGGCATCTGGCGATTCCGTGACGGCGCTGAACATGCTGGTGCCCGAAACCGCGCTGGGCGGTGGATCGATGACAACAGCGACGGCGCTGAGCAGCGGCGTGGTCGGGATCGATTTGCGGGCGAAGGCCAAGATCCAAGGCTACGAGGGCGATCCCTGCGGCGAATGCGGCAACTACACGCTGGTGCGCAACGGGACCTGCATGAAGTGCAACACCTGCGGCGGGACGAGTGGGTGTAGCTGAGGATGCGGGGCAAAATCGGGCGGTCTTCCGTGCGACGCCGAACGGCCAGATGATTGGATCGGGTAGAACCAGACCCAGGAAACACTGGCCGTTTCCGCCTCGGCCGTTAAGTTGACTCTGATGTGGCGTAATTCTAAACACCCGCTGCGGCGGGCGACGGCGATTCAAATCGGGAAGGACTATGGCATGAAATACGAGATTGTGAATGGCGAGCTGACGGTTGATGGTGAGAGGTTCGTCATCGACATCACCGGAGGCAAGGAGCGTCGCCGCTCGGATGCAGCGGCCTTTACACTGGTCAAGACCCAGTCCTTCCTCAACGCTTATGCGCAAATGGAAAATCAGATCAAACCGCGCGGCATAATCGAATTGGGGGTCTTTCAGGGAGGCAGTTTTGTCCTGATCGACAAGATTTTCAAACCTGAAAGGATGTCGGCGGTAGAAATTGACGCCGAGCCGGTGGCCCCGCTGATGGACTACCTGAAGCGCACCCCGGGACGGAATGTGCATTTTGGCACCTCGCAAGGAGACCGGGCCGCATTGACAAAGATTGTGGACGAGGACTTGGGCGGGGTTCTGGATCTTGTGATCGATGACGCATCGCATCAATATGGACTGACCAAACAGTCCTTCGAGATACTTTGGCCCCGGCTTAGCCCCGGCGGTCTTTATGTCATCGAGGATTGGGCATGGGCCCACGGCAAGAGCAGGCAGGACGCAAGCGATCCCTGGACCAAACATCCCGCCATGACCAATCTACTGATCGAGCAAATCATGCTGCTGGGCTCGGCAAGCGAGATCGCCGAAATCAGGGTCATGCGGCAAATGTACGTCATCAAGAAATTGGCATCTGCCCAGGTCGGCCCCGCTCCGCAAGATGCGGTCTGGAAAGATCTGCGCAATCGCGGTAAGCCGCAGCCAAATTTCTGATCTGGGGCGGCAACACACTTGGCCACGGGGATATCCTTCACGCTGCATGCCACTGACGGCAGGGCCCGGACCGGAGTCATTTCCACTCCCCGGGGCGAGATCCGCACCCCGGCCTTCATGCCGGTGGGCACTGCGGCCACGGTGAAGGCGATGCTGCCGGAATCGGTGCGGGCGACCGGGGCCGATGTCTTGCTTGGCAACACCTATCATCTGATGCTGCGTCCGGGGGCCGAAAGGATTGCCGGGCTGGGGGGCTTGCATGGGTTCATGAACTGGGAGCGCCCGATCCTGACGGATTCGGGCGGGTTTCAGGTTATGAGCCTGTCGTCCTTGCGCAAGATGACCGAGGAGGGGGTGACGTTTTCCTCGCATATCGACGGCTCCAAACACATGCTTTCCCCGGAGCGGAGCATGGAGATCCAAAAGCTGCTCGGCAGCGATATCGTGATGTGTTTCGACGAATGCCCGGCGCTGCCCGCGAACGACGAGGCTTTGGCCAAATCGATGCGGATGTCGATGCGCTGGGCGCAGCGCTCACGCGATGCCTTTGGCGACCGGCCGGGGCATGCGCTGTTCGGGATCATGCAGGGCGGGGTCAATCGCGAGCTGCGCGCGGAATCCGCGGCGGCGCTACGGGGCATCGGCTTTGACGGCTATGCGATTGGCGGTCTGGCGGTGGGCGAGGGCCAGGAGGCGATGTTCGGCGTGCTGGACTATGCGCCGGGGCTGCTGCCCGAGGATCGCCCGCGCTATCTGATGGGGGTCGGCAAGCCGGATGATATCGTCGGCGCGGTGGAGCGGGGGGTGGATATGATGGACTGCGTGCTGCCCACGCGGTCTGGGCGGACGGGGCAGGCCTGGACGCGCTGGGGGCAGGTCAACATCAAGAATGCGCGGCATCAGGACGACCCGCGCCCCTTGGACGAGGATTGCACATGCCCCTGCTGCACGGGCTATTCGCGGGCCTATCTACACCATGTTTTCAAATCGCAGGAGATCATCGCGAGCATGCTGCTGACCTGGCATAACCTGCATTATTTTCAGGAGCTGATGCAGTCCCTCAGAGAGGCGATCGCGGCGGGGCGGCTGTCGGCTTTTGCCGGGGTTTTCCGGGATATGCAGGCGCGTGGGGATATCGAGGTTTTGTGAGGGGGCAGGCGTCCAGATCTGGACTTTTTCGTTTTGGTTTGGGATCAAGGGGCTGGGGGTTGGCGTTAACCGGATAGAAAGGATTGGGGGACTTTGACCGTGCAGAAGGCCGTGCGTGAAATCACGCACCCTACGGGTCGCAGAAACGGTTCAGGTCTATTGTACTTCCATCATTTGACGTTTTCGTCAGCGCAAATACTAAGAGGGAAGTTCTGTCTCGGCGAGCGCTTTCTGATACGCCTCCATTGCTGCTGCAAAAGCGTATGCAGCGTCAGAATTTGAAAACATATATTCCTCGGTGACGCCCGACTGCGAGCGGAAAGCAATTCGCCCGTACTGGCAGATTGGTATTTGGAAGTTTTCCTTGAACCGCCTGTCGGGTGATCCGTCCTTGTTCGTCTTGGCCCAAGTGCTGCCAATTACCTTTGAGTCGCTGGCTGCGCCCTCCATTTCGTGAAACGCTGTTATGTTAGCTTCGGTTTCCAACTCTCGCAGGTCCACCAAAGCAAAAGCGCCATCCGCACGCGGGATCACTGCAACGCCGGGGTAAATCATAATGTCGTCGCCATTGACGTTCTCGAATCGCATGGCACGCCCTGAGAATTGGATTAGGTCGTTTGAACTAAATTCCAAACTGACTGGTTGTCTGTCAATTGCACGGTGTGCGACGGTCCGTTCGGCAAACTGATTGGTCGAACGGTGCGAAGTTATGTCCCAACGCTTTTGGCACTGTTTTAGCCCTTCAAAGGAGCGAATCATAACCGCACAAGCCCGCTGAGCGGCGTCCCCGGCTTCGAAGGCGACGGCAATCTTGGTAGTCCCCTCCCACTCAGATAGCCGCAGTATCTCGGCTTCAGTGACAGGAAGCGCAACCTCCAACTCCGCAATGCACTTCCGATAAAACCAACGAAAGAGGCTGCCCTTGCGGCGGTTGAGTTCCATTCTTTGTTTCGACTGATCATCTCGCGCATCCTTCAGATCATTTTTGACCTGCGTCTGTTGTTCACGGGCTTTGGCAATCATGTCGCGCAAAGGGACCAAAGAGGAACTGGTAAGCACCTCGACAGAAGCGCTAGAAATCTCATTCATGCCGGATTTAGGCATGTAAACCTTTGCAGAGGCCGGGCTGTTTCCGAATGCAGGTGTTGCAATTGGTCTGGGGGAATATCCGGGCGCCGGATTGCCCGGTCCATTTGATGGCCCGACTGAACCGCCAAATGGAACAACAAGGGTGCTGAAAGGCAGGCCCGTTCCCGGTGCTCCGACTGTGGCGCGAATGCCTTGCGCACCAATGTTTACGGTTGCACCGGGGACGCCAATACTGGTGCTAATTCCTCGTTTCCCTACATTGATGCGGACCCCAGGAAAAAGAGTGAAAGTCTGTCTGAAACGAAGTGTCATAGGGCGGCTCCGAAGGTTCGATATCCGGCATATCCGCGATCTTGAAATACGACGACAAGTATTCGTCAGTGATGGTGATCGGCGCGAGCATGGCCACCGAGGTGCAGGACGCGGCAGGGGGTGAGACGTGTTCGGGTGGGGGGGGCGCACCCAAAGCTTCCCCCACAAGAGGGGAGGGAGGCGTCTGGTGATGCGCCGGGGTGCATCGGGAAACATTCTGTCACCATATTCCCGGCAATTTTGTGCGTTCCTGCCTTGCCCCTGCCGCGCCGGGGGCGCATGATTTGGGGCAAATGTGATGGGGCAGGGTGGTTGACAGCCCCCCTCACGCGCCCCAGATAGAGTGTCCATAGAGGGAAAGACCCATAGGCTGCCGACGATCGGGGCGCGGGACTTTTCGCCAGATAGGAAAAGCGAGATGACACAGAAAAAAGGCCCTACCAGCTACCCGGTCCTGCCGCTTCGGGATATCGTGGTGTTTCCGCATATGATCGTGCCCCTTTTCGTGGGCCGCGAGAAATCGGTGCGGGCGCTGGAGGAGGTGATGGGCGAGGACAAGCAGATTCTGCTGTCCGCGCAGATGGACCCCGGCGTTGACGATCCGGGCACGGACGGCATTCACCGTGTTGGCGTGCTTGCCAATGTGCTGCAGCTGCTGAAATTGCCCGATGGCACGGTCAAGGTGCTGGTCGAGGGCAAGACGCGGGTGCGGATCACGGATTTCGTGAAAAACGCTTCGTTCTTTGAGGCTTATGCCGAAGAGCTGCTGGAAACGACCGGCGACGAATCCGCCTCCGTGGCGCTGATCCGGGCGGTCAGTGATGAATTCGAGCGTTATTCCAAGGTGAAAAAGAACATCCCCGAAGAGGCGCTTTCGGCCGTGGCTGAAACGGTGGAGCCGGCGCGGCTGGCCGATCTGGTTGCCGGGCATTTGGGCATTGACGTGGCGCCGAAGCAGGCGCTGCTGGAGACCTTGGATATCGCCGAGCGGCTGGAAAAGGTTTACGGCCATATGCAGGGCGAATTGTCGGTGCTGCAGGTCGAGAAAAAGATCAAGAGCCGGGTAAAGACCCAGATGGAGAAGACTCAGCGCGAATATTATCTGAACGAGCAGATGAAGGCGATCCAGAAGGAGCTGGGCGACGGCGAGGATGGCGGCAATGAGTTGGCCGAGCTGGAAGCGCGGATCAAGGCCACCAAATTGTCGAAAGAGGCGCGCGAAAAAGCCGATGCCGAGCTGAAAAAGCTCAAATCGATGAGCCCGATGAGCGCCGAGGCGACCGTGGTGCGCAACTATCTCGATTGGCTTTTGGGCGTGCCATGGGGCGTGCAGAGCCGGATGAAAAAGGACCTGGTTGCGGCGCAAAGGATGCTGGACGCCGATCATTATGGTCTGGACAAAGTCAAAGAGCGGATCGTCGAATATCTGGCGGTGCAGGCGCGTTCGGCCAAGTTGAAGGGGCCGATCCTGTGCCTTGTCGGCCCTCCTGGCGTTGGCAAGACCTCGCTTGGCCGCTCGGTCGCCAAAGCCACGGGGCGTGAATTTATCCGAATCTCGCTGGGTGGGGTGCGCGACGAGTCCGAGATTCGCGGTCACCGGCGTACCTACATCGGCTCCATGCCGGGCAAGATCATTCAGGCGCTGAAAAAGGCGAAAACGACCAACCCATTGATCTTGTTGGATGAAATTGACAAGATGGGCCAGGATTTCCGCGGCGATCCGGCGAGTGCGCTGCTTGAGGTGCTGGATCCCGAACAGAACTTCAGCTTTGTTGATCACTATTTGGAGGTCGAATACGATCTGTCCAACGTGATGTTCATCACCACGGCCAACAGCTATAACATGCCGGGGCCACTGATGGACCGGATGGAGATCATTCCGCTGGCCGGCTACACCGAGGATGAAAAGCGCGAGATCGCCAAGGGGCATTTGCTGGACAAGCAGGTTGCAGCTAACGGTCTGAAAAAGAACGAGTTTTCTCTGTCAGATGCCGCCCTGACCCATGTGATCCGCTACTATACCCGCGAAGCCGGGGTGCGGAATTTGGAGCGGGAAATTGCCAAGCTGGCGCGCAAGGCCGTGACCCAGATCCTCAAGAAAATGACCACGCGGGTCGATGTCGATGAGGCGGTGGTCGAGGAATATCTGGGCGTGCGCCGGCACCGCTTTGGTCTGGCGGAAACCGAAGATCAGGTGGGGGTCGTGACCGGTCTTGCCTGGACCTCGGTCGGCGGTGAATTGCTGCATATCGAGGCGCTTAAACTGCCCGGCAAGGGGCGGATGAAGACCACGGGCAAGCTTGGCGATGTGATGAAGGAATCCATCGATGCTGCGGCAAGTTATGTGCGTTCGATCAGCCCGGAACTTGGGGTCAAACCGACGAAATTCGAGGCGATTGATATCCACCTGCATCTGCCCGAAGGTGCGACGCCCAAGGACGGGCCGTCGGCGGGTCTTGCGATGGTGACCTCGATCGTCTCGGTGATCACCGGGATTCCGGTGCGCCGCGATGTGGCGATGACCGGCGAGGTGACGTTGCGCGGCAATGCGCTTCCGATCGGCGGGCTGAAAGAAAAGCTGCTTGCGGCGCTGCGGGGCGGGATCACGACGGTGCTGATCCCGCAGGAAAACGCCAAGGATCTGATCGAGATTCCGGAGAATGTGAAGCAGGGGCTGACGATCATCCCGGTTTCGCATGTCAGCGAGGTGTTGAAGATCGCGCTGGTCCGTCAGCCCGAGCCCATCGAATGGGACGAGGCGGCCGAAGAAGCGGCGGCATTGGCGCGTCTGCGCCGCAATGACGAGCCGCCCGCGCAAATGGCGCATTGAACAGGCGCTTATCCCGACCACAAAAGGCGCGCCCCACATGGCGCGCCTTTTGCTTTGGCGGCGGGGCTGGGTATGTCCTCTCAAAATCCCTCAAACTTGACTCTCAATGATTCTTATTTGGAAAAAAGCGCGCTAAGGGTCGGGTTTGCTTCTGTTTCGTCAACAATCTCATGCTATAGAAGGGCTTCACCGCGCTCAGCGGTCCCAATCAGATGAAAGGCATATTCAGATGGCAAAAACCCCCGCAAAGGCCGCCGCCCAGCCGAAACCCGGCGCCGCAAAGCCGCAGGCTGTGGTAGATGAAAACGTCGTCGAGGTGCCCGAGGGGTCCGAAAAGGCCGGGGCAGGGATGCTGCGCCTGAAAGATCTGATCGAGCAGGTCGTTACAGCGACCGGCGCCAAGCCAAAGGATGCGCGCGAAATCGTCGGCGCTACCCTGATGGCCATGGGCGCGGCGCTGGATCGGCGCGATGGGTTGATCCTGCCGGATTTTGGCAAAGGCCGGATCGCACGGTCAACGCCGGGCGCGGATGGGGAAGTTGCCTTTGTGCTCAAGCTGCGCCGCGGCGGCACACAGAAGAAAAAAGAGGAAAAAGAGGCGCTTGCAGAGGGTTCCGAGTAGGGCTAAAAGCGTTTCTCCGGGCGATTAGCTCAGCGGTAGAGCGCATCGTTCACATCGATGATGTCAGGGGTTCAAATCCCTTATCGCCCACCATTCATTGCGCAAGAAGGCCTCGGATATTCCGGGGCTTTTTTGTTTCCGGGGTCTGGCGGGGCGGGTTCCAACTGCCCCGGCCTTCCAAGAACTCGGCAATATGGTCGCTGAAAATCATGCGGCGTTTTGTATTTCCAATCCTGAAATTCGCGGCAATCTGCGCCCTTGTGGTCTTGGCTCTTTTGTTGGGCTTGCGCGGTTTGGCGGCGCTGCGCGAGATCGATGACCCACGGCGTGACCATGAGCCATCTGCGCGGTCAGCTATTGGGGTTGGGGATGGATCAGATTGCGCAGCTTCATGCCGAACAGGGCGTGGTCTACCACACTATGGGTGGCCGCGAAGCGGTTCTGCGGGCGGACAAAAGTTTGCTTGCAACCGCGGCTCCGGCTCGGTAAACGGCCATACGCATTGCCGGTTCAAGGACGGGCGATCGCTTCGGGTTGTTAGCTCAGTTGGTAGAGCGTCTCGTTTACACCGAGAATGTCGGCGGTTCGAGCCCGTCACGACCCACCATTCCCCCGTTTTTCGTCCCATCCGCGCTGCACAGGTCCTGTGCGGGAACGCGGATTGCATCTGTGCCAAAAGAGCCCATCTTTGGCCCTGTAAACCGCAGGAGCGCGTCATGAGCTGGTCCCCTCTTCTTGATCCTTCGATCCCGATTGGGGATGCTGTGGATGCCATTGAAACCGTCATCGTGGCCCGCGCGCGGGATCTGGGCGGCTTTGAGGTGCGCCGCGCGCTGCCCTCGGCGCAGCGGCAAATGGTCGGCCCCTTCATCTTTTTCGATCAGTTCGGCCCAGCGGAATTTCTGACTGGCCAGGGGATGGATGTGCGCCCCCATCCCCATATCGGGCTGTCAACGGTGACCTATATGATCAAGGGCCGCATCCATCACCGCGATTCGCTGGGCACCGATGCCTGGATCGCGCCGGGCGAGGTTAATCTGATGACCGCCGGTCTGGGCATCACCCATTCCGAGCGCACCGACGGCGAGGCCCGCCGCGCTCCGCACAGCATCTATGGCTTGCAGACCTGGATGGCCCTGCCGAAGGCGCAAGAAGACGATCCGGCCAGCTTTCACAACCGCTCTGGCGCGGCCCTGCCGCTGCTGGAGGGCGAGGGCAAGCAGGTGCGGCTGATCCTGGGACAGGCCTGGGGGGAAAGGGTCGATCTGGCCCTGCCGCAAGAGGCTTTTTATGCCGATGCGACGCTGGCCCCCGGTGCCGCGCTGCCTTTGCCCGATGACCATGAAGATCGGGGCGTTTATGTGCTTTCGGGCGCGGTGGTGCAGGGCGGGCAAGAGCATGGCGCAGGCTCCATGCTGATTTTCCGGCCCGGCGACCGGATTTCGGTGCGCGCGCTGGGGCAGGGGGCGCGGATCATGGTTTTGGGCGGGGCCACGATGGACGGGCCGCGCCATATCTGGTGGAATTTTGTCGCCTCCAGCCAAGAGCGGATTGAGGCCGCCAAGGAGGCTTGGCGCGCCGGGGATTGGATGCACGGGCGGTTTCAACTGCCGCCGGGGGACGCGGCAGAGTTCACGCCCGCGCCATAAAAAGACCAGCCTTCCCCGCCAGATCCAACGGCCCGCCGCAATTTCCGCACATCGCCGCTTGACGCCGCTTGGCCCCTTGCGTAAGACCCCCACACGCCAAGGCTAGCGCTTTGGATTGCTTCGCGCGGTGGTAGCTCAGTTGGTTAGAGTACCGGCCTGTCACGCCGGGGGTCGCGGGTTCGAGCCCCGTCCACCGCGCCACGTTTCCCCTACAGATGGTCGTGAAATCAGATTTGCCAAAGCGGTGGCTACAGCGTCAACCGATACCGGATATGCCCATCGCTCAGCACAAAGCTGTCGTAAAGCGCCCGCGCGCCGCTGTTTTTCGCATCGGTATGCCAATAGAGCCGGTGCCAGCCCCGCCCCCGCGCGAGCGTTTGCAGATCCTCGATCAAGGCGCGGCCGATGCCTTGGTTTCGGGCGGCGGGATCGACGAAGAGATCCTCCAGATAGCAATCATCGCCTGATACCCAAGACGAGCAATGTTGATGGTGGATGGCAAAGCCCGCGATCCGGTCCGGCAGGACCGCCAGCCGCGCCTTCATCGGGCTGGCGGGGTCCATCAGGCGCGCCCAAGTGTAGTCGGTGACATCCGGGGTCAGATCGACCTTGTAATAGGCCAGATACTGCGTCCATAGCCCGTGCCATTGGGCCTTGTCGGCAGCAGTAGCGTCCCGAATAATCACGCCAGCCGCGCCAGAATTCGCGCCCAAGACCGAATGCCTTTGTGGAAACACTCCAGATCGTATTTTTCATTGGGCGAATGGATCAGATCGTCGTCGCGCGCAAAGCCGATCAGCATCGCATCCATGCCCAGCACCGATTTGAACAGCCCCGCAATCGGGATCGAGCCGCCACTGCCCACATAGGCGGCGGGCAGGCCCCATTCTTCGGTCAGGGCGGCGCGGGCGGCCTCGAAGGCGGGGTTGGAGATCGCCATCACGCTGGCGCCCGCACCGCCGTCCAAGTGAAACTCCGCCCGGCAATCGGCGGGCAACTGGTCCTTGACCCATGCCCGAAAAATGGCGCGAATCTGGTCCGGGTCTTGATCGCCGACCAGCCGGAACGAGATTTTGGCATGGGCCTGCGCTGGCAGCACGGTTTTAAAGCCATCGCCGGTATAGCCGCCCCAGATCCCGTTCACCTCGGCGGTCGGGCGCGACCAGATCATCTCCAGCGGGGTGCGGTCCTGCTCGCCGGCGGGTACCGACAGGCCGACATCGCCCAGAAACTTGGCATGATCAAAGGACAGCGACTGCCACTGGGCGCGGATCGCCTCGGGCAGTTCGGTCACCTGATCGTAGAAACCCGGAATGGTGATGCGGCCTTGATCATCGTGCAGGTTGGCCAGAACGCGCGACAAAACGCGGATCGGATTGGCCGCAAGACCGCCATACATGCCCGAATGCAGGTCCTTGTCGGCTGCGTGGATGGTAAATTCTTCGGCTACCAGCCCGCGCAGCATGGTGGTGATCGCGGGGATTGTGTCCTCGTGCAGGCCGGTGTCACAGATCAGGGCGATGTCGGCTGTCAGCTCGGCCGCGTTCTGCTGCATGAAGGGGATCAACGAGGGCGACCCGGATTCCTCTTCGCCCTCCAGAAAGATCGTCACGCGGCCGGGCAGGGTGCCGTGAACGGCCTTCCAGGCGCGGCACGCCTCGATGAAAGTCATCAGCTGACCCTTGTCGTCCGAGGTGCCGCGGCCGCGGATCACCCGGCCCTTGGGCGTGTCCTGGATGATCGGATCAAAGGGGTCGCGGTCCCAAAGTACCAGCGGATCAACGGGTTGCACGTCGTAGTGACCGTAAAACAAGAGGTGTTTATCGCCCGTCCCGCCATGCCCCACCACCATCGGATGGCCCGGCGTCGGGCGCGAGGCCGCCTCAAAACCCAGCGCGGTCAGATCCGCGGCCAGCCAATCGGCGGCGCGCGCGCAATCCGCCTTGAACGCCGCATCGGTGGAAATCGAGGGGATGCGCAGCAGATCCATCAGCCGCTCCAGCGCCTGCGGCAGATCGGCGTCGATGCGGTTCAGGACGGCGTCCAGGCTTGGTTGCGGCGACATGTGGGCTCCTAGGGTCGTGCCGCGGCAGCGGGCGGCAGGTTCAAGCCTAGGGGCAGGTCGGGGGGCTGTCCAGTGCGCGCGCGTTGGGGTAATCAGGGGCAAAGCGGCAAGGAGTTTGCAGATGCGTGTTTTGGGATTGGCGGCGGTTTTCAGCGCGGGGATGATCGGTTTGGCGGGCGCGGCCCTGGCCGAGGTGCCGACCGAGGTTTCTCGGATCAACGGCGCGAAGGTGACCTTTTACGTCCATCCGTTTTTGGAAGAGACCGAATTGTCCACCCTGCGGCTGGTCGCGACGCAAGAGCAGGCGCTGAAGCTTTTCGTGCCCTCGGACAAGGGATTTGCCGCCATCGCGCTGTCGCCCGAGGATGGGTTTATCCGCGGAGGTATGCCCAGCCCCTCGGCCTCGGCAGTGGCAGAGATGCCGGATGCGGCCTCGGCGGCGGCCAAGGCCTTGGAACTGTGCAACGCCGCGCGCAAAGGTGCCTCGGACTGCGTGATCGTCATGGAAATCAGCCCGCCAAACTAAGGCTCGGCTCAGACCTTGGTCCGGCGAATTGGACGGAGATGGGGGCGGCAAATTGCCCTCTTCCGCACAGCGCGTTATTGGTCCAGATCACGAACCGAATTCTCGGCAGATCTTTGATCGCTGCCGCCAGCGGGACCGGCCACCACGAGGAGCGACGATGAACTATGATGCGGCCCTTGGCCTGGCTCTGAGCCGTTTGCATGACGAGGGGCGCTATCGCACCTTTATCGACATCGAACGTCAGCGCGGCAATTTTCCGCAAGCCACCTGGCGGCGGCCGGATGGCACTTCTGCGCAGATAACCGTCTGGTGCGGCAACGATTATCTGGGCATGGGGCAGCATCCGGTGGTGCTGGAGGCTATGGCGCAGGCCATGGCATCTGCGGGCGCGGGTTCGGGCGGGACGCGCAATATTTCGGGCACGACGCGCTATCACAAGGAACTGGAGGCCGAGTTGGCCGATCTGCATGGCAAAGGGGCGGCTTTGGTTTTCACCTCGGCCTACGTCGCCAATGACGCAACGCTCTCGACCCTGCCAAAGCTACTGCCCGGTTTGATCATCTATTCGGACGCGCTGAACCATGCCTCGATGATCGAAGGTGTGCGGCGCAATGGCGGGGCCAAACGGATTTTCCGCCACAACGATCTGGACCATCTGCGCGCGCTTTTGGCGGCGGATGATCCATCGCTGCCCAAGTTGATCGCCTTTGAATCGGTCTATTCGATGGACGGCGATTTTGGTCCGATCAAGGGCATTTGCGATCTGGCGCAGGAGTTTGGCGCGCTGACTTATTGTGACGAGGTACACGCCGTCGGCATGTATGGCCCGCGCGGGGCCGGCGTCGCCGAGCGGGATGGCCAGATGGGCCGCATTGATATCATCAATGGCACCCTCGCCAAGGCTTACGGTGTTTTCGGCGGCTACATCGCGGCTTCGACCCGGATGGTGGACGCGATTCGTTCTTATGCGCCCGGATTCATCTTCACCACCTCGCTGCCCCCTGCGGTTGCCGCTGGGGCCGCCGCTTCGGTGCGGTTTTTGAAAACGGCCCAGGATTTGCGCGATGCCCAGCAGCTGAATGCCCGGATTTTGAAGCTGCGGCTCAAGGGCTTGGGCTTGCCGATCATCGATCACGGCAGCCATATCGTGCCCGTCCATGTCGGCAACCCGGTGCATTGCAAGATGCTGTCCGACATGCTGTTGGAATCGCACGGGATTTACGCGCAGCCGATCAATTTCCCGACCGTGCCGCGCGGCACCGAGCGTTTGCGTTTTACGCCCTCGCCGCTGCATGGTCCGGCTGAGATCGAGGCGCTGATAAAAGCCATGGATGCGCTCTGGGGCCACTGTGCGCTGAATCGCGCCGAGGCATCGGCCTGAACCCCGCGTGGGCTCAAAAAAACATTGCTGGGCGGGTGGTTATCTACGATAGGATCGGTAAAAGATCTTGTGGGGACATTATCGATTCCCTTGGGGCAGTAATGAGATATTTCGCATGATAGGGCGGTGGGGCAAGGCCACTGTGCCAGAAGTTGCAAAGTCCAAGGGCTTTGACGACTTTGATCTGCGTTTGGGCGATCTGATGCGCGGCGAGCGGGCGACGCTGGGCAAATCGCTTCTGGATGTGCAGCGCGAGCTGAAAATTAAAGCCACTTACATTGCCGCCATTGAAAATGCCGATGTCGGCGCCTTTGAAACGCCGGGCTTTGTCGCGGGCTATGTGCGCTCCTACGCGCGCTATCTGGGCATGGAGCCGGAGCATGCCTTTGCCCGGTTCTGCACCGAAAGCGGCTTTGCCGTGGCGCATGGCATGTCGGCGGCGGCCTCGACCGCTTCGTTGGTGGCGCAGCGCGCGCGGGCCAAAGGGGCGATCGGCGGCGATCCTTTCGCCAATCCATACGCCAGCTTTGTGCCCCGAGTCGAAAGCGCCTTTTCGCGGATAGAGCCGGGCGCCGTTGGCTCGGTCACGGTTCTGGTCGCGCTGTTGGTCGGGCTCGGCTATGGCGGCTGGTCGATGCTGCAAGAGGTGCAGCGCGTGCAGTTGGCCCCGGTGAACGAGGCCCCGGCCGTCGTCGCCGAAATTGATCCTTTGGGCAATATCGACGGGCAAGCGACGTCGCTGCGCTCGGCGCCTGCGGGACTTGCGGATGCAAGCGATATCGCTGGATTTTCCGCCGATCCCTTGGAGCTTTACCGGTCTGACGCGCTGGACGTGCCGGTGATGACCGCGCGTGATGGCCCGATATCGGCGATCGACCCGCGTTTGACTGGCGTGATGGCGCAAAATGATGTAGGCGCCGAACCTTTGACGGCAGACGGCGCTAATGCGGTGGATGACATTCAGGTTCTGGCCAAGGCCAATGGCGTAGAGATCATGGCGGCTCGTCCTTCGTGGGTGCGGGTTTCGGCGCTGGACGGCACGGTGATCTTTGAAAAGATCCTCGACGCCGGTGAGACATATTCGGTGCCGCCCCTGGCCCAGGCGCCGATCCTGCGCTCGGGCAATTCCGGCTCGGTCTATTTCGTGGTCGGAGGCAAGACCATCGGCCCGGCAGCCCCCGGCGCGCAGGTGGTCGAGAATGTCAGCCTGGATGCCGCATCGCTGATGGCCAGCTATGTCGAAGCCGATCCGACCGCCGACGCCGATCTGGCAAAATTCGTGGCTTCGGCCCAGACAGCACCCTAAGGCAGAGTTTTCAAGCATTCGGGCGATTGCCCTTGGCCCGGCTGAACCCTATCTAGGAGGGGCAGCAACGAGGTTTGACATGACCCATAATCCGATCCGTCCCTGGCGCAATATCGACCGCCGGGTCAGCCGCCAGATCCGCGTTGGCAAGGTGCTGGTGGGCGGCGATGCGCCGATTTCGGTGCAGACCATGACCAATACCCTGACCACCGATATCAAGGCGACCATCGAGCAGATCCAGCGCTGCGCGATTGCGGGGGCGGACATCGTGCGGGTCTCGACGCCAGATCAGGAAAGCACCCGCGCGCTTCGCGAGATTGTGCGCGAGTCGCCCGTGCCAATCGTGGCCGATATCCATTTTCACTACAAACGCGCCATCGAGGCGGCGGAGGCGGGCGCTGCCTGCCTGCGCATCAATCCGGGCAATATTGGCGATGCCAAACGGGTTGCCGAGGTGGTCAAGGCCGCAAAGGATCACGGCTGTTCTATCCGTATCGGGGTCAATGCCGGCTCGCTGGAGCGGCACCTGTTGGACAAATACGGCGAGCCTTGCCCCGATGCCATGGTCGAATCGGGCTTGGACCATATCAAGCTGCTGCAGGACAATGATTTTCACGAGTTCAAAATCTCGGTCAAAGCTTCGGATGTCTTCATGGCCGCCGCCGCCTATCAGCAGCTTGCCGGGGCCACCGACGCGCCGATCCATCTGGGCATCACCGAGGCGGGGGGGCTTGTCTCGGGCACCGTGAAATCGGCGATTGGTCTGGGTTCGCTCTTGTGGTTCGGGATTGGCGATACGATCCGGGTGTCCTTGTCGGCGGACCCGGTTGAAGAGGTCAAGGTCGGCTTTGAGATCCTCAAATCCCTCGGGCTTCGGCACCGCGGCGTGACGATCATTTCTTGCCCCTCCTGCGCGCGGCAAGGCTTTGACGTGATCAAGACGGTCACCTCCCTCGAAGAACGGCTGGCCCATATCACCACCTCGCTGAGCCTGTCGATCATCGGCTGCGTCGTGAACGGTCCGGGCGAAGCTTTGATGACCGATATCGGGTTTACCGGCGGCGGGGCGGGCTCGGGGATGGTGTATCTGGCGGGCAAGCAAAGCCACAAGCTGGGCAATGACAAGATGGTTGATCACATTGTCGAGCAGGTCGAACGCAAAGCCGCCGAGATCGAGGCGCAGGAGGCCGCCGAGGCGGCATTGGCGGCGCAGGCGGCCCTGTGAGCCGTCCCGAAAAAATCCTGCATTAGTCGGCGATTGAGAATCAGGATCCGGGGAATTTCCAAGACACCGACGAGCCGATGCACTTGGGCGCCGCCTTGGGCGAACATCTGGGGCTCAAGACCCTTGGCATCCATCACATGCGCCTTTTGCCGGGGCAGCGGACCTCTTTGCCCCATGCTGAAAGCCATGAGGAAGAGTTTATCTATGTCCTGACCGGCACGCCCGATGTCTGGTTGGACGGCGCCCTGCACGCGCTTAAACCCGGCGATTCCGTGGGTTTTCCGGCCGGAACCGGGCAGGCCCATAGCTTTTTGAACAATTCCGAGGCCGAAGTCACCCTGTTGGTGGTCGGAAATGCCGATATTGCGGGCAACCAGATCGTCTATCCCGTCAACCCGGAACGCAAGGCCTGGCGCAAGGATTGGTGGCCGGACGCGCCCGACCGGGCCCTCGGCCCCCATGACGGGATGCCTGACCGCGAACGGGCGCGGCGCGGATCAAGCAAAGACTAACAACCGGAAAGCCTGCCCGATCGCCAAGAGCGCTCTGCGTGCAGCCCGAAATCCGCAATCAGCCCGCGCGTTCGTCGGCGATGATCTGCATCATCCCCTCCAGCTCCACATAACCGCGTAGCATCTGCCCGCCCATCACAAAAGTCGGCGTGCCCGAGATCGAAAGCGCTTGCCCGAGGGCATGGTTCGCGGCGAGAACTTGGGTCACCTCGTCGCTGGCCATGCGCGCCACGATGGCAGTCGGTTCCAGCCCCAGATCGGCGGCCAGACGCGAGAGGGTGGCATCATCCGGCGCGCCGCGCAGGGTCATCAGCGCGTCATGCACGGACTTGTAGGCTTCGGGCCCGTGCAGCTGTTGCACCGCGATGGCAAAGCGCGAGGTGGTGATCGATTCCTCGCCCAGAATGGGGAATTCCTTGAAGATCAGGCGGATATTGCCATCGGCCTTCACCAGCTCTTCGACCTCGGCATGGGCCTTTTTGCAATAGCCGCAGCGGTAGTCCATAAACTCGACCACGGTGATATCACCGTCCGGATTGCCGCCGACCCAGGAATAACCGTCTTCAAAAATTGCGCCGGCATTATCTTCCACCATCTGATCGTCCGTTTGCGCCTCGGCCTCGGCCTGGCGGTCTTGCAAGACGGTAATCGCCTCGGCAATGACCTCGGGATTTTCCAGCAGATAGGCGCGGACGGCCTCGCCAAAAGCGGCCTTTTCGGCCTCGGTCATATCGGTGAGGCCCTCGGCGCCGGCGGCCGCGGTCAGGCTAAGGCAGAGGCAAAGAGCGGAAAAGGCAGCGCGCATGGGGAACCTGAAGGTTGGGGCCGGGCTTGACCTTCGGCGCCGGGCGAGGACATTGTGACGCACAGCATAGAGGTCGGTATGAAGAGTTCAAGGCGCGGGCAGGTCGATCCCTTCATTGTGATGGATATGGTCGAGGCGGCCCGCAAAATCGAGGCGGAGGGGCGCCGGGTGATCCATATGGAGGTCGGCCAGCCCGGAACGCCCGCGCCGGCGCGCGCGCTGGCGGCGGCGGGGCGGGCGATGGCGGCGGGGTCCTTGGGCTATACGGTGTCGCTGGGCCTGCCGGAACTGCGCCGCGCGATCGCGGATTTGTACCGGCGCTGGTATGGGATTGATCTGGATCCGGGCCGGGTGGTGGTGACCTCTGGCTCTTCTGGCGCGTTTCTTTTGGCTTTTGCGGCGCTCTTTGATGCCGGTGCGCGGGTGGGTTTGGGCGAGCCGGGATACCCCAGCTACCGCGCGATCCTGCAGGCGATGTCCTTGGTGCCGGTCGGTATTCAAACCCGCGCCGAGAACCGGTTTCAGCCGGTGACGTCGGATCTGGCATGTCAGGATTTGCAGGGACTGATCGTGGCCTCGCCTGGCAATCCGGCGGGCACGATGCTAGGCCGTGCCGAGTTGAAAGCGCTGATGGATCATGCGCAGGAGCGCGGGATCAGTTTTATCTCGGACGAGATTTATCACGGTCTGCATTACGGCGCGCGCGCGGTCTCGGCGTTGGAAATCAGCGATCAGGCCTATGTGATCAACTCCTTTTCCAAGTATTTCAGCATGACCGGCTGGCGCGTGGGCTGGATGGTGGTGCCGCCCGATCATGTCCGCACCGTGGAGCGGCTAGCGCAGAATCTGTTCATTTGCGCGCCGCATGTGGCGCAAGTGGCGGCGCTGGCGGCTTTGGAGGCCGAGGAAGAGATGGAGGCGAACCGCACGGTCTATGCGGCGAACCGGCAGTTGATGCTGGAGGGGCTGCCGAAAGCGGGCTTTACCCGCATCGCGCCGCCGGACGGGGCGTTCTACGTCTATGCCGATATCTCGGATCTGACGCAGGATTCGCTGGGTTTTGCGCAGGAGGTCTTGCGCGGGGTGGGGGTCGCGTTGGCCCCGGGAATGGATTTTGATCCCATACGCGGGGCGCGGAGCTTGCGGTTTTCTTATGCGCGGGGGACGGCGGATATTGAGGAAGGTTTGACGCGGTTGCACGAATTCATGGGCCGGCGCGGATGAGGGGGATGGGAGCCTCCGGCGGGGATATTTGGGCCACATTGAAGGCGGGTTTGGTGGCGCTTTTGATTGGTTTTGTTCCTGCCGCCTTTGCGCAGGAACTGACCGGGTTGGCGCGGGTGGATGCGGATGCTTCGCTGATCTCGGATGAGGGGGCGGCTTTGGTGGCCGAGTTTGCGCTGAGCCAGGCGGTGCCTTGGCGGGTGCGGGTGCTGGATGCGCCGCCAAGGCTGATCCTGGACATGCGAGAGGCAGATTGGTCTGGGCTCGCGGATCTGCCGGAACTGTCGGAGCATGTGGTGACCTTGCGGGCGGGGCCGTTTCGGCCGGGATGGTCGCGGCTGGTCCTGCTACTGGACCGCCCGATGCTGGTGCGCGCGGCGCAGATGCAGACCGAAGGCGCGGTGATCTTGTCCCTGCGGCTCGAGCCGGCGGAGCTGGCGGAGTTTGCGGCCAAGGCGTCGCTGGCCGAGCCAGCCGATTGGGCGCTGCCTAAGGCTCAGGATCTGCCGGCGGTCCCGGAGCGGGGCGCGGGGCCTTTGGTGGTGGTCTTGGACCCCGGGCATGGCGGCATTGATCCGGGGGCGCAGAAGGGTGATCTGAAGGAGGCGGATTTGATGCTGACCTTCGCGCGGGAACTCAAAGAGGTCTTGCTGCGCAGTGGCGGCTTTGAGGTGGTTTTGACGCGCGCGACCGACAGTTTTGTGCCGCTGGAAGAACGCTCGACCCTGGCGCGGGCGGTGGGGGCGGGGGTGTTTTTGTCGCTGCATGCCGATGCCTTGGCCGAGGGCGAGGCGAATGGGGCGACGATTTACACTCTGGCTGAAGAGGCCAGCGATGAGGCCGGGCGCGCGCTGGCCGAAAGGCATGACCGCGATGATCTGCTCGCGGGGATTGACCTGACGTTGCAGGACGATCTGGTGGCCATGGTACTGATGGATATGGCGCGCACCGAGACCGTGCCGCGCACCGGGCGATTGGCGCAGGCGCTGCAAGAGGCGGTCACCGGCGCCGGGATCACGATGCACCCCGACCCGTTGCAAGAGGCCGGGTTTTCGGTGCTGAAATCGCCTGATATCCCTTCGGTCCTGCTGGAACTTGGGTTCTTGTCCTCCGAAGCGGACCGTGCTCGGCTGGCGGATCCGGTCTGGCGGGCGACGATGGCGCAGGCGCTTGGCGCGGGCCTGGCGCAATGGGCGGCGCAGGATGCCGCCATTTCCGCGCTGGGGCAGCTAGAGGAATAAATTTCTGCCAATCTGCGCCCATTGCGCCCCAAAGCCACGTAAGGTGTTTTGACCTTGCCCGGATCGCGGCCTATATACGCGGTAAGTTTGCCAGGGGCATGGGGGCCGCGCGTGCTGCGTTTTGTCGGATCATTCTTTGGCGGCCTGTTCACCATGGTCACGATGGGCATCCTGTTTGCCGCCCTGACCATCGGCGGCATCTTTTTGATGTATGCCAATGACCTGCCCAGCCATGAGCGTCTGGCGCAATATACGCCCCCCACCATCAGCCGGATTTACAACGGCGAAGGGCGGATCATCGACGAATTTGCGCAGGAACGGCGGTTGTTCGTACCGATCGATGACATCCCGGAGATGGTCAAACAGGCCTTCATCAGCGCCGAGGACAAGCATTTCTATACCCACAAGGGCTATGATGTGGCCGGCATGATCGGCGCTTTTCGCGATGCGGTTCTGTCGCGTGGCAAGAATGTGCGTGGCGCCTCGACGATCACCCAGCAGGTGATGAAGAACTTTTTGCTGTCCGGCGACCGGACCGGCGAGCGCAAGATAAAAGAGATAATTCTGGCGACGCGGCTGGAAGAGACCTTGAGCAAGGACAAGATCCTTGAGCTTTACATGAACGAGATTTTCCTCGGCCAAAACTCTTACGGCGTGGCGGCGGCGGCGCAGACCTATTTCAACAAATCGCTGGACGAGCTGGCACCGCATGAGGCGGCGATGCTGGCCTCCTTGCCCAAGGCGCCGGGCGAATTTCACCCCGTGCGCGGCAAGGAACGCCTGCTGGAGCGGCGCAATTACGTTTTGGGCGAGATGTTTCAGAACGGCTATCTGGACCAGGCGAGCTATGCCTTGGAAAAGGAAAAGCCGCTGCTTTCGGTGCAAAACGGCGATTTCGAAGCTTTCCGCAATGCCCTGCCGCCGCGCGACTATTTTACCGACGAGATCCGCCGCCAGCTTTCGGGCAGCTTTGGCGAGGAAGAATTCTTTGGCGGCGGTCTGGCGATCCGCGCCACGATGGAGCCTGATCTGCAGGCGATGGCAGCCTCTGCGCTGCGCGAGGGCCTTGAGAAATATGACCGCGCGCAGGGCGTCTGGCGCGGCACCGGGCGCAAACTGGCCGCCGAAGCGCTCGCCGATTGGCGCACGGCGCTGGCGGCCGAAGAAAACCTCGCCCGCGATGTGGCGGGCTGGCGCGCGGCCGTTGTGCTGGAACTGGGCGATGAGACCGCCACGCTCGGCATCGAGTTCGAAGACGAGTCCGGCACCGTCCCCGCCGAAGATGTGACCTGGGCGCGCAAGCGCAGTGCCGATGGCGCGCTCGGCAAAAAAGCCAAGGTGCCCGCTGATCTGGTTGAGGTCGGCGATATCGTCATGGTCCGCGCTGTTACCTCGGACGAGGACGGCAGTTTCCTGCGCTGGTCCCTGCGTCAGGTGCCCGAGGTGCAGGGTGGGTTCATGGCGATGGACGTGAATACCGGCCGGGTTTTTGCCATGCAGGGCGGCTTTTCCTATATGGATTCGGTGTTCAACCGCGCGACGCAAGCGACGCGCCAGCCCGGTTCGGCCTTCAAACCTTTCGTCTACGCGGCGGCGCTAGATTCCGGCTTTACCCCTGCCACGATCGTCGTCGACGCCCCGATCGAGATCAACACCCCGCAGGGGCTCTGGACGCCCAAGAATGCCTCCAACAAATTCTACGGCCCGACGCCGATGCGTACCGGGATCGAGCAGTCGCGGAACCTGATGACGATCCGGATCGCCGAGGAAATCGGCATGGAGACCGTCGCCGGCTATGCCGAGCGCTTTGGCGTTTATGACGAGATGAATCCCTTTCTTGCCAATGCCTTGGGCGCGCAGGAAACCACTTTGTTCAAGATGGTCGCGGCTTATGCCATGTTCGCCAATGGCGGCGAGCGGGTAGAGCCGACCCTGGTGGACCGGGTGCAGAACCGCTACGGCGAGACGGTGTATCGCCATGACCAGCGCAATTGCGTGGATTGCGGCGACCTGGTTTGGGCCAATGGCGCCGGCCCCCGGAT
Organism: uncultured Paracoccaceae bacterium; assembly: GCA_903930735.1. Taxonomy (GTDB): domain Bacteria; phylum Pseudomonadota; class Alphaproteobacteria; order Rhodobacterales; family Rhodobacteraceae; genus CAIYZT01. Next base: position 17,399 of record CAIYZT010000104.1, on the reverse strand, counting down.
CGCGGCGGACCGCGAGCGGGTGATGGACGCGGTGACCGCCTATCAGCTGACCTCGATGCTGCAAGGCGTGGTGCAGCGCGGCTCGGGCGCGGGGGTTCGGTTGCCGGTACCGATTGCGGGCAAGACCGGCACCACCAATGATGCGAAAGACGTCTGGTTCATCGGCTATTCGTCCAGCATCGTGGCCGGCTGCTACATCGGCTATGACCAGCCGCGCAGTCTGGGTGAAAACGCCTTTGGCGGTACGCTTTGTGTGCCGGTGTTTCAGGCCTTCATGACCGAGGCGATCAAGAAATACGGTGGCACCAACTTCGCTGTGCCGCCGGGGGGGTACTTCCTGAGCATCGACCGCTTTACCGGCGCGCGGCTGGCTGATGGCACGTCGGGCGATAATGTCGTGCAGGAATACTTCCGTGAAGGCGAGGAGCCGGTCTTTGGTCTGGCCGCGCTGATTGACGGCGGTTTCGCCATGGGATCGAACCTGCCGCTCTTTGCGGCTGGCGAGGTGGACGGCGGGATCAGCGGCGATACGGTCTTGACCTCGGATGGATCGACGAAAAAGGTTCCGAAAAAGGCCGATTTTGGCACGCTGAGCGTGGGTGGACTTTACTAGCTACGGCTTGCCGAGGCCATTGGCTTTCGCTATCACCCCGCACCTGACGGACGAACCAAAAGGGGGCGCTTGATGCGCGCTGAGACGCAGAACCATATCGACCTGATCGAAAAGTCGCTAAAGCTTTTGGGCCAGCGGCTGGATTGGGAAACCGCGCCGCACCGGTTGGAAGAGTTCGAGGCGCTGATCGAGGATCCGGCCCTGTGGAATGATCCGACCAAGGCGCAAAAGCTGATGAAAGACCGTCAGGGGCTGATGGATGCGATGGGCAATTTCAGGTTCATCGCGGGCGGGCTGAAAGACAATTGCGATCTGATCGAGCTGGGCGAGATGGAGGGCGATGCCGAGATCGTCACCGAGGCCGAGGCCGCGCTGAAGGCGCTTGTGGCGACCGCGCGCCAAAAAGAACTGGAGGCTTTGCTGGACGGTGAGGCGGATGGCAACGACACTTTCCTTGAGATTAACGCCGGCGCGGGCGGCACGGAAAGCTGCGATTGGGCCAGCATCTTGGCGCGGATGTATGTCCGCTGGGCCGAGAAAAAGGGCTATAGCGTTGAAATGCAGTCGGAAACGGCGGGCGAGGAGGCTGGCATACGCTCGGTCTCTTACAAGATTTCCGGGCATAATGCCTATGGCTGGCTGAAATCGGAATCGGGCGTGCACCGGCTGGTGCGGATCTCGCCCTACGATTCTGCGGCGCGGCGCCATACGTCCTTTTCCTCGGTCTGGGTCTATCCGGTGGTTGATGACAACATCGAGATCGAGGTGCAGGATAAGGATATCCGCATCGATACTTACCGGTCCTCGGGCGCGGGCGGTCAGCACGTCAACAAGACCGATTCCGCGGTGCGCATCACGCATTTCCCCTCTGGAATCGTGGTGACATCGAGCCTGAAATCGCAGCACCAGAACCGCGATATCGCGATGCAGGCGCTGAAATCGCGGCTTTATCAGCAGGAACTGGACAAGCGCAACGCGGCCATTCTGGAGGCGCATGAAAGCAAGGGCGATGCGGGCTGGGGCAACCAGATCCGGTCCTATGTCTTGCAGCCGTATCAGATGGTCAAGGATCTGCGCACCGGGGTTGAGACCAGCGATACCGGCGGGGTTCTGGACGGCGATCTGGACAAATTCATGGCCGCAACGCTGGCTTTGGGGGTTTCGGGCAAGGGCCGCGAGGATACCTGGGGCGAGGAGTGATCCTGCTGATCCCAGCCGGGCCGCAGGATTTCGAGTCGCTGAAAACCGCTGCGGCTTGGCGGGGTTATGCTGTACCCGAAGGGGGGTTAGAGCGCCCAGAAGTGCTGGATATGCTGATCCCCTGGTCTCAGCGTCTGATCGAGGCGCAAGGCTGGGGCGCCTGGCTAGCCGTGGGGGAGGGCGAAATCGTCGCCTCCATCGCGGTCATGAAACCGGTGCAATCGGGCGCGGTGGACATCGGTTACGGCGTGGCGCCAGCGCGGCGCGGGCGCGGTCATGCGAGCCGCTTGGTGCAAGCGCTGCTGCTGAAATTGGCTGGGCGCGGGGTTGAAACTGTCCGCGCCGAAACCTGGGCGGAAAATCCGGCCTCAGCCCGGGCTCTGCAAAAGGCGGGTTTCACGCAAACCGGCGCAAGGCATGATGCGGAGGATGGCGATCTGCATCTTTGGTCTCGCGCGCTGATCTGACCCAATAAAAGGGCGAGCGCCGAAGATCAGCGCTCGCCCTTCAATTCCCTACGCCCGTGCGAAAAGCTTAAACGCCTTCGCCAGGAGCGTCCAAGCTCATCTGTGGCGGCAGTGGGCTGCGGCCATTGTTCAAGGGATCGTCTTGCCGTTGGACCGATCCTTCGAAATGGGCGCCGGATTCAATCGCGATGGTCTTGTGGATGATGTCGCCTTCGACCCGCGCGGTCGAGGTCAGGCGCACTTTCAGCCCACGGACCCGGCCAACAACCCGGCCATTCACGACGATATCATCGGCCACAATCTCGCCGCGCACGGTGGCGCTTTCGCCAACGGTCAGCAGATGGGCGCGGATATCGCCTTCGACGGTGCCTTCGACCTGAATATCTCCGGTGGTGCGCAGATTGCCGACAACGGTCAAATCAGCCGACAGAATAGACGCGGCCACTTTGCCCTTGGGCGCCGAAGCGGTAAATTCCATCGACGGTTTGGATGCGGTCGTTTCGGGCAATTTAGGCTTCTCCGTCTCGGGTTTTGCGGCGCCGGGTTCGTTGATGCGGCTCTTAGAAAACATTGTTAGCTGCCTTTATGAAGGTCATTGGATTGACGGCGCGGCCGCCAAGTCTGATCTCGTAATGAAGATGTGTTCCGGTAGAACGTCCAGAGTTCCCCATATCACCGATCCGCTCGCCGCGCGATACCCTTTGTCCAACCTCTACCCGGATCTGCGCAAGATGGGCGTAGCGGGTCTGGATACCGTAGGCGTGGCGGATCCGGATCAACCTGCCATAGCCGCTTTGCCAGCCGGCAAATTCGATCACGCCGTCAGCAGTGGCATAGATTGCGGTGCCGTAAGCGCCGGCCATATCGGCGCCTTCATGCATCCGCGTGCCCCAGCCTGTGGGATCCTGGCGATTGCCAAAGCCCGAGGTCCAGCGGAAACTGTCCTTGACCGGCATCGCAAAAGGAACCTTTTCGGCGGCGATGCGGTACATGTTCATCCGGTCCAGCCCTTCGAGGATGGCGTTGGCGCGGCCTTCTTCGGGAAAGGGGGGCTGCCCGGCGGTCGACAGAACGATCGGCGACATGGGGCCGCCCTGACCGCCATAGCCTTCGCGCACCGAGCGTAGCAACTCGTCCGGGTCCATCCCTGCCTCGTTGAACATATTCTCCAAGGGTTCGACCGAAATGGTCAGCGCCTCTTCGAGCTGGGTAAAGATGCGGTTGTTGCGGGCCTCCAGATCGCGCTTTTGACGCAGGATGTCCTCAGCGCGGATCGCAGCGCGGTCGGCCGCACCCAACGCCACATCGCGCTGCTTGGAGGTGTCGTCCAGCGCGGCGGTGATCAGTTCCAGCGTCACCTCTGTATCGCGCATTCGCCCGGTTTCGGTGCGCGCCGTGCCGGTTTGGTTTTCCAACTCCGCCGCCGCCAATTCCGCCGCGCCTAGCGCCTGATCGCGCTCTTTGATGGTGCGCCGCAGGGTGCCTTGGATCACGTCGATGCCGATTTGCAACTCGTGCCAGCTGTCCTCGGCGGCCAAAAGCCTGGCCTGCATCAAGGAAACCTGCCCCAGCGCCGCATTGAACCGCATCTGCGCCGACGCCGCCTCTTCGACGCGCAGATCGCGGTCGATGGACAGGGCGTTCAGCCGCTCTTCATAAAGGGTCTGCTGGCGCTGCACTTGTTCGCGCGAGGAGCCAGCCGAAATTGAATCGAGCATAATTAGGGCGGTAGCAAAGATCATCCAGCCCAGCGCCATTGACGCGACGCCAATGGTAATGGCTTGGGTCAAGGGGCGCAGGCGAATGAACCGGGTTTCGGTATCCGATTTCAGAAACAGCCGCTGCTCCGGCAGGTGCGGCTCGAGTGCAGCATTGATCCGATTGTTCAGACGGCTGAGCAAATTTGCGGTTCCGGTCGATTGAAAGGGTAAAGGCAAGAGCCGCCAGCACTGGGGTTTCAGATTACAAACTGACCGGGCTCAGGGCAAGCTTGAAGGCCGGACCTGTCACGATCGGCGCGGCAATCAGCGCGCCATCGGCGTGATCCCGCCGATGGGATCAGCCTTTAGCGGCGCGCTCGTTGGCCAGGGGCCAATAGAAATCGGGCGGAATGCCGGCTTCGGCGCGTTTTTCCTCGTTGAACGGCGGCTTTAGCGCGCCGTGGAAATACTGGCGGACCAGTTGGTGGAACATCTCTTTGGGGTCCTCGCCGTCACGCCCGCAAAGCCAGTTGAACCATTTGGAGCCATAGGCGACATGGGCGACCTCTTCGGCATAAATCACTTTTAGGGCCGCAAGGGCCTGGGTATCGCCGGCCGCCTCGAAAAGCGTGATCATCTGTGGCGAGACATCAAGGCCCCGCGCCTCCAGCACCATGGGCACGACGGCGAGGCGGCCTTTCAGATCGGTGGCGGTGTCTTGCGCCGCGCGCCAGAGGCCCGCATGCGCATCAAAGGCGCCGTAATGGCTGCTCGCCGCTTCAAGACAGTCGCAGACGAGGTTGAAATGATTGGATTCTTCGGCAGCGGCCTTGACCCAGTCGTCATAGAATCCCATCGGCATCGGCTGATCGGCAAAGCGGGCGATGATGTCCCAATGCAGATCGACGGCGTTCAGCTCGATATGGGCGAGGGCGTGCAGCAGGGCAAGGCGGCCCTGCGCGGTGCCGGGGCGGCGGCGGGGCACGTCTTTGGGATCCAGAAGATCGGGCTTTGCGGGGCGCGCGGGATGCTGGGGCGGCGGGCAAAGGCCCAAGGGCAACGGCGTGCCACCCGTCCGAGAGGCGCGCCAATCGGCGGCATGGGAAAGGCTCAGCGCCGCCTTGGCGCGGCCGTCGGCGCAGTTCAAGACCTCAACCGCGCGCTGCGAAAGCGTCTGCATCGCCTCTCCTTTGCCAGCCTTCGTGGCCTGTCCTGCCGATAGCGCCCGCTTGTCAGCGGCGCAAGGTGCTCACGCGCAGGTTACATCTGTGTGACGGCGGCCAAAACATCGGCCGCATGGCCCTTGACCCGGTCCACAGTCCAGATCGCGGCCACCTTGCCCGCGCCGTCAATCAGTACCGTTCGGCGCAGCACCCCTTGGACCCTCTTGCCAAAGAACAGCTTTTCGCCAAAGGCCTGCCAGTCCTCCATGACCTGCCCGCCCTGATCCGAGCCCAACGGAAAGCCGATCCCCATCTTGGCCTTGAACCTGTCATGCGCGGCGACTTTGTCTTTGGAAATCCCGATCAACACTACCCCAGCGGCGGTAAGGTCCGGCAGCAAGGCATTGAAATCCATCAATTGATTGGTGCAAGTGGGGGTGCTGTCCTGAGCGTAAAAGGTGACCAAAACCCGCGAGGGGCGCTGCGCGGCGAGGGACCAGGATCCGCCGCCGTCGCAGGGCAGGGTCAGTAGGGGGGCGGTTTGGCCGATGGTCAGCATGGGCGGCTCCTTGGGCGGTCGGGTGTTTGGGTTCTGATTGCCCCGGTGCTGTTATAAGGGCATTGCAAAGGGCAGGGCAGAGGCAATCTGCATTCGAACGCGCATGGTTTCTAATTTTGATTCCATAAAGACAGGAACCGCTCTAAAGGCAAGACGGCGAAAACTCGGAAAACAGGGGCGGGAATGGCAGGCAACGGGCAAGAGGAGGCGGCTCAGGAGGCGGGGCAGCCGTTGCCAGACCCGGCTCTGCCTTTGGCGCCGCTTCCGCCCGCCTCTGGCCCACCCGCCGCCCGCCCACCCGCCGCCCGCCCGCGCGCGCCCGGCGACCGCGCCTTGGGGTTGCGTCTGTTTCTGGTCCTGCTCACCTTTGCCATTATCGCGGCCGGATTCTCGCTCAAGATCAAGCCCTTGTCCTTGCCTGTCGTGATCGTCGCCGAGATCGAAGAGCGGCTGAACCTGATGAGCGAACCTGTGCTGCCGGGCGCGCGGGTCTCGCTCGGCGGGATCGAGTTGATGCTGGGCGAGGATTGGGCGCCGGTGTTTTTGCTGCAGGATCTGCGGGTTTTGCAGGGCGCGCAGTCGGGCACCGCGCTCGCGCTGCCCGAAGCGCGGATGGTCTTTGATCCGGCGGCGATGCTCAAGGGGCAGTTGTTGCCGAGGCGGCTCCAAATTTCCGGCGCGCATCTGGAACTGAGGCGAGACGAGGCGGGGCGGATTGATCTGCTCCTGGGGCAGGGCAGCGCGCCCGCCCTGCAAAATCTGGGCGAGGTCTTTGACCGGATCGAAGCCGCGCTGGGGATGGCGGAGCTTTCCAGGCTTGAAGCGGTTGAATTCAGCGCGCTGAGCCTCAGCCTCTATGACCAGCGGCTGCGCAAACGCTGGGAGTTGGGCGATGGGCGGCTGGTCGCGGAAAACCGCAAAACCCAGGTCGCGGCCGAGCTTTCGATCTCGTTTCTGGACTTGGCCGGGCAGAATCTGGGGGCGGCGCGGGCGCTGATGACGGTGGTTTCGGACAAGGGCACAGGCACGGCGCGCATAAGGGCCGAGGTTTTCGACATCCCGGCGCCCGAATTGGCGGCGCAGCATCCGGTTCTGGCTTGGCTTGGCGCCTTGGATGCGCCGATCTCTGGGCAGTTCTCGGTCCAGTTGCAGCGAAGCGGGATTTCTGCGCTGGAGGGGCAGCTGACCCTTGGCGCGGGGGCGTTGCAACCGGGGCCGCAAGCCGCGCCGATCGCCTTTACCAAGGCCGGATTGACCCTGTCCTATGACCGCGCCGATGGCCGTTTGCAGCTGAGCGATCTGAGCTTGCAAAGCGTGACGGCAAGGGCGCGGGCGCGGGGCCAGGTCTATCTACTGGATGCAGCGGGCCAGACGGTAAAGGGCGTTTTGACCGGGCAAAACCCGGCCGCTTTTTTGGCGCAGCTTTCGCTGACCGATGTAGCGATTGATCCTGAGGGACTGTTCGTGGCCCCCTTGCAATTCAGCCATGGCGCGCTGGATCTGCGGCTGACGGCCGAGCCCTTCAAGGTTGAGATAGGCCAGTTCACCTTGGGGGAGGGCACTCAGGAATTCTCGCTGTACGGAACCGCTCAGGTGGGGCCTCAGGGGTGGTCGGCGGCGCTGGACATGCGCATGAACGAGGTGACCGTTCAGCGGCTGGTTCAGCTATGGCCGCTGCGGTTGGTGCCCAAAACCCGAGCTTGGGTGGCCAAGAACCTGATGAGCGGCGTGATCAGCGATCTGAACGGCGCGCTGCGGCTGACCCCGGGCGCCGAGCCGCTGCTGCATCTGGACTATGATTTCGCTGGTGCGCAGATCCGCTATATGCCCCAAATGCCGCTGATCGACGGCGGAGCCGGCTATTCGGTGATCGACGGCAAGGTGAATACCGTGGTGTTGACCAGCGGCACCCTGACGCCGCCGCAGGGCGGGGTGATCGACATAGCCGGCTCGTCGATGCGGGTGCCCGATATTTATGCGGTGCCGGTTTTTGCCGATATCTCGCTGCGCGGGCGCGGCCCGGCCGAGGCGATGCTGTCGGTCATCGATCAAAAGCCGTTTGAATATCTGACCAAGGCGCAGCGTCCGGTGGCGCTGGGATCAGGCGAGGCTGTGGTCAGCGCCCAGATCCATACCGCGCTGGCCAAAGGGGTCAAGCCGGGGGCGCTGACTTTTTCGGCTACGGCGCGGGTGGCAGGGTTTGACTCTTCGGTTCTGGTGCCCGGGCGGCGCATTGTGATCCCCGATCTGACCGTTTCTGCCGACAAGACGGGCATGACCGCGGGCGGGGTCGGCACCCTCGACGGCCTGCCGTTTGACGCGGTCTTTACCCTGCCCTTTGCGGCGGGCGCCGGGCCTGGTCAGATCACCGGCACGGCCGAAGTGTCCGAGCGCGCGGTGCAGATCTTTGATCTGGGCCTGCCCGCGGGTATGCTCAAAGGCGCTTCGAGCGGCAACATCACCATCACCCTTCCCAAAGGCGCGCCGCCGCAGCTGCGCCTGACTTCGGATTTGCAAGGCAGCACGCTGGCCATCCCGCAGCTGGGCTGGAGCAAGCCCAAAGGCAACAAGGCGCGGTTGGAGGTTGAGGCGCGCCTGTCCGTGCCGCCCTACGTCAGCCTTTTGGCGCTGTCGAGCGCGGATTTGACCGCCAAGGGCACGGTCCGCTTTCGCGGCGACGGGCGGCTGGACCTGGCGCAGTTCGGCAATGTGACCTTGGGCGATTGGCTGGACGGAGCGGTCGAGATTAGCGGCACGGCGCCGCTGTCCTTTGCTTTCACCTCGGGCTCCATTGATTTTCGCGCCTTTCCCGGCGCAGATCAGCGCAGCGCGGGCGCGGGCGGGGTTGCGGCAAACGCGCCTTTGTCCCTGCGCCTGTCCGAGTTTCGGGTGACCGATAGCATCAGCCTAAGTGATTTCCGGGGAGACTTTACCCTCGGCAGCGGCGGCGCGCGCGGCACCTTTAGCGCTGATCTGGGCGGCGCAGTGCCGGTCACGGGCGGCGTTGCGCCCTCGGCCAATGGTACCGCGATTCGGGTGGTTTCCATTGATGCAGGGGCGGCCTTGCAAGCGGCGGGCATCTTTGATTCCGCGCGCGGCGGCAGTTTGGATCTGCGTCTGACACCGCGGGCGCAAAATGGAATATATGATGGCAGCGCTGAAGTTACCGATTTGCGGGTCAAGAATGACAATGTTCTGGCCGACCTTTTGAATGCGATTTCGGTGATCGGATTGCTGGAACAGCTGAACGGGTCGGGCATCGTGTTTTCGCGGGCCGAGGCGGATTTTGTGCTTGCTCCCGGCGAGGTGACGGTGCTGCGCTCTTCGGCGGTCGGGGCCTCGATGGGGGTGTCGATGGAGGGCACCTATCAGACCGCAGGCGGCATTTTGCGGATGGGGGGCGTGATCTCTCCGATCTATTTGCTGAACGGAATTGGCGCGTTTTTGACCCGCCAGGGCGAGGGGTTTTTCGGCTTTACCTACCGCTTGAACGGCACTGCCGACGCGCCGCAGGTAGGGGTCAACCCGCTGTCGATCCTGACCCCCGGCATGTTCCGTGATATCTTTCGTATGCCCGCCCCAGTGCCAGAGGCCCCCGCGCCATGAAGCTTTCCGATTTCGACTTCGAGCTGCCTTCCGAACTGATCGCGGTGCGCCCCGCCAGCCCGCGCAGCTCTGCCCGGCTGCTGCTGGCGCAGGGGGATGCGATCAGCGATCGTCAAGTCTTGGATCTGACGTCCATATTCTGCCCCGGCGATCTGCTGGTCCTGAACAACACCCGCGTGATCCCGGCCCGGCTGATCGGGCAGCGTCAGCGCGGCGAGGCTTCGGCCAAGATCGAAGTGACCTTGTTGGAGCCCGCGCCGCAGGGCTGGCGGGCGCTGGCCAAACCTCTGCGCAAGGTAAACTTGGGCGAGCAGATCCAGTTCTCGCCCGATCTGTCAGCCGAGGTCAGCGCCAAATCCGAGACCGACCTGCACCTGACCTTCAATCGGACCGGCGATGATTTCGACGCCGCGCTGAACCGCGCCGGCGCCATGCCCTTGCCGCCCTATATCGCGGCCAAGCGTCCGGCCGATGTGCAGGATAATCACGACTACCAAACCGTGTTCGCCCGCCATTCCGGCGCCGTCGCCGCCCCTACCGCCAGCCTGCATTTCGACACTGAACTGTTGGGCGCGCTGTCCAACATCGGGGTCCTCTTCGCCGAAGTCACCCTGCATGTCGGCGCCGGCACCTTTTTGCCGGTCAAGGTCGAAGACGTGACCACCCACAAGATGCATGCCGAATGGGGCGAGGTGACGCCCGAGGCCGCCGATCAAATCAACGCCGCCAAATCAGCCGGCGGCCGCATTATCCCCGTCGGCACCACGGCCCTGCGCCTGATCGAAACCGCCGCCCGCAGCGGCACCTTGGTGCCTTGGCAGGGGCCGACCGATATCTTCATCTACCCCGGTTTTTCCTTTCAGATCACCGACGCCCTGATGACCAATTTCCACCTGCCCAAATCGACATTGCTGATGCTGGTCTCAGCGCTGATGGGCAAAGAGCGGACCGAGCGGATCTATGCCCATGCTCTCGCTCAGCGCTACCGTTTCTTCAGCTACGGCGATGCGTCGCTGCTGATCCCGTGATCTGTCGCAATCCTGTGGCGGCAGTACGCAATTCAGATAGAACGCCGGCCCGATCCGCCGTAAATGCTGAAAATGGCCTGTAATAGGGCTGTAACGATATTGGATCATGCGGGCGTTTCTGCCGATCTTTCCGCAGCCCGGACACTAAGATGAGGCGTTGATGCTAGGCGTTTTGCGAAATTCATGGGCCTTGCTGCTGGGTGTGATGCTTTTGATGCTGGGCAATGGTATCCAAGGATCGCTCCTCGGGATCCGCGGCAAGATCGAGGGTTTTACCGCCGTCGAGATGTCTTACGTCATGTCCGCCTATTCGGTCGGCTTTCTTTTGGGCAGCCGCGCCGCGCCCGAGATGATCCGCCGCGTCGGCCATGTCAGGGTTTTCGCCGCGCTCGGCTCGCTGGTCTCGGCAATCCTGGTCTTGTACCCGGTCGCGCCGGATTGGATGGCCTGGGCCGTGATGCGTGTCGTGATCGGCTTTTCCTTTGCCGGCGTCTATATCACCGCCGAAAGCTGGCTGAACGCCTCGGCCAGCAACGAGACGCGCGGGCAGGCGCTGTCGGCCTATATGATCTGCCAGATGATCGGCATAATCGGGGCGCAGGCGCTGCTAAACTTGCGCGATCCGGGCGGATTTGACCTTTTTGTGATTTCCTCGGTGCTGGTTTCCATCGCCTTCACGCCGATCCTGCTGACTGCCGTTCCCGCCCCAAGTTTTGACCGGATCACTCCCCTGCCGATCCGCATGCTCTTCGCTATCTCGCCGCTGGGCTGCGTTGGCCTCTTCCTGCTGGGCGGCATCTTCTCGGCCCTCTTCGGCATGGCGGCGGTCTGGGGCTCGGAGATCGGGCTTTCGGTGCGTAACATCTCGATCTTTATCGGCGCGATCTATCTGGGCGGCCTGGTGATGCAATATCCGATTGGCTGGGTGTCAGACCGCTATGACCGCCGGGCGCTGATCATGGTCCTGTCGGTGGCAGGGGCGATTGTTACCTTTGCGGCGATGGTCTTGCCGATGACCATGGTGGTTCTGGCCAGCGTCGCCTTTCTGGCGGGCGGCATTGCCAACCCGCTGTATTCGCTGATGGTCGCCTATGTGAACGATTATCTGGAGGCCGAGCAGATGGCCGGCGCCTCGGCCGGGCTCTTGTTCATCTACGGCGTTGGCTCGATCGGCGGGCCGCTGATCACCGGTTGGCTGATGTCCTTGGTCGGCCCTTCCGGGTTCTTTTTGTTCATCGCGCTCCTGTTCACCGCCACCGCGATCTACGCGCTCTACCGCATGGGCCGCGGCCGCACCCGCCTGTTCCGCCGCCGGATGCGCACCCTGTCGCCGACCGCTTCAGCGGTCGCAACCGAAGCCACGGTCGATGAGGCGGGCCGCAGCCAAGCAAAACCCGCCGCGCCTTGAGCCTTTTTGCTCTGGCATTCACCGCTAAACCGCCTAGGTTTGCCCTATGGATGAGGAGGCGCTGATGCCCGCAATCGAAGACGTTCTTGACTTTTGGCAGGGCCTCGGCCCCAAGGGCTGGTTCGCTGTTGACGCAGCGGTCGACGAACAAATCCGCACGCAATTTCAAGGGCTTTGGGGCGAGCTGTGGGAGGGGGGGCTGCGCGATTGGCAGACCACCGCGCGCGGCGCGCTGGCCTATGTGATCATTGCCGACCAGTTCCCGCGCAACATGTTTCGCGGCGATGCCCGCGCCTTTGCCACCGATGATCGCGCCCGCGCCGCCGCCCGCACGGCGGTTCTGGCCTGCCTCGATCTGCAAATCGCCCCCGAATTGCGCGCCTTCCTTTTCCTGCCGTTCGAGCATTCGGAATCGATGGGCGATCAGGACTGGTCGGTCGATCTGTTCGCAACCCGCCTTTTCGATGCCTCACTGGTGCTGCACGCCAAGGCCCACCGCGAGGTTATCCGCCGGTTCGGCCGCTTTGCCTTTCGCAACAGCGCCCTTGGCCGCGAAAACACCGCCGCTGAGGCGGCCTTTTTGCAGGCCGGCGGCTATGGCTCGATCCTGCGCGAATTGGCCGGTTAACCCGTTATGCAAAGGCTGCATAGGCCCAAGGCGCCGCCTTTGTTGCCAGGGTTTGCCGAATAGTTTAATACCAAACTACTTTTCTTGAGGGAGCGAAGACGGTGAGCCAAAGCTTTGATGTGATCGTGATCGGGGCCGGTCCCGGCGGCTATGTGGCGGCAATCCGTGCCGCGCAACTGGGCCAGAAGGTGGCCATCATCGAGCGTGAAAACCTCGGCGGCATCTGCCTCAACTGGGGCTGCATCCCGACCAAGGCCCTGCTGCGCAGCGCTGAAGTCTTTCACATGATGCACCGCGCCAAGGAATTCGGGCTGTCCGCCGAGAACATCAATTTCGATCTGAATGCGGTCGTGGCGCGCTCGCGCGGGGTGGCCAAACAGCTGTCGGGCGGCATTGGCCATCTGATGAAAAAGAACAAGGTTACGGTTTTCATGGGCGCCGCGAGCCTGCCCAAAGCCGGGACCGTCACCGTCAAAACCGACAAGGGCACCGAGGATCTGACCGCCAAAGCGATCATCCTCGCCACCGGCGCCCGTGCCCGCGAGTTGCCGGGCCTTGAGGCTGACGGCGATCTGGTCTGGACCTACCGCCACGCACTGCAACCCAAACGCATGCCAAAGCGGCTACTGGTCATCGGCTCCGGCGCGATTGGCATCGAATTTTCCAGCTTTTTCAACACTCTCGGCGCGGATACCACGGTTTGCGAGGTCATGGACCGTGTGCTGCCGGTTGAAGATGCCGAGGTTTCCGCCTTTGCCAAAAAGGCCTTTGTCAAACAGGGGATGAAGATTCTGGAGAAGACCACGGTCAAAAAGCTGGACCGCAAGCCCGGCATCGGCGTGACCGCCCATCTGGAATCTAACGGCAAGATCGAGACGATGGATTTCGACACGGTGATCTCTGCCGTCGGCATCGTCGGCAATATTGAGGGTCTCGGCCTTGAAGCGCTTGGCGTCAAGATCGACCGCACCCATGTCGTCACCGATGAATACTGCCGCACCGGAATCCCCGGCCTTTACGCCATCGGCGACATCGCCGGCGCGCCCTGGCTTGCCCATAAGGCCAGCCACGAGGGCGTGATGGTGGCCGAATTGATCGCGGGCGGCCATCCGCATCCGATCAAACCCGGCTCCATCGCTGGCTGCACCTATTGTTATCCGCAAGTGGCCTCTGTCGGGCTGACCGAGGCCAAGGCGATTGAGGCCGGGCATGCCATCAAAGTCGGCCGTTTTCCCTTTATCGGCAATGGTAAAGCCATCGCGCTTGGCGAGGCCGAGGGCTTTGTCAAAACCATTTTCGACGCTAAAACCGGCGAGCTTTTGGGCGCCCACATGATCGGCGCCGAGGTGACCGAGCTGATCCAGGGCTACGTGATCGGCCGCGCCCTCGAGACGACAGAAGCCGACTTGATGAATACCGTTTTCCCGCATCCGACCCTGTCGGAGATGATGCACGAATCGGTGCTGGACGCATATGGCCGCGCGATTCACTTTTAGGGGCGCAAAATGGGCTGGTCGCTGAACCGGGTGGTGATGACGCGCAGCAGCAAGGCTTGGATCCATGAATTGACCCCGGCCGGGCTGGAGGCTGCCGAAATCTCGGGCGAGTGGGGAAAGATGTTCAATTTCAAGGATTTAGAGAGCTTTCGCTACCCCAAAACCGATATCTGCAAGGGCCCGGTTCAGGACGATCAGGGCCGAGTGCGCAAGTTTGACATCGTGCTCGCCAATCAGGTTTGGGAGCATCTGGATCAGCCGGGCGCCGCCACCCGCAACGTCTATAGGATGCTGAAAAACGGCGGTTGGTTCTGGCTGGCGGTGCCGTTTTTCATCCCCTTCCACGCCGCGCCCAATGATTGCAGCCGCTGGACCGCGCGCGGCCTGCGCAATTTGCTGATTGATGGCGGCTTTGACCCCGAGACGATCAAGGCCGAGCAATGGGGCAACCGCCCTGCCGCTCTGCGCAATCTCGAACCGAAATGGCCGCCGGAGCATAACCCCGAAACCGACGATTTGACCAATGATCCGGCCTTTCCCATCGTCGCCTGGGCCATGGGGCAAAAGCAGAAATAGCGCGCTATTCTGTGCCCGCGCCTGGTCGCACCCAAAGGAAATGAACGACATGCGCCCCTATTTTCTGATCCTCATGCTCTGGGCTGCGGGTCTTGGAGCCGCCGCGCAGTTTGGAAAGATTTCCATTGGCTATCAAGCGCTTGGATCGGAGTATGCGGGACATGCCGGCTTGGGTCTCGCGCTGATGGTGTCGATTGTCGGGCTGGTCGGGCTGGTTTTTGGCACCACGGCCGGGCTGCTCGTCACACGGATCGGCGCGCGCCCGGCGATTCTTTGGGCGCTGATTCTGGGGGCCGCCGTCAGCCTGCTGCAATCGCTGCTACCGCCATTCCCCCTGATGATGCTGGCCCGCGTCCTGGAGGGGGCCAGCCATCTGGCCATTGTCGTCGTCGGCCCCACCGCCATCGCCGCCGCCGCCCCGCCCGCAAGGATTGGCGCCGCGATGACGCTCTGGTCCTCGTTCTTTGGCCTGACCTACGCGCTGTTGGCCTGGTTGGGCCCCGGGATCATCACGGGCTATGGGTTGGCGGGGTTGTTTCAGATGCACGGGGTTTGGATGCTGACCTGCGCGGCAATCCTCTGGCGGCTTATGCCTTCGGATATTGCCCCGCCGCTCGCCGCGGGCGCGGGCGGGTTGCTAACGCAGCATCTGGCGATCTATGCCTCGCCGCGCATTGCCGCCCCCGCCATGGGATTTGTCTGCTATACAATGACTTACGTCGCGGTGCTGACGATGCTGCCAGGCGCGCTGACCCCAGGTTGGGGTCCCTTTGCCGCTGTCGCCATGCCTTTGGTCTCCATCGCTGTATCGCTGACTCTGGGCGTCTGGCTGCTGACAAAACTGCCCGCCATCCGTCTCGTGCAGGTGGGCTTTGCCGCCGCCATCCTCGGCAGCATCGCGCTTTGGTTCCTTTGGGGGCAGGGTGCGCTTGAGGCTGCGGCGGCGCTGACGGTTGCGGCGGCTTTGGGCATCGTTCAGGGCGCTTCCTTTGCCTCAATCCCGCAGCTGAATCCCAGTGCCGAGGCGCGTGCCAAGGCCGCCGGGGCCATCGCGCAATTGGGCAATCTCGGCACAACCTGCGGCACGCCCTTGCTGGCGCTTTTGATGGGGCGGGCGGGATCAGCCGGTCTGGTGCTATTTTTGATCGCTTTTTCCGCGCTTGGAATCGCCCTTCATGAGCTGCACTCACAGGCGCGCGCCTGAAAAGTTCTTCTTTCGTTCACAATATCGGGTTGGAAATCCAGCGCCAACCCTCTACATACAGCCAGAACGACGGGGGCGGATATGGCGGAACAGAAGTTCATCGAAGTGCGCGGCGCGCGCGAGCATAATTTGAAAAATATCGATGTCGATATTCCGCGCGATCAGTTGGTGGTGATCACCGGGCTGTCGGGCTCGGGCAAATCCTCGCTGGCTTTTGACACGATTTATGCCGAAGGGCAGCGGCGTTATGTAGAAAGCCTGTCTGCCTATGCGCGCCAGTTTCTGGATATGCAGGGCAAGCCGGATGTTGATCACATCTCGGGCCTGTCCCCTGCGATTTCGATCGAGCAAAAGACCACCTCGAAAAACCCGCGTTCTACTGTCGGCACGGTAACCGAGATTTACGACTATTTGCGCCTGCTTTTTGCCCGCGTCGGCACGCCGTTTTCGCCCACCACCGGCCTGCCGATCACCGCAATGCAGGTGCAGGACATGGTCGATGCCGTGATGGCGATGGCGGAGGGCACCCGCGCCTACCTGCTCGCCCCCATCATCCGCGACCGCAAGGGTGAGTACAAAAAGGAATTCATCGAGCTGCGCAAGCAGGGCTTTCAGCGGGTAAAGGTCAACGGCACCTTTCATGAATTGGAAGAGCCGCCGGTGCTGGACAAGAAGTTTCGCCACAACATCGACGTGGTGGTCGACCGGATCGTGGTCCGCGAGGGGATTGAGACCCGGCTTGCCGACAGCTTTCGCACCGCGCTGAACCTGGCCGATGGCATCGCCGTTCTGGAAACCGCGCCGGCCGAGGGCGAGGGCGTGCGCACCACCTATTCCGAGAAATTCGCCTGCCCGGTCTCGGGTTTTACCATCGCCGAGATCGAGCCGCGTCTGTTCTCGTTCAACGCTCCCTACGGTGCCTGCCCGGTCTGCGACGGTCTGGGGATGGAGCTGTTCTTTGACGAGCGCCTCGTGGTGCCGGACCAGAATCTGACCCTTTTGCAAGGCGCGCTTGCTCCTTGGGCCAAGTCCAAATCGCCCTATTTCACCCAGACGATCGAGGCGCTGTCGAACCACTATGGCTTTGATCGCAAAACGAAATGGAAGGATCTGCCCGAGACGGTCAAGGAGCTGTTCCTGCGCGGATCGAAGGGCGAAGAGATCAGCTTTCGCTATGACGAGGGCGGGCGGATCTATCAGGTTTCCCGCGTTTTCGAAGGCGTGATCCCGAACATGGAGCGCCGCTACCGCGAGACGGATTCGGCTTGGAGCCGCGAAGATATGGAGCGGTTTCAGAACAACCGCGCTTGTGGATCCTGCGGCGGCTTTCGCCTGAAACCGGAGGCTTTGGCGGTCAAAATCGCTGGTTTGCATGCCGGGCACGTTGTACAGATGTCCATATCGGAGGCGTTGGCATGGATCACCGCCGTGCCTGAAACTTTGACCGGCCAGCAGAATGAAATCGCCCGCGCCATCCTTAAAGAAATTCGCGAGCGACTGGGGTTTCTGGTCAATGTCGGCCTGAATTATCTGACCTTGTCGCGCGCTTCGGGCACGCTTTCAGGGGGCGAGAGTCAGCGGATCCGGCTAGCCAGCCAGATCGGGTCAGGGTTGACGGGGGTGCTCTATGTGCTCGACGAGCCCTCGATCGGCCTGCATCAACGCGACAATGACCGGCTCTTGACCACGCTGAAAAACCTGCGCGATGCCGGCAATACGGTGCTGGTGGTGGAGCATGACGAAGAGGCGAT
>CAIYZT010000103.1 GCA_903930735.1 uncultured Paracoccaceae bacterium | reverse complement strand
CGAATGGATTACCTAGCGTTCTAACCGTCAGGAGGTGGCCATGAGATTTCAAAGACTTTGCAGCGCGGCGCTGGCGATGCTGACCCTTGGGATGCTTGGCACAGCAAGCGCTGAAAGCCAGATGAGCCGGATCCCGACCCAGTATATCGCCGCCTTGGGCGATCCCTCGGCCACTTCGGGCGCCGATGCCGGCACTTGGGGGCTTTGGGCGATAGACCCCGGCCCGCGCGGCGTTTGGACCGACGATTTTGCGGATCTGATGGCCAAGGACGGCGTGGCGCCTGAAGGTTGGCAGTTTGACCCCGCCTCCTGGTGGCTAGAAGAGCATGGGCTGATCATGGAATCCCCCAGCTTTCCGCTGCCCGCAGGCCAATATGTGGTGACCGGCGGGCGCGAGGTGACCTCGGTTCTGACCGTCTCGCCCCCCGACGCCACCGGTGCGCAAGCCTGGAGCCTCGCCGATGGCGCAAGCGTCTATGACGTGACCCATCTGCGCTGCCGGGCGGCGGTCTATACCGCCAAAGAGGGCCAGTCCTGCACCCCCGACAAGACCCCGACCGGCGTGTTTCCGATGAGTCCCGAGAAGTCCATGCCTGCGGTTGAAGGCTGCAACAAGCAGGATTATCAAGTGCTTATCGTGGTCGGCATGATGTTGGAAAACGGCTAGAGCGCGTTGCACTCAACCCGGTTCACCCGATTGAGCGCAACCGCAATATTCCCGGCCTGTGCGGGTCTTGGATTGCCTTAAATATGAAACAGATTGAAGGCAATCCGCTCTTAAGCCGCGCCTAGCGCAGATATGCCAGCAGCACCCGCAGCAGGTTCCGCGTCCGCACGCCATAGGGCGGAAAGAGCAGCGTCAGCAAGGAGAACTGGTTTCGCATCACCGGTTTGAGGTGGCTGAAGGTGTCAAAGCCGACCTTTCCATGCCCCGCGCCCATACCCGATTGCCCAATTCCGCCAAAGCCAAAGTTATTGTGGACAAAGGGCATCACCGTCAGATTGACGCCCACCGAGCCGGATTGCGTCTGCGCAGCGACCCGGCGCACAAAGCCGCGATCCTTGGCGAAAATGTACAAGGTCAAGGGCTTGGGTCCGGCGTTGATCCGGGCAATCGGCTCCGCCAGATCGTCATAGGGGATCAGCGGCAGGATCGGGCCAAAGATCTCGTCCTGCAAAAGTGTCATCTGCGGCGTGGAGCCCAAAACCAGCCGCGGCGCCATAAGATTGCGGCCCGGCGCATCCCGGCCAAGGGTCAAGATCTGCGCGCCCTTCGCCTCGGCGTCCGACAAATGCGCCGAAAGGCGGGCGTAATGGCAGGAATTCACGATCTGGCAGAGGTCAGGCGAGGCGCCCGCATCCGAGCCATAGCTTTTTGCGATGTGCCCTTTCAGCGCCTCGGTCAGTTGCGGCAAGAGTGCACGCGGCACGAAGACATGATCGGGAGACACGCAAATCTGCCCCGCATTCAATACCTTACCCCAAGCGATCCAACGCGCGGCGCGGGTCAGATCGGCATCCGGTCCGATCACAACCGGAGATTTCCCGCCCAGCTCCAACGTCACCGGCGTCAGGTTTTTGGCCGTCGCCGCCAGAACGATGCGGCCCACGCCCGGACTTCCGGTGAAAAACACGTGATCGAACGGCAGGTCCAACAGCGCCCCGGCCACATCGGCCCCGCCTTGCACAACCTGCACCAGATCCGCCGCAAAAGCCTCGGCGCAGATCTGCACCAAAAGCGCCGAGGTCGCCGGCGTCATCTCGGAAGGTTTCAGCACCACCGCATTGCCCGCCGCAAGGGCCGAAACCAGCGGCCCCAGCGCCAGTAGCAGGGGGTAATTCCACGGTGCGATCACCAATGCAACGCCCTTGGGCTGCGGCAAAACCCGCGCCGAGGTGCCCACCATCAATAGCGTCGGCCAAACCCGGCGCGGCCGCATCCAACCGCGCAGGTGGCTGCAACTATGCGAAATTTCCGACAGGGTCGGCATGATCTCGGTCAGTTCGGTCTCATCAGGGGCCTTGCCCAGATCTGTGGCCAGCGCTGCGATGATCTCGGCCCGGCGCCGCACAAGCACTTGCGACAGGGATTTCAGCGCGGCGCGCCGCGGCGCCAGCCCTAATTCAGCACGGCGCGCCTCCGAGCCTGCGCGCAGCGCCTCGAAACGCTCAGTCATAAGATCATCCTGGCTCATGCCTCGACCCTAGGACAAGAGCGCAGGCCCCCGCAACGCAAACGTGGGGTTACATCACCAGGGGATCGCGCGGCCCTGCCCATCAAAGAACCCGCCCGACTGCGCCGGAGTAAGCGATAGCAGCACATCCAGCAGATTTCCCGCCGCCGCATCAGCCGCAATAGCCAGCAGATTTCCCCCATATTTCAAGGACAAGGGCGTTGCAACATGGCCCGGATGCAGGCAAACGACCACCGATTGCGGATGGCTGCGCGCCGCTTCGATCGCGCCGGTATGGATCAGCTGGTTCAGCGCCGCCTTGGCTGCGCGGTAGGAATACCAGCCGCCCAAAGCATTATCCCCGATCGAGCCAACACGCGCCGAAAGCACGGCAAAATGGCTCGGGGCTCCGCGCGGCAACAGCCGCAGCGCGTGTTTCAAGACCAACGCCGGCCCCATTGCATTCAGGGCGAACTGCCGCATCAGAGCCTGCGCCGTCACCCCGCGCAGGGACTTTTCGGGGCCGACCCCCTCCAGCTCCAGCGCCCCGGTGGCCACGAAGATCAGATCATAAGGGCCGTCAAGCGCGCCCAGAACCCGGGCAAGGCTGGCCTCGTCGGTTATATCCAAGCCATCGGTCCGCCGCGACAGGCCTGTAATCGAATAACCTCTGATCGCCAATTCCGCGCAGGCGGCCGCACCGATGCCGCCGCTGTGCCCTATCACCAATGCCTGCATGAAATCCTCCGATGCCGTTTAAGATCATACGCTGGCGGCGACGATCAAGATCACTTTCGGCCCCTACAGCCGGCTCAGACCACCTCTTGAACCGCGGCCACGATCCCATCGACGACCTGACGCAACAGCGCCTCGTCCTCGCATTCCGCCATTACGCGGATCAAAGGCTCGGTGCCCGATTTGCGGATCAAGATGCGACCCTTGCCCGCAATCCCCGCCTCATGCGCCGCGATCACCGCCTTGACCTTGGCTGCCTCTAACGGCTTCGCCCCCTCGGAATAGCGCACATTCTTCAGCATCTGCGGTACGGTTTCGAACTGCTGGATCAGGCGGCTGGCCGGCTGGCCGGTCCGCGCCATCTCGGCCAGAAACTGCAATCCCGCGATCAGGCCATCGCCCGTCGTGGCATAATCGGTCATCACGATATGGCCCGATTGCTCGCCGCCAAGGTTATAGCCGCCGCGCCGCATCGCCTCGACCACATAGCGGTCGCCCACCGCGGTGCGCTCCAGCCGCAGGCCCCGCGCGGTCAGATGCCGCTCTAGCCCCAGGTTCGACATGACGGTGGCGACCAAGGTGCCGCCCTTCAGCCGCCCCTCCTCCGCCCAGCGTCCCGCGAGCAAAGCCATGATCTGATCACCGTCCGCAACCCGCCCGTTCTCGTCCAGGATCATCACCCGGTCCGCATCCCCGTCCAGCGCGATGCCCATATGCGCGCCATGCGACACCACGGCCTCGGCCGCCGTCTGGGTATGAGTCGAGCCGCAATTCTCATTGATATTGGTGCCATTGGGCGAGGTGGCGACAGCAATCACTTCGGCCCCGAGTTCCCACAAGACCTCCGGCGCGGCCTTGTAAGCCGCCCCATTGGCACAATCGATCACCACTTTCAGCCCATCCAGCCGCAGCCCCGAAGGAAAGGTAGTCTTGACGAATTCCTGATAGCGCCCGCGCCCATCGTCGATCCGCTTGGCCCGCCCGATGTTCTGCGGCTGGGCAAGCGCGATCTCGCCTTCCAGCATCGCCTCAATCTCGGCTTCGGCCTCATCCGACAGCTTGAACCCATCAGGGCCAAAGAATTTGATCCCATTGTCCTGATGCGGGTTATGGCTGGCCGAGATCATCACGCCCAAATCGGCCCGCATCGAGCGCGTCAAGAACCCCACCGCCGGC
Source organism: uncultured Paracoccaceae bacterium (assembly GCA_903930735.1). Lineage (GTDB taxonomy): Bacteria > Pseudomonadota > Alphaproteobacteria > Rhodobacterales > Rhodobacteraceae > CAIYZT01. Next base: position 1,716 of record CAIYZT010000103.1, on the reverse strand, counting down.
GTCGGCACCGGGCCCAAAAGCAGCACATTCATCCCGGTGCTGCATAAGCCCGCCGTCAAGGCATTCTCCAACATATAGCCCGACAGCCGCGTGTCTTTACCAATCACCACCCGGTGCGAAGCGCTGCCGTCGCGGCGGAAAAACCGCCCCGCCGCCGCGCCCAGTTTCAGCGCCATCTCGGCGGTCATCGGATAGGAATTGGCGCGGCCCCGCACCCCATCGGTGCCAAACAACTTGCGGCTCATCGCGGCTCTCTCCTTGTCACGGCCTGCCACAGGTTCACAGCCTGCCGCGTTTCGGTTACATCATGCACACGGATCATCTGTACCCCCTGCGCCAGCCCATGCAAGGCTACCGCCAAACTTCCCGGCATCCGTTTCGCCGCCTCGGCCTCGGCGCCGATGGTGCCGATGAACCGCTTTCGGCTGGCCCCAAGCAGGACCGGCAGACCCATATTGTGGAATAGGGAAAGCCGGTTCAGCAAGGCCAGATTATGCTCCAGCGTCTTGCCAAAGCCGATGCCGGGGTCAATCGCCAGCCGGCTGCGCGCAATCCCCGCCGCCTCTGCCGCTGCAACCCGCGCCGCCAAGGCGTCATAAACATCCAGCAAAACATCGCCGTATCGTGGATCATCCTGCATGCTGGTCGGATCCGCAACGGAATGCATCAGGATCACCGGACAACCCACCCGCGCTGCAAACCCTGCCATCCCGGCATCAAACTGCAAGGCCGTCACATCATTCAAAACCGTGGCCCCCGCCGCAAAGGCAGCCGCCGCCACCTCGGCCTTGCGCGTATCCACGGAGATCGGCAGGTCGAGCCCCCCGGCGCGCAAGGCAGCAATCACCGGCGCCGTGCGCGCAATCTCTTCTTGCGCATCCACAAAAAGCGCACCGGGCCGCGTGCTTTCCCCGCCAATGTCCAAGATGTCGGCCCCCGCCGCCATCCGCCGCGCGCCCATCACCGCCGCCTCGGGCCGCAAAAACTGCCCGCCGTCCGAAAAGCTATCCGGCGTGACATTCAAGATGCCCATGATCCGCGGCCGATCCATCCCCAGCCCGCCAAAATCCCCCCGCGCCCCGCAAAGCCGCGCCAGTGCCGCCGCATCCAACTCCGCCGCCGGCACCACCAGCGCAGAACGCCCGCGCTCCAACACCTCAACCTGCGAAAACCAGCACCAGCCCCCCACCAATGGCAGCGCCCCCGGCCCCCGTCCCGGATCCGTCATCGCAATCGGCCGCAGGTAGATGCTCACGCCCCGCCCCTTCATCTTGATACAAATATCCCCGGGGGTCCGGGGGCAGCGTCCCCCAGGTCCGCCCGTAATCCGCCCCCTGTCCTGAATAATCCCTCGCCCCCCGCGCGGCAAGGGCCAAGCCTCAGGCGCGCTGCACCGCAACGCGGCTTCCTGCCGGCAATGCAACATCGCCGTGAAGGATCATCCGCTCCGCCGCCATCTGCTCGGCGAGCCACAGCGCCAGCGCTACCGGATCGCGGCTATGGGGGCCATCCGTCGCATCCAACACCATTTTCGAAGGCGCCCAGACCATCATCTGGCCCCGTTTCACCGCCCAATCAATATCCGTCCGCGTCTGCATAACCACGCAGCGCGGATCGCGGGCCGCCAAAACCCAGGCGTTCTGCTCGATCGCCAGCATAGCGACCCGGCGCGGCGTCGGGCGGTGCCCGGTCTGCGGCTGCGCCAGATTCGGCAGG
>CAIYZT010000102.1 GCA_903930735.1 uncultured Paracoccaceae bacterium | reverse complement strand
TGCCGCCCAAGATCCTGCGCAAGGGCATCACCGATATGGTCCGCATTTCGGATGCGCGCATGTCGGGCACCGCCTTTGGCACCGTGTGTCTGCATTCTTCGCCCGAAGCGGCGGTGGGCGGCCCGCTCGCGGTGGTTCAAAACGGTGATATGATTGAGTTGGACGTAAAGAACCGCCGTCTGCATCTTGATATCTCGGACGCCGAACTTGCCGCGCGCCTTGCCGCCTGGAAGCCGCGGACGGATGGGCCGAACGGCGGCTATGCCTGGCTGCACCAGCAGCATGTGCAGGGCGCAGATACCGGGGCGGATCTGGACTTCCTGAACGGGCCGCGCGGCAATCCCGTAGGCAAGGACAGCCACTGATGCGCCAAAAGATCGCTCTCGTCGGCATCGGCAAGATCGCGCTGGATCAGCATGTGCCGGCCATAGCTGCCAGCCCCGACTGGCAGCTTGCCGCCACCATATCTCGCAAGGGATCGGTGGAGGGCATTGAATCCCATACAGATTTCACCGCATTCCTCGTGCTGCGCCCCGATATCACCGTCGTCTCGCTCTGTATGCCCCCTGTGCCGCGCTTTGCCTTTGCCGAGGCCGCGCTGCTCGCGGGGCGCCATGTCATGCTGGAAAAACCACCCGGCGCGACCCTGTCCGAGGTCCATGCTTTGGCTGCGCTTGCCGCGTCCAAGGGCCTGACACTCTACACCACCTGGCACAGCCGCATGGCGCAGGCCGTCGCCCCGGCCAAGGCCTGGCTCGCTGGCAAAACCGTAACCCGCGCCCATATCACCTGGCGCGAGGACGTGCGCAAATGGCACCCGGGGCAGGATTGGGTGTTCGAGCCCGGCGGCATGGGCGTCTTTGATCCCGGCATCAACGCGCTGTCGATCCTGACCGAGATCCTGCCCAAACCCGTGCATCTGACCGGGGCCACCCTGACCTTTCCCGAAAACTGCCAGACGCCGATTGCCGCCGCGCTGACTTTTTCCGGCAATGTCAGCGCTGATTTCGACTGGCGTCAGACCGGACCGCAGACCTGGGACATCACGGTAGAGACCGCCGAAGGCCGCCTTGATCTGCGCATGGGCGGCAACACCCTTGAAATCGGCGGCGTGCCGGTTTCGGGCGAAAACTCCATCATGGGCGAATACCCCGCGCTCTACGCCCGCATGGCCAGTCTTGTTGCCGAAGGCCAAAGCGAGGTCGATCTTGCCCCGATGACCCATGTCGCTGACGCCTTGACGCTCGGCCGCCGCCTGACGACCGAAGCCTTCATCCTGTAATTCACCTGACCAAAAAGTTCCCACGGGGGGCCGGGGGGGTGTGAACCCCCCGGGTCTTGCCCGGAGCAAGGAGACCATAATGCAGACCGGACATCACTTGATCGCGGGCCAATGGACCGAAGGCTCCGCCACCTTCCAATCCGCGCCCGCGATCGGCGCGGCCCGGGCCTTTTCGGTCGGCACCCCCGCCCATGTAGACGCCGCCGTGCGTGCCGCCGAAGCCGCTTTTGCCGTCTACAACGCTACCTCCCGCGCCGACCGCGCCGCCTTCCTCAACCGCATCGCCGATGAGATCGAGGCGCGCGGCCCCCAGATCACCGAAATCGGGACCTCGGAAACCGGTCTGCCCGCCGCCCGCCTCGAAGGCGAGCGCGGTCGCACCTGCGCACAACTGCGGCTGTTTGCGGCCCATATCTTGCAAGAGAGATGGCTGGAGCGGCGCCACGATCCGGCCTTGCCCGACCGCCAACCCGCCCCGCGCCCCGATCTGAAACTGCTGCAGCGCCCGATCGGCCCGGTAGCGGTCTTTGGCGCCTCAAATTTCCCGCTCGCCTTTTCGGTGGCTGGCGGCGATACCGCCTCGGCGCTGGCGGCGGGCTGTCCGGTCGTGGTCAAAGGCCATTCCGCCCATCCCGGCACCGGCGAGATTGTCGCGCAGGCCGTGCTTGCGGCCATCACCGCTTGCGGTCTGCCGCCGGGGATCTTTTCCCTGGTTCAGGGCGGCAAACGCGATGTCGGCGAGGCGTTGGTCACCCATCCTTTGATCAAGGCCGTCGGCTTTACCGGCTCGCTCGCCGGGGGCCGCGCGCTCTTTGATCTTTGCGCGCAGCGGCCCGAGCCGATCCCGTTTTTTGGCGAGCTGGGCTCGGTCAACCCGATGTTTTTGCTGCCTCATGCCGTCCGCGCGCGCGGCGCGGCCTTGGGGCGCGGCTGGGCTGGCAGTCTGACGATGGGCGCGGGCCAGTTCTGCACCAATCCGGGGATTGCCGCGGTGATGCAGGGTGCCGAGGGCGACGCTTTTGTCGCGGCTGCGCGGGATGCGCTTGCAGCCGTTCCGCCCCAGACCATGCTGACGGCCGGGATCGCGCAGGCCTTTACGGCCGGCCGGGACCGCATGGCGCAGGCCTCCGGCGTGCAAGCGCAATTGAGCCAGCCTTGCGCCCCCCGTCAGGCAGCGCCGCAGCTTTTCGAGGTGTCGGCCAAAGACTGGCTGGCCGATCACAGCCTTGCCGAAGAGGTTTTCGGCCCCCTTGGTCTGGTGGTGCGCGCCGCCTCGCCTCAGGAAATGCTGGCGATCGCCGCCAGCCTGCAGGGCCAGTTGACTTGCACTTTGCATCTGGACGAGGCCGATACCGATCTTGCCCGCGCCCTGCTGCCGATCCTTGAGCGTAAGGCGGGCCGCATCCTTGCCAATGGGTTTCCGACCGGGGTCGAGGTGGTCGATGCGCAGGTCCATGGCGGCCCATACCCCGCCTCGACCAATTTCGGCGCCACCTCGGTGGGCACGCTGTCGATCCGCCGCTGGCTGCGGCCTGTGGCCTATCAAAATCTGCCCGAGGCGCTGTTGCCGCAAGACTGGGCCGGTTGACGCCGCAGGGGACAGCGGGCAAGTTGGCGCGCAAAGGAGCCCCCGATGCCCGACACATGCCTCTTAGCCGCGGCCAAGCCCCGCGCCCGCGCGCTTGGTATCCCCTTTGAAGGCAGGCCCGGCCCGCTGAACGCCATCACCGATGTGCCCGGCGTCAGTGTGGGCATGACCACGCTGATCGACCCCTCCATCCACTGCCGCACCGGCGTCACCGCCATCCGCCCGCGCCCGGACCAAGATTTTCCGCAGCCGGTCTGGGCCGGATTTCATTCTTTGAACGGCAATGGCGAGATGACCGGCACCCATTGGATCCGCGATGCGGGCTATTTTCAGGGGCCGATCCTGATCACCAATACCCATGCCATTGGTGCGGCTCACGAAGGCGCAGTGCGCTGGATGCAGGAAAACTATGCTCGCAACTTTACCGAAGGCCATGATTGGGCGATGCCGGTGGTGGCCGAGACCTATGATGGGGTCTTGAACGATATCAATGCCTTGCACGTTCGCCCGGACCATGCCATCGCCGCCCTTTGCGCCGCCACAACTGGCCCCGTGCTAGAGGGATCGGTCGGCGGCGGCGCCGGGATGATCGCTTATGAGTTCAAGGGCGGCACCGGAACCGCATCGCGGATCGTGAGCATTGGCGACAAGGAATACACCGTTGCGGCGCTGGTGCAGGCCAATTACGGGCGTCGGCCCTGGCTGCAGATCGCGGGTGTGCCGGTCGGGGCCGAGATCCCCAAAGGGGCCTTTGCCAAACGCGAGCAGGGCTCGATCATAGCCATCATCGCCACCGATGCGCCCCTGTCTGACGCGATCCTGAACGGTCTTGCCCGCCGCGCCGGCTTGGGCATCGCGCGCTCGGGCAGCCCGTCGGGCAATTCCTCGGGTGATATCTTTTTGGCCTTTTCAGTGGCCGATCCCATGCCTTGCCCCGATATGGCCCCCGCAGTGATCGCCCGCCATTCGGTCAACTGGACGCTTCTGGACCCGATTTATCTGGCCGCCGTTCAGGCGGTGGACGAGGCGGTGATCAATGCCATCGTCGCCAATGCGGACGAACGCTTTGCCATGATCAAGCCGGCCGGTGGCGAGGTTTTGGGCATCCCGACCGAGGCGCTGTTACGCGCCATGGCGAAATACGGGCGCGCGGCGGGTTAAAGCAACCGCAACTTTTCCATCCTGTACCGGTCTTGGAATGCCTTCAATCTGAATCAGATAGAAGGCATTCCGCTGGTATTATTCGACCGTGGTTTCGGTTTCAACGATATGAACCGCCAATAGGCAGCCGTTTGGCGTGAAGGAATTATGCTCGGTCCCGCTGCGGTACCAGACCATATCGCCCGCGCGAAAGACCGTGCCGTCATTCTCGTGCAACTCGCCCTCGAGTACCAGAAACTGCTCGTGGCCGTTGTGGCTGTGGCCGCGCGTGGTCATGCCGGCAGGCATGCGGTAGACATGAAAACCAGTGCCAAGCGGCAGGTCACTGTCCAGTTGCAGGATCTGATCGCCCAGCGCCAGACCGTCGTCATAGACAAAGGACTGGAAGGGCGCCTGATGGATATTGGCAATGCGGCGGTCATTTGGGTCGATGGGCTTCATGGCTACTCTCTTTCGATTTTGGCCATTTGACACTGACGCGGGTGCGGGATCAAGACTTGGATGCGCCCGAACGCAGGCGGATTGCAGCATGGGTGATGATGGCCAGCAGGATCACGGCCCCGCCAATCAGGCTCGCTCTGGCCGGCGTTTCGCCCAGCACCCACCAGACTAAAAGGGGCCCGACAACGATCTCCAGCATGGTGATCAGGGTCACCTCCGCTGCGGGCAGATAGCGCGGTCCGATCATCAGCAGGGCCACTCCGCCGCTCAGGATCACCCCACCCGATAGCGCCATCAAGGCCCACTGCTGCAAGGTAGGCTCGGTCAGTGGGGCGAAGGGCAGGGCCAACAGGCTCGTCAGGAAATAGCCAAAAGCGATGGGCAACAACAGGTTACGGTTTGGGGCGGCGCGCAGTACGACATAGTAAAGCGCGATGGTCAGAGCATTGCCCAATGCCAGGGCATCGCCAAAGATTCCGCCGCTTTGCAGCGATCCGCTCGCGATTATCGCCACCCCCGCAAAGACTGCGACGATCGCCGCCCAGGTTGCGCGGCTGACCTTCTCGCCCAAGGTGAGCGCCGCGATCAGCGCTGCCAGAAACGGGGCGGCGGCGAGGATCAGCAAGGCATTGGCCGCCGTTGTATGCCCGATGGAGCCGAGGAACAGCAGCGAGCCGATGCCTTGGAGCAGCATGATGGCAAGCGCGGGGGAGGTGAAAAGGCTGCGCCAATCGCGAAAGGTCGCGGGGACAAAGAGCGCGAGACCGATGAGCGTGACCACCCCGGCAAAGATGCCGCGCCAGACGGCGAAGGTCATGGTGTCGATCTGCGCCATGCGGATCACCAAAGCATCGGGAAAGAAAAAGGCGACGCCGGCGAAGGTGACGGCAAAGCCAAAGGCCTGGGGATGGGTTTTGGAAAAGTCTTTCATGAGCGGTCTTTGCCCGAATTTGGCCCGCCTCGCAAGGACGCTCGGGCTTGCCCCCGTTCTGCGGGTCTGTAAGCTGCGCGCAATGACAAAGGAGAACCGGATGAGCCGCATATTGAACCAGCCGCTTGGCGGCAACGAAATGCCGCGATTTGGCGGGCCCGCCACAATGATGCGATTGCCAACGGCGACGGATGCCAAGGGGCTCGATGTCTGTTTCGTCGGCATTCCGATGGATATCGGCACCTCGAACCGCCCCGGCACGCGGCTGGGCCCGCGGCAGATCCGCGACGAATCCCGGATGCTGCGTCCGTTCAACATGGCCACGGGGGCCGCGCCCTTTGATCATCTTCAGGTGGCCGACATCGGGGATGTGGCGATCAACACCTTTGATCTGAAAAAGTCGGTCGATATCATCGAGGCGGCTTTTGATGCGATCCTGGCCGATGGGGCGATCCCGCTGACGCTGGGCGGTGATCATACCCTGACCTGGCCGATCCTGAAGGCGATGAAGAAAAAGCACGGGCCGGTGGCGCTGATCCATGTTGATGCCCATGCCGATATCAACGACACCATGTTTGGCGAGACGGTGGCCCATGGTTGCCCGTTTCGCCGGGCTTGGGAGGATGGCTGTCTGATCAACGACAAGGTGTTTCAGATCGGCCTGCGCGGCACCGGCTATAGCCCCGATGATTTCAACTGGTCGCGCGAGCGCGGCTGGACCGTGGTGCAGGCCGAGGCGTGCTGGCACCGCTCGATGACCCCTTTGATGGCCGAGATCCGCGCCAAAATCGGCGATGCGCCGGTCTATCTGTCCTATGATATCGACTCGCTGGACCCTGCTTTTGCCCCCGGCACCGGGACCGTGGAGCCGGGCGGGCTGTCGATCTGGCAGGGCCTGGAAATCGTGCGCGGCGCGGCGGGGTTGAACCTGGTCGGCGGCGATCTGGTGGAGGTATCGCCGCCCTATGACCCTTCGGGCAACACCGCGCTGATCGGGGCCAATCTGCTGTATGAGATGCTGTGCGTTTTGCCCGGCGTGCCGCAGAACGGGCCGTTCAAGTATTGAGTGAGGGCTGGTAATCGCCCCGAACTCAAAAGTACCCACCCTCTAATTGGCGGGCGCTGCCCGCCCCCCCCTGATCGGGCGCTTCCCTTTGCCAGTTCATGCCGAACCAGTACGGTGAAAGCCACCGCTATTTGAGTGGGGCCGTGCCTCCACCAGAGGCCCGGCTGTTCCCGCTCAGCCCGCAGAGGATTGGGGATCAAACCTGATCACCTCATCCCCAGCTCTGTCGGTACCGGGCGCAAAACGAAAAAGGGCGGCCGCTTCGGGCCGCCCTTTTCCTATTCTCCCGAGGGACTTACTTGGAACTGCCGAGCGATGCAAACCGGGCCGGATCGCGGCTCGCCAGCATTGAAGCCAGGACAAAGCCGATGGCCGCAAAGACCAGAACCAGCGCCGGCAGACCCCAGCCGAGGATGCCAGCAGCCCCCGTCAAGGCGCCGAAATCGCGGAAGATGATGATGAACAGATAGCCCATCACCAGCCCGGTCACGATCGGGAACACCTTGGTCGAGATCGCATTTTAGCCCATCGCATCCTTGGCGAAGAACCCGATCACCGCAAAGGAAGTCAGCGCCATCAAGCCCAGGATCCCCAAGGTGCCGGGCTGCGACAACCAGACGAACAGGTTCAGCACCGGGTCCAGCCCTTGCATCACAAACAGCGTGACCACAGCCAGCGCAATCACGGTCTGGATGATCGAACTGATATGCGGGCTTTGGTGCTGTGCATGGGTGGAGCCGATCATGTCGGGCAGGATGCCTTCACGGCTGGCCACGAATTTGTAGCGCGCAACTGCGTTATGGAACGCCAGAACGGCCGCAAAGATCGAGGTCATGAAAAGCACGCCCATGATATTGGTCAGCGTGCCGCCGATGTAGCGCCCACCCAGTTCGAACAGGAACGCCGAAGGATCTGGCATAGCTCCGAGTGTCGGCAACAGTTTGTCGACGCCAACCCCCATGGTCATCAGCCAAGAGGTGATGGTGTAGAAAATGCCGATGGCGAGGACTGAAATAAAGGTATTGATTTGCGGGCAAGATAAGGCGACCTTGCCGTCAAGCGGCAGGCCACTTGAGGAATGTCGGATTGTCTATGGCTTTTTTACGCGCACTGTCTGCGCATACGCGCTCATTGTGTTTAACAATGATGCAAGGCATGTAAAGCAGCAACCAAAAATAGGAGTTATAAAAATGACTGAATCACCAAAAAAATGTGGATGTGGCCGTTCTCCGACAGGCAACTGTATGGGGTGGCATGCCCTCTCTGAGGAAGAGTATCAAGAAAAGAAAACTGCCTATGAAACACGTCAGGCTCAAAAATCTTGAAAAATGAATATTGGGCACCTCGATTTTTGACCATTTTTGCTGGCAGGTAGCGCTGGCAGCGGCTTGAGGTGCGCGTTACGCCAGCCGCTGCCCTCTTGGCGCACCTTTGGGTCGCGGTTTTGGGCTGCT
>CAIYZT010000101.1 GCA_903930735.1 uncultured Paracoccaceae bacterium | reverse complement strand
GCTTAAAAGCTCGCCAGGCACAACAGTAAGTGTTTACTGCGCTTTGAGCAGTTTGGCCGCGGCTGGTGCGAAGTACGTCAGAATCCCATCCGCACCTGCCCGTTTAAAGCCGAGCAAGGTTTCCATCATGACTTTGTCGTGATCGAGCCAGCCATTTGCGGCTGCCGCTTTAAGCATGGCGTACTCACCACTGACTTGGTAGGCAAAGGTTGGGACGCGGAACGCATCTTTGACTCGACGCAATACATCCAGATAAGGCATGCCGGGCTTAACCATGACCATATCGGCGCCTTCACGCAAATCCGCCGCAACTTCTCGGAGCGCCTCATCAATATTGCCCGGATCCATCTGATAGACCAGTTTGTTTGATTTGCCGAGATTGGCCGCAGACCCGACCGCATCCCGGAATGGGCCGTAAAAGGCGCTGGCAAACTTGGCTGAATACGCCATGATGCGCGTGTGGATGAACTGGTTGGCTTCCAACGCGTTGCGGATGGCGCCAATACGTCCGTCCATCATGTCGCTCGGCGCGACGATATCTACGCCCGCTTCGGCCTGAACCAGCGCTTGTTGCGTCAGAATTTTGACTGTGATGTCGTTCATCACATAGCCGTTTTCATCGATGACGCCGTCTTGGCCGTGGCTCGTGTAGGGGTCGAGTGCCACGTCAGTGAGTAGGCCTAGTTCAGGAAAACGTTTTTTGAGCTCCGCCACCACACGGGGGATCAGACCTTTAGGGTTGATCGCTTCGGCGCCGTCCAGGGCTTTGAGGTTTGGCTCGATAACGGGGAACAACGCCATGACCGGAATGCCTAGTGCGACGCACTCCTCGGCAACTTGCATAAGGGTGTCGGGTGAGTACCGCATAATGTCCGGCATCGACCCGATCGGTTGCCGAACGCCTTTACCCTCCACAATAAACACAGGGTAAATAAGGTCATTAACCGACAGTGAGTGCTCACGGACCAATCTGCGGGAAAAGTCATCGCGACGAAGACGGCGGGGACGATTGGCGGGGAAATCCGCCATTACAAGATGAGGAGTTGTCATGGGACGACCTTAGGAGAGATCCAGTTTTCGATTTGTAGTGCTGCTTCTTCAAGACCAATTCGGGCCGTGGCCGAGAACGGAACGGCGTTGAGCGCGCCAATATCGGCAAGCTCCTTTTTTACTGCAAAGACAGTTTTGATGCGCTGCCCGTAGGGAAACTTGTCTGCTTTGGTCAACAACGCCAACACGGGGCGCTTAGTTGGTGCGATCCAGTTCGCAAGGCGGCGATCAAGCTCAGTGACCCCGCGGCGAATGTCGATGAGCAACACAATACCGGCAAGCGATTCGCGACTCTGGAGGTAGCCTCCCAAGATATCTGCCCATTCTTCCCGAGCGCGGTGCGCGACCGACGCGTAACCGTAACCTGGCAGATCGACCAGAAAGCCGAGCTGTCCTTCCGGATCAAGGGGGTCGGGCAGCCCAAACATATTGATGAGGCGAGTCCGACCCGGCGTTTTGCTCGAGAAGGCCAGCCGCTTTTGGTTCGCCAGCACATTAATGGCTGTAGATTTGCCCGCATTAGACCGTCCGACAAAGCAGACCTCAGGGGCGCCGGGATGTGGCAGTTGGTCCAACCGGGCGGCTGAAGTGAAAAACGAAGCGCGATGGAGGATGGACACGGAAAGGCCACAAAGAATATGCTCAAACGCTATTGTATAATCTAGGGTTTGAAAGTAGTTG
>CAIYZT010000100.1 GCA_903930735.1 uncultured Paracoccaceae bacterium | reverse complement strand
TCTGCACATTGCCCGAGGCCAGGCGCGCGGCCAAAAGCTGCAATTTATACTCCAGCTTGGCATAGTTACGCCCAGCCTGCGCAGGGGTCATCGCCATCAAGACCCGGTAGCCTCGGTCAATACAGACATAGCAAATCAGTCGTTCCTGAACATGGGCCAACCCGCCATCGATATGGCGCGGCTCGGGGTTGTAATCCTCCCAGGCCCAAGGATGATCGAACATCTTGTGCAGCGCATCGGGGCGGAACCAATACATCGTCCCCAAGGGCGCAAGGGGGGTATCAAGATCGAAGTTGATCCTTAGATTCATATCTTTTGCGATTGAAAGCAAGGGCTTGAAGTTGTTGAACCATGAATGCCCCAGGGTGCCAAAGCCGATATGAACCGCGGGCGGCATGATCATGCCGATATCCGGCTCCTGCTCAAATCGGTCCAGAATGTTTGAGATATAGCCCCGGCTGGCCACCAGATTTTCGAACAAATGCTTTTTGAAATTCTCGGCGACCTGCCGGGGAACTTGCGGTGTCCGCTTTGAATGCAGCCGTAGCGCGACTTTGTATTTGCCTGACAAGGCCAGTTCCCGAAAGGTAATGAACAGCGATGACATGTCGCGGCCGCGGTTTTGGGCGACCACGACAACTTCGCGTGCCGATGGCGCCACCCCCTGCCCGTCCAGAAACTGATCAATCTGATCACGATTTGCCGCGTTCGATGTGGTGATGAACACGTCAAAGGCGCAAGGGATCCGCTGCAGAAGGGTCCAGAACTCCGGCATCATTTCGGCGTAATAGGCGTGAATAAACACCGCGATACGGCCAAATTCCCAGTCGGTCTTTTGCGGGTCGGCAGCGGCGAGCGGCAGCACCTCGTAGAGGTCAGAGATCATCGCAAAATCGCGCGGCGGCAGGTTATGCGAGACGTAGCCGATAACCAATCCGTATATCTGCGGGTGCCGCGCCCGCAGATCATCCAGCGCGATGCGCAGGTCGATCGAATAAAGATCGTGCAGCACGGGATCGAGACGCAGTACCGAAAGCGGCAGACAAGGCGCATCAGCGGCAATCAGTTTATGGATCTCAAAAAGGGCCGGCTCGTAGGTTTCCAGCGCGGCTGGCGGCAGGGGAAAGGCCACCTTCAGGCCCTCGGCCCTCAACATCGCGGCCAAACTAAAATTCAACCGCTCCAATTCGTCGAGGTAATCCCCTCCGGGCTTGAACCCCCACCAGATGGCCCGAAAGGCGGGATTTTGCATCAGACCAGCCGAGAAGACGGCAAAATCCAGACTGGGCACCAGGCCGATCTCAGACCTTCGGCTAAAGCGGACATCCAGCGCGGGGTCCAACCAATAGGCCGAGAACATCGCCGCGCCCGCCTCGCTTGGGTTCAGAGCGCGCGGGTCAAGCGGCAGCAAGGGCCCGATGACATGGGAGCCCGTCACGATGACATCGGTCGGGTCCAGGTTTTGCGCCCAGATCCATAGCAATCCTTGTTTGTACAAAGCTGAAACGCTCGCCGAGGTGCTGGAATGTATCAGAACCACATCCTGCGGTCGTCCGGCCAACAGCCCACACACCTTGGGTTCATAGTCAGCCGGGCAAATCACCACGCAGCGCTCCACCAGTTGCTGCAGCGCGGCAATCGCATAGACTATGTGGTCATCCGGTTCGGGACAGACAGGGATAACGTAAAGGGCAAACCGCTTTTGCGATACTTCTAGGTTCATCAGAGTTTTTCCAGAAGCGCCGCTATTGCTTCTCTTATTGGCGCAATCTGCCACAAAATGAAGGAATCGTAATACCTATAAATCTGCCGCTCCTGTTTATAAATCGATTTTCCATCAAGTGGATAGGTCCAATGATGCTCCAACCCTTTCAAAACGCCTACCTCTAGCCGATGTTTCAACACATCCATACCCTCAAGCTGAACCTGACGACGCGCTGGCTCGCCATGTTCGCGCACAAGAATTTCAAGTGCGCTGCGCTCCTTTGGGACGGTAACAGCCATGAACCTGTGCCGTAAACCAGATCCAATATGAGCGCGCCCTTCGCTGCGCAATTGGGTCAAGATGCGCAGAATCTCAGTCCGCTCAATAGGATAGGCCGCATTCCTGAGACGATCATCGATTTTGGGCACATCGGTGATATCCATCGCTGATTGACAGAAATGATCATAAATATCAACGTTGTCCACTTTCAAAATTTCATAGGGTACCGCACTCACCCTGACATTGGGTTGCTTTATATGCGACTCCAAATCTTGCATTGGGTTCAACAGACGCGAACGACGACCCAGAGCAACGTTTTTACTGAACTGGTCCGCAAAACTACAGCTGTAACCTTGTTTGACCTCTTCGGCCCAATGTGAATACAAGAGATCAAAAGGATCCCGCACTACAAAGACAAGATGGACCTGTTCTTGCCCCAAAACGCCCGCCAAGGTCGCTATCGCTTCAGGAGACCAACGACAAAACCCTTCGCCAGACAAAACCAAATTTCGACCACTTGCCAAAACCTCCTGGCCCAATTCCTTTAGCGCTTCTGAAAGGGGGCCCTTCAGATAATTGCCCACATTATTGGCTATTTCGTGGTGTCCGGTCCTGCCTTGGGTGCCGAGCTCCGGATAAATCCAGCCACGAGCGGCAAGGGATTCCCTGTTTTTAAAAAGATTATCCTGAATATATGACGTCGCCGTCTTGTGAGGTCCTATATGCAATAACAGCATGTTTCCGTTCCTGTCTTACAACGCGTATTCTCTGATCAGTTTTCTGCGCCCAAGTGAGGCCTCTTAAGCGGCAGCACGCAGCATAACGCGCGACCAATCCGCCAATTGCGCCAAACCTGTATCAAGATCAAAGCCCGGACGCCAGCCAAGCTGCGCCTCGGCGCGCGCGATATCGGCAACCGCATGGCGAATGTCGCCGGCTCGAAAGGCACCCGTCACTTTCACGCGGCCCGGATCTGCGCCCAAAAGAACCAAGAGCCGGCGCGCAACATCGGCTATATTGACCCCAATGCCCGAGCCGATATCCAAGACATCCGTCGGCATTTTGGTGACTTCGGCCATCGCAACAAAGGCCGAGACGGCATCGTCGACCAGCAGGAAGTCGCGGACGATCTGGCCGTCCTCAAAAATCTCCAGTGTCCGGCCTTCCTGAATTTGGCGGCAGAAAATCGACAAAACTCCGGTATAGGCGTTGTTCAGCGATTGTCCGGGGCCGAAAACGTTTTGCAACCTCAAGATGCCAACCTGCACTTCCGTGCCCCAAAAGCCCTGTTTCAGCAGATATTCCTGCATCAGCTTGCTTGAAGCATAGATCGAGGCCGGTGCGACCGGGCAATCGGCGTTGGACTTGACCGGTGTCAGGCTCTGACCAAGGGCATCTTTTGGCGCGTAGTCCCCGCGCATCAGATCGGCCGCAAGCCGCTCGGCCGCAAGCGCGGGCTGGCCTTGGGAATTCACGCAGGCTCCCTCACCATAAACCGAGCGCGAGCTGGCCAGAACCACCCTGCGCACCGATTTTCCGGCGCTGCGGATCGCCTCGATCAGATGGGCGGTGCCGGTCACATTCACCTCGGCATAGCGCGAGGGCAGGGAAAAGGACTGTCCGGTGCCAGTTTCGGCGGCCAGATGGTACACGATTTGCGGATCACACCGCGCAATCGCCGCCTGAAGTGAAGAAAGGTCCCGAATATCGCCTTGGATCACCGCGACCCCAGCCACGCTCAGGGCACTGTCCGTGTCGCCGTTGCCCTCATGCGGCTGAGGATTAAAATTGTCGTAAATCGCCACATTCGAACCCAGTTTTTGCAACCGAAGCGCAAGCTTGGAGCCGATGAAACCGGCCCCGCCGGTTATCAAAACCCTACTTGCAAACATGCGAACCAAAACCCCCTACGGTGCAGATCATTTTGTAACCAAGATATTCACAGAAAAACTATCCTTGTTAAAGGTCACAAAAACCAGCAAGATAGTCGAGCTATCTTTGGCAATGAACGAAAAGGTCAAGGCTGGGTACAGGGTCGCCGGATCGGCAAAGCATATTGTTTGCCGATGGCTGGAAAATCAGGGCAC
>CAIYZT010000099.1 GCA_903930735.1 uncultured Paracoccaceae bacterium | reverse complement strand
GCATGCGCCTCCGGCCCGGAATTGCCCGCCGCGATCAGCTTGGCCGTCAACTCCGCCACCACATCGCCGTTCTCGGCATGAACCATGGCGAGCCCCCCCAGATCCCCAACGCGGGCAACGGACTGGTACATCTCGTCATCATTGACCATCAGCGCGCCCTTGTAGGCCATGAAGTGTTTGAAGCTGGTCATGCCGGCCTTGACCGACAATTCCATATCCTCCCAGACCTTCTGCCCCCACCAGGTGATCGCCATGTGATAGGAATAATCGCAGTTCGCCCGCCCCGATTTGTTGTGCCACATCTGGGCCGCATCCATCAGCCCCTGCCCCTGCCCCGGCAGCACGAAATCCACCACCATGGTCGTGCCACCCGATAGGGCCGCCCGCGTGCCGGATTCGAAGTTATCGGCGGAATAGGTGCCCATGAAGGGCATCTCGAGATGGGTATGCGGATCAATCCCGCCGGGCATGATATAGCAGCCCGAGGCATCAAGCTCGGTGCCGCCCTTAAGGTTCGCCCCGATCTCGGTGATCACACCATTCTCAATCTTCACATCCGCCGCATAGGTCAGATCTGCAGTTACAACCGTGCCGTTCTTGATTACGGTCATGAATCATTCCCTTTTTCAAATTTCGCCAGTTCGCTTTTCACTTGGGCCATTCGTAGTTTTGCCTCCAAGCTACTCAGAGACTCCTGACCAATCGAAGTCCGCCAATCTAAAAAAAGTAATACAAGGGTCGCAATCGGCGCGAGTATCGCAGCCGAAAACAGCACTATGTCTAATTCCGAGATCGGAATACTTGACCTGATGATCTGCAGCAAAGTGAACCCTAGGTATCCCAAAGCCATCAGATTCATTAGTGCCGTAAACTGTTTCAAAACCCTCACCCCACCACCCCCGCCACTTCACATACCGCGTGGAACAGCACATCCGTCCCCGCCGCCGCCCATTCCGGCGAAATCTCCTCGGCCTCGTTATGCGACAGCCCGCCAACGCAGGGGCACATCACCATCACCGTCGGCGCAAGTCGGTTGATCCAGCAGGCGTCATGCCCCGCGCCGCTGATGATATCCATATGCGCATATCCCAGCTTTTCCGCCGCCCCGCGCACGATGCCTACCAGCCCCGGATCAAAGGTGATCGGATCGAAATGCCCGACCGCCTCGATCGCGCATCCCAGCCCCAGTTCGGCCGAAACCGCCGCCGCCGCCCGCTCCACCTCGCCGCGCATCGCGTCCAGTTTAGCCTGATCGGGGCTGCGGATATCGACGGTGAACACCACCTTTCCGGGGATCACATTGCGCGAGTTCGGGAACACCTTGACCTGCCCCACCGCCCCGACAGCGCCGGGCTGATGGCTCATGGCGATCTGATGCACCCGCTCGGTGATCCGCGCCATGCCCAGCCCCGCATTGACCCGCATGTTCATCGGCGTCGAGCCGGTATGCGCATCGCGCCCCGTCAGCGTGATTTCCAGCCACCACAGGCCCTGCCCGTGCGTAACGATACCAATCGTCTTGCCCTCCGCCTCTAATATCGGGCCCTGCTCGATATGCAGCTCCAGCATGGCATGCATCTTGCGCGCGCCCACGACCTCATCGCCAACCCAGCCAATCCGCTGCAATTCTGCGCCAAACAGCTTGCCGTCGCCGTCCGTGCGGCCCTTCGCATAATCCTCGGTATGAATGCCCGCAAAGACGCCGCTTGCCAGCATCGCGGGGGCAAAACGCGCGCCCTCTTCGTTGGTCCAATTGGTCACCACAATCGGATGGCGGGTCTTTATGCCCAGATCGTTCAGCGTGCGCACCACCTCTAGCCCGCCCAGAACCCCCAAAACCCCGTCATAGCGCCCGCCCGTCGGCTGCGTGTCCAGATGCGAGCCCATGTAGACCGGCAGCGCCTCGGGATCGGTGCCAGCCCGCGACGCAAACATATTGCCCATGGTATCAACGCCCATGCTCATGCCGGCGGCCTTGCACCAGCTGGCGAACAGATGCCGCCCGGCGCTGTCCTCGTCGGTCAGGGTTTGGCGGTTGCAACCGCCCGCCATGCCCGGCCCGATCAAGGCCATCTCGTTCAGACTATCCCAAAGCCGCGCAGAATTGATCCGCTGGTTGGCTCCCAAGGCCGTCATGGCATTCTCCCCCACCGCGGCGCTCTTCGGGTCTTGATGCCCCTTGCCGCGACTCACTTCGTGACCCTATGGTCAATGGGTAACGCACCACAACCTGACCATTCGGTCAACTAAAATCTTGAGGCCCTGCCCGATGACCGAAGCCGCAAGGCCACTGCGCCGCAATGAGATCCGCCAGCAGAACGAGACGCTTATTTTGCGGACGGCTGAGAAAGTATTTGCCGAAGCCGGCTTTGGCGGCGCTACGGTGCAGCTGATCGCGGATATGGCGGGGCTGCCCAAGGCCAATCTGCTGTATTATTTCGCCTCCAAAGAGGATCTTTACCGCCAGGTCGTCCAGAACATCTTTGAGATCTGGCTGGATGCGGCCCAAAGCATGGATGATGCCCCCGGCCCGATCGAAGGCATCGGTGCCTATATCGACGCCAAGATGGAGATTTCGCGCCGCCATCCCGACGGCTCCAAAGTCTGGGCCTCAGAGGTAATGCACGGCGCGCCGTTCATTCAGGACTACCTCGAAACCACGCTGCGCGAATGGACCACGGGCCGCGCGGCCCTGATCCAGCGCTGGATCGACGAAGGCAAAATGGCACCGGTGGACCCCGAGCATCTGCTCTACATGCTCTGGGCCACGACGCAGCATTACGCCGATTTCGGCCATCAGATCGAGACGCTGAATGGCGGCAAAGCGCTGAGCGATGCCCAGTGGCGCGCGGCGAAGCAAAGCGTCAAGACCATGATTCTACGCGGTATTGGCGCGCTCTGAGCCAACTGCATTTCGTTTCAAGAAAGGCTCGCCCCCATGTCCGACCTCATCGCGGCCCTCGAAACTCAGGCACGGGATCTGATCTTTCCCGCCTTTGACGAGACGCGCGCCGTCGCCCTTGGGCTGATCCTTTTGCGCCGGGCCCAAAAAGACCGCCTGCCCGTCGTGATCAGCATCCGAACCGCCAATCGCAGCCTGTTTCACGCGGCCTTGCCGGGCTCGGCGCCGCTGAACGATCATTGGGCGCGGCGCAAATCCAATACGGCGCTGATCTTTGGGCAATCCTCATATCTCGTGGGCTTGCGCCATGCCGCCAAGGGCGAGACGCTGGCCCGCCATGGCTTGGATCCGGCCCATCATGCCGATCATGGCGGGGCGGTGCCGATCATGGTCGCGGGCAGCGGGATGATTGCCGTCGCCTGCGTCTCAGGCCTGCCCTCGGCCGAGGATCACGCGATGGTCATCGCCGCTTTCCGCGAGGCTTTGGACGCCTGAAGGGCAGGCTGTTTGCTCCTGTCTCAAAACTCTGCCAAGGTGCGGAAATGACGGCATATCAGCTGGACGGAATGATCAAGCAGCCTACCAGAATCCAGCAAAAGAACACCGCCGCAATTCTGGAAGCGGCGCTGCAAGTCTTTTCGCAGCATGGGTTTCGCGGCGCAACGCTGGACCAGATCGCCGACGCGGCAGGCCTGTCAAAGCCCAATCTACTGTACTATTTCCCCTCCAAAGAAGCAGTCCACAAGACGCTTTTGGACGGGCTGTTGAAGACCTGGCTGGACCCTTTGCGCGCCATGAATCCGGCCGGCGAGCCGCTGGCCGAGATTAAATCCTATGTGCGCCGAAAGCTGAAATTGTCTCGGGACTTTCCCCGCGAAAGCCGGCTATTTGCCAATGAAATCCTGCAAGGCGCGCCCCGTATCCTGGATGCGATCTCGGGGGATCTGAAACAGCTCGTAGATGAAAAGGCCGCGGTGATCGAGGCTTGGATCGCGCAGGGCCGCCTGGCCCGCGTGCCAGCGCGGCACCTCTTGTTCTCAATCTGGGCACTGACCCAGCATTATGCCGATTTTGATGTGCAGGTGCGCACCATTTTGGACAAGGACCACGACCCTTTTGCCGAAGCTGGCGACTTTCTGGATGTCCTGTTTGATCGGCTTCTTCGAGCGGCACCGATTTAACCCCACGTCAGGATGCTGGACCTTTGAGCGGCGCGGGTGTAACCAGCGGTCTCGTTCAAGGCTTCGGTCAAGGGTCTAAAGTGAAGTTATTCCAAAAGGCGACACAGTGACTGCCACCGCTGAACAGCCCCTCCCCCCCCCGCAGGCCGGCGATAGCCATCCGCCGAAAAACCTTTGGAAACTGGTGCTTGGCTGCATCGGCGTCGTTTATGGTGACATCGGCACCAGCCCGCTTTATGCCATGCGAGAATCGCTGCACGCGGCGGGCCATGACGGGTTGACCCGGGCCGAAGTGATCGGCGTGATCTCGCTGCTGATCTGGACCTTGATCCTGATCGTTACGGTGAAATACGTGCTTTTGGTCATGCGCGCCGACAACCGGGGCGAGGGCGGCACATTGTCGCTGGTAGCCCTGGTGCAGCAGGCCCTCAAACGGCGTCCGGCCTGGCTTTTGACCGTCGGAGTCATCGGTATTTCCCTGTTTTTTGGCGATGCGATCATCACCCCCGCCATGTCGGTCCTCTCGGCGGTCGAGGGCATGTCGCTGGTCACCCCCGCCTTTCACCCCTATGTCGTGCCGGTCACCGTGGTCATCATTCTGGGGCTTTTCCTGTTTCAAAGTCAGGGCACCGACAAGGTCGCCCGATTTTTTGGCCCGATCATGGTGGTCTGGTTTCTGGTCATGGCGGCATTGGGCATCCGCCACGTCGGCGATGATCTGGAGATTCTCAAGGCGCTGAACCCGCAATATGCCGCCGGGTTTCTGACCCATAATGGCTGGGCCAGCTTTATCGTGCTCGGCTCGGTGTTTCTGGCTGTCACTGGCGGCGAGGCGCTTTATGCCGATATGGGCCATTTCGGCCGCAAGCCGATCCGAATCGCCTGGACCCTGCTGATCTTTCCCTCGCTCGCCCTCTCTTATCTGGGCCAGGGCGCGCTGGTGCTGAACGACCCCTCAACGGCCTCCAATCCGTTTTTCCTGATGGCCCCCGAATGGGCGCTGCTGCCACTGGTGCTGCTGGCCACCGCCGCCACCGTGATCGCCAGTCAGGCAGTGATTTCAGGCGCCTTTTCGATGATGCAGCAGGCCGTCCAGATGGGTCTTTTGCCGCGGATGGAGATCCGCCACACCTCGGATACCCAGCTTGGGCAGATCTTCCTACCGCGCGTCAATCTGATCCTGATGCTCGGCGTTCTGGCGCTGGTCATCAGCTTTGGCTCGTCCACCAGGCTCGCCTCGGCCTATGGGATCGCGGTCACCGGCGATATGGTGATTACTTCGATCCTGGCCATCGTGCTGTTCCGCAAGCTGTGGAACTGGCCGATCTGGCTGGTCGCGGCGGTCATGCTGCCGATCCTGGCGATGGAGCTGATGTTCCTCGGCGCGAATTTCATCAAATTCATCGATGGCGGCTATGTGCCGGTGATCATTTCGGCAACGATGTGCCTGCTGATCTATACCTGGATCAAGGCCACGGCCTATGTGGTAAAGAAAAACAAGGATTCCGCGGTCGCCCTGACTCAGCTGATCAAGATGCTGGAAAAGTCCCATCCGATCGAAGTGCCCGGAACCGCGGTGTTTCTGACCCAAGACCCCGATACGGCGCCCTCGGCGCTGCTGCATAACCTCAAACACAACCGGGTTCTGCACGCACAGAATTTCATCGTTACCGTCTCGGTCACCACCACGCCCCTGGTCCCCGACGAGAACCGCATCCAGCTGGAGCGGCTGTCGGAGAACTTCCTGCGGGTCAAACTTTACTTCGGCTATATGGAAACCCCCAATGTTCCCAAAGCCTTGGCAATCGCACGCAAGCGGGGCGAAAAGTTTGACATCATGACGACCTCGTTCTTTTTAAACCGGCGTTCGTTCCGTTCGGCACGCAATCAGGGCCTGCCCTTCTGGCAAGAGCGTCTGTTCATCGCCATGTCAAAATCCGCCTCAGACGCGACGGCCTTTTATTGTCTGCCCTCAAACCGGGTTGTCGA
Source organism: uncultured Paracoccaceae bacterium (assembly GCA_903930735.1). Classification (GTDB taxonomy): domain Bacteria; phylum Pseudomonadota; class Alphaproteobacteria; order Rhodobacterales; family Rhodobacteraceae; genus CAIYZT01. Next base: position 18,640 of record CAIYZT010000099.1, on the reverse strand, counting down.
AATGGGCCAGCAGATCGCGATCTGATCGGTTTTGCGCAATAGAAAAAGCCGGCAGCTGATCTCTCGGCCGCCGGCTCCGTGTTTGGAAATTCCCAAGCGTCTTTACAGGTTGCCCGACAAAACCGTCGCGCGGATCAGATCACCAAAGCCGTTGAAACGGCTGTTGGTCACCGTTGAATAGGCGCCCATGCTTTGCACCAGCACGAAATCGCCCTCAGCGATATCCGAAGGGAAAGGCACATCGCCCGGCAGACGGTCCACCGAATCGCAGGTCGGGCCAAAACAGATACGGCCCTTGACCTTGCCCTTGCGCCGATTGCCCTGGCTGTCCAGCACTTCGATCCGGTCGATGATGCCGATCTGGCCAAGCTCGAACAAGGATCCGTAAACGCCGTCGTTCAAGAACACATGCGTGCCGTCACGCACCGCCTTGACCCGGGCGGCAAGCATGAAGGCATCGCCGCAGAGGCCCCGGCCCGGCTCGCAGATCAGTGCCGGACGGTCGGCGCCGAAGGCCTCGGTTGCGACCCGGTCGATGGTCTCAAAGGTGGCTTCGAGCTGCGGCAGGATGCCCGAGACGCGATGGTTAGGAAAACCGCCGCCCACATTCAGCCGCGCGATCTTGACCCCGGCTTGGCTGGCAATCAGCGCGGCTGCGCGAATATAGCTCGCCCAGGCCGCAGGATCGGTGCATTGCGTGCCCGGATGGAAGGTGATCGAGGGGATGTACCCCGCAGCCGCGACGGTTTTCAGCAGCTCCGCTGCCACCTCCTCGGTCGCGCCGAATTTCGCGCCAAAGTTATAGGCCGCGCCCGAAACCGGCAGCTTGAAGCGCACCGAAATCTCGCAGTCCTGAGCAGGCACCATCTCGATCAGCTTGGTCAACTCGCTCTTGCTGTCCACCGACCAGGATTTCACCTTTGCCTCAACCGCAACCCGGATCTCCGCGCGCGAGCGGACCGGGTTGTTGTAGTGAATAGCGGCCTCGGGGGCCAGACGGCGGATCAGATCGATTTCGAAGGGCGAGGCGCAGTCAAAGCCTTTAATCCCGGCAGCGACGAGGTTTTCAATCACCTCTTCGCCGGGGTTCGATTTGACCGCATAGGTCACAAGCCCCGGAAAACCATCGATAAAGCGGCGCGCCATAGACTGGAGCATCGCAGGAGCAAAGAACAGCACCGGATTCTCCGGCTGCTGTACTTTCAAAAACTCGGTCGGATTGGTCCAGATCGTTTTGGACAGTCCCATCGGCGTAATCCTTTCTGCCAACAAGATGCGGATCCCCTTTTGCGCGTGCCAAATCAATTGGCTAAGGCACAGCATTGCATGAGGCACCAGCAAGGTTTTTCCAACCAGGCCAGGTGCGTATGAACCGCCCTTTTCCTGCAACTAAGGATGCCGCATATGGGGTACAACTTCACCGAACAAAACTATATAATCGACGTGAATCATCGTCATATTGACGAAATGGAGCGACAGATTGCATGGATGATCTCGACAGAAACGTTCTGACCCTGCTGGGGGCCGATGCAAGGATGTCGGTGGCCACTTTGGCGCGCCGTCTCAAGGTCGCGCGCTCGACGGTACAGGCCCGGCTGGAGCGGCTGGAGACCACGGGCGTGATCGCCGGCTACACCCTAAAGCTGGGCGAAGCCGCCCGCCAAGGCCGCCTGCGCGCCTCGGTTTTACTGACCATCGAGCCGCGCGCCCAGGCCGCGATCTTGCAACGGCTCAAAGCCCTGCCGGAAATCGAGCGGGTTTTCACCACCTCCGGCCGCTTTGATCTGCTGCTGCAGGTCGCCGCCTCGAACACGCAGGTTCTGGACGCCGTATTGGACCAGATCGGCGGGCTGACCGGGGTCAAATCCTCGGAAAGTCTGATCCATCTGTCAACCAGGCTCGACCGGGCGGTGTGACCTGCCAACGGGGCGGCCTTGCCCCCCATCGAGGGGGGACGCAGCCGCGCTGCCCCGCAGCAGCCTGTCTTTGAACCTCCAAGGCTCGTTTGGGTGGCGACTAAGAGCCTCCGGCGGGGATGTTTGGGTGAAGATGAAGGGGCGAAGGCGGCGTTTGGTCCTTCATCTTCACCCAAGTATCCCCCGCAGAGCGTCTTGCGGCACCGCAATCAAGGCCCAAAAGACTTGGAAATCTCTCCGCTATTGGCTAGGACACCTGCAACAAAAGGAAGCCGCCGATGCCCATGGAAAAGAACTTCAACCCCGCCGAGGCCGAGGCCCGCATTTCCGCGCTTTGGATTGACCAAAAGGTCGGGCGCGCCGGGGCGAACAAAAAGCCGGGTGGTCAGCCGTTTTCGATCATGATCCCGCCACCGAATGTCACCGGCTCGCTGCACATGGGCCATGCCTTCAACAACACCCTGCAGGATATCCTGATCCGTTGGCACCGCATGAGGGGCGACGATACGCTCTGGCAGGTTGGCACCGACCATGCCGGGATCGCCACGCAAATGGTGGTCGAACGCGAGTTGGCGCTGACCCAGCAGCCCTCCCGCCGCGACATGGGGCGCGAGGCGTTTCTGGCCAAGGTCTGGGAATGGAAAGACCAATCCGGCGGCACGATCATCAACCAGCTGAAACGCCTCGGCGCCAGCTGCGACTGGGACCGCGAGGCTTTCACCATGTCGGGCAATTTCCCCGATGCGGTGACCAAGGTCTTTGTCGACATGTACAACAAGGGCCTGATCTATCGCGGCAAGCGTCTGGTCAACTGGGACCCCCACTTTGAAACCGCGATTTCCGATCTTGAGGTCGAGAATACCGAAGTTGCGGGCCACATGTGGCACTTCAAATACCGCCTCGCGGGCGGCGAAATCTATGAATACATTGAGAAAGACGAAAACGGCGCGGTGATCCTGCGTGAGACGCGCGATTACATCTCTATCGCGACGACCCGCCCCGAAACCATGCTGGGCGACGGCGCGGTTGCCGTGCACCCCTCGGATGAACGCTATGCCGCCATCGTCGGCAAGATGGTCCACTTGCCGCTGTGTGACCGCCTGATCCCGATCATCACCGATGAATACCCCGACCCGACCTTTGGTTCCGGCGCGGTCAAGATCACCGGCGCGCATGATTTCAACGATTATGCGGTGGCCAAGCGCAACGCGCTGCCCTGCTACCGCCTGATGGACACCAGCGCCCAGATGCGCGCCGACGGTGCCCCCTATGCGCAAGCCGTCCTGCGCGCCCGAGAGATCGCCGCAGGCTCCCCGACAAATGAGGCCGAAGTTGACACTCTCAACCTCGTCCCCGAAAAATACCGCGGCCTTGACCGGTTCCAGGCCCGCAAACTCGTCGTGGCCGATATCAATGCCGCGGGCCTTTCCGTGGCCACTTTGGTCAAGGAAATCGACGAAGAGACCGGCAGCGAGCATCTGCGGCTGGAGCCGGTGGTCGAGGCGAAAAAGATCATGCAGCCCTTCGGCGACCGTTCCAAAGTGGTGATCGAGCCGATGCTGACCGATCAATGGTTCGTGGATACCAGCAAAATCGTCGGCCCCGCGCTGGAGGCCGTGCGGACGGGCAAGACCCGGATCATGCCGGAATCGGGCGAGAAGACCTATTTCCATTGGCTGGAAAACATCGAGCCCTGGTGCATCAGTCGCCAACTGTGGTGGGGGCACCAGATTCCGGTTTGGACTGCGATGGTCCCTAGCCTGAAAGGTGAGGTAGGCACTTGGTCGTTGAACGTTGCCGACAGTATCCCACTGGGGAAAGCGGCGCAATTCAGGCGTGAAAATGCTTATGACGAGCTGGCCCTCGGGGGAAAGCTGACCGAAGGCGGCATCCTCACCATGGAGTTTTGTGCGGCATCGGTTGAAGAGGTCAAACAACAGATCTCCGACGTGTGGCAGGCCCGAAAAGGAGTGCGTCCCGGCAATTTGGTCGAGGTCGATTCTGAGCCTCACGATTGGCCGTTGGACAAATGTAGTTTCAAGATTCGATCGGAAGGCTCCTATGTAGAGGTTCCTTTTTGGCGCGACCCCGACGTCCTCGACACCTGGTTCTCCTCCGGCCTCTGGCCCATCGGCACCCTCGGCTGGCCCGAGCAAACCCCTGAACTGAAAACCTATTTCCCCACCTCCGCCCTCATCACCGGCTCGGATATCATCTTCTTCTGGGTCGCCCGGATGATGATGATGCAGTTGGCCGTCGTCGACGAAGTGCCCTTCAAGGACGTCTACCTGCACGGCCTCGTCCGAGACGCCAAGGGCAAGAAGATGTCCAAGAGCCTCGGCAATGTCGTCGACCCGCTCGACGCCATCAACGAATTCGGCGCCGACGCCCTGCGCTTTACCAATGCCGCCATGGCCTCCATGGGCGGGGTGCTGAAATACGATCCCCAGCGCATCGCGGGCTACCGCAATTTCGGCACCAAACTGTGGAGCGCCTGCCGCTTTGCCGAGATTAACGGCGTCTGGGAGGGTCACTCCACCCAATCCGCCCCGCCACGGGCCAGTGCCACCGCCAATCTATGGATCATCGGCGAGACCGCCAAGGCCCTCGCCGAGGTGAACACCTCGCTCGCCGCCTACCGCTTTGATCAGGCTGCCGATGCGCTGTATAAATTCGTTTGGGGCTGCGTTTGCGACTGGTATGTCGAGTTCGCCAAGCCGCTGCTGGACGGCACCGAGGCCGCCGAGACCCGCCAAACCCTCGCTTGGGTGCTGGACCAATCCATGGTCCTGCTGCACCCCTTCATGCCCTTCATCACCGAAGAGCTGTGGGCCACCACCGGCACCCGCGCCAAACTGCTGGTCCATCAGGACTGGCCCAGCTTTGGCCCCGACCTGATCACCCCCGCAGCCGAGGCCGAGATGACCTGGGTCACCACCCTCATCGACGAGGTCCGATCTGCCCGCGCCCAGGTTCATGTGCCGGTTGGCCTGAAAATCGACATCGTGGCGACGACTTTCTCGCCCGAAGCCCGCGCCGCCTGGACCCGCAACGAGGCCCTGATCCGCCGCCTCGCCCGCATCGACAGCCTGACGACCGGCCCCGCCCCCAAAGGCGCCATCACGCTGGCCGCCCCCGGTGCCACCTTCGCCATCCCGCTGGCGGGTCTGATCGATATTGCCGAGGAAAAATCCCGCTTGACCAAGGCGATGGACAAACTCGCCAAGGAAATCGGGGGCCTCAAGGGCCGCCTGAACAACCCCAACTTCGCCGCCTCCGCGCCCGAAGAGGTGGTCTTGGAGGCGCAGGCAAACCTTAGCGCCCGCGAGGATGAAGCCGCCAAACTCCAAGCCGCGCTCACCCGACTTGCCGAAATCGGCTGATTTCACCTGACCCAAATATCCCGCAGGGGGTGAATGCCCGAAAGGGCAGAGGGGGGGGCGCCCCCCCCTTTCTTCGGGCCCGGCAAGCAAAAAGCATCGCCCGCTCAGCCCCCATCGCCAGTCCCGCCAAGCCTCACCAGCGCGCCCCCCCGCGCCCCCTTGCACAAACCCCAACCGGCTGGCACCTTGCGCCCATGTCCCAATTTCTGACCCCTCTCGCCGCCTCCCTGCCTGCCACCGTGCCCTTCGTCGGCCCCGAGGCCCAGGAGCGCGCCCGTGCCCGGCCCTTTACCGCCCGCCTCGGCGCGAATGAAAGCCTCTTCGGCCCCTCGCCCCATGCCATCGCCGCCATGAGCTGCGCCGCGCCCGATGTCTGGATGTACGGCGATCCCGAAAATCACGATCTCAAATCCGCTATCGCGGGCCATCACGGCCTCACCCCCGCCCATGTTGTCATCGGTGAGGGGATCGACGGCCTTCTCGGCTATCTCGCCCGCCTGACGCTGAACCCCGGCACCCCGGTCGTCACCTCGGCCGGCGCCTATCCAACCTTCAATTTTCACGTCACCGGCTTTGGCGGCGCGCTGACCCGCGTGCCTTATCTTGGCAATCATGAAGACCCCGAAGCCCTGCTTGCCGCCGCCAAAGCCACTGAGGCCCGGCTGATCTACCTCGCCAATCCCGATAATCCGATGGGCAGCCACCACCCCGCAAGCGTGATCATGGATCTGATTGCCAATTTGCCCGAGACCACGCTATTGCTGTTGGACGAGGCCTATGTCGACCTCGCCCCGCCCGGTACGCAGGCGCAGGTCGCCGCCGATGACCCCCGCGTCATCCGCTTTCGCACCTTTTCCAAGGCCTACGGCATGGCCGGCGCCCGCATCGGTTATGCCCTGGCCGAGCCCGGTCTTGCCCGCGCTTTCGACAAGGTCCGCAACCATTTCGGCGTCAGCCGCATCGCCCAAGCCGGCGCCCTGGCAGCGCTCGCTGACCAAGACCATCTGGACCTCGTGTGCCGCCTCTCGGCCGCTGCCCGCACCCGTCTCGGCGCAATCGCGCGGGAAAACGGGCTGATCCCGCTGCCCTCGGCCACCAATTTTGTCACCATGGATTGCGGCAGGGACGGCAACTTTGCCCGCGCCTTGCTGGCCGCACTGATTGCCGAAGGCATATTCGTCCGCATGCCTGGTATCGCGCCCCTTGACCGCTGCATCCGCGTCAGCCTTGGCGATGAGACCGCGCTGAGCACCTTCGAAGAGGCCCTGCCCAAAGCACTGAAATCACTGTAATTACTCGGCCGCAATTCCCGTAGCAGGCCCAAGGCTTGGCGCAGCGCCCACTGGCGCATCGCCCGCCGCCCGCAGCCGCGGAGCCAGTTCAACCGTGGTTAGTTGGACCGGCGCAGCGGCATCCGCCCCCGACAACTCGCGGCGAAACACCAGCATATTGTGATAGCTGGTCTTGGTCCCCATCAGGCCCGAACGCTCTTCCACCGGCAAGGTTTCGGCCCGCACATAGTCCCAACCTTCGGCCGCCATGACGTTGATCACATTGCCCAAAGCCAGCGCAAAGCGGTCCTCGGTTGTGCGCAGGCCGCGCGCCTTTTCCCCGCGGCGCGGCGCTGGGACCACTTTGAATTCGTAACGCATGGCTCACCCCTGGCAGTTCGGCTCTTGGCACAAGATAACAACTTTGCACCGCAAGTCCAAGATTTACATGGACTTTCGGGAAAAATGAGGTTTCCACAGCCTATTGTGGTGACGCAGCGAACGCCCCGCAAGATATGGCTCAGGCGCCCGAAATGCGCCGCGCCGCCCGCCGGCCCAAAACCTCGGCCCCGACCAGCGCCAGCACGGATAGCGCGACCGACAGCCCCACCAGCCGCAGGGCCGCGCCTTCCGCCCCCGGCACCGACAAATAGGCATGCACCGCCCCGGCAAGCGTCTGGGTTTGCCCCGGAATATTCGCAACAAAGGTGATGGTAGCACCGAACTCGCCAAGCGCCTTGGCAAATCCCATCACCGCGCCAATCACGATTCCCGGCATGATCAACGGCAAAGTCACGGTCCGACAAACCGTCCAAGGCCCCGCTCCAAGGCTCGCCGCCATCTCCTCGACCCTTGGGTTCACCGCCTCGATAGCCTGCCGCATCGGCCGCAACATCAGGGGAAATGCCATGATCACGGCCGCCAGCACCGCCCCCGTCCAGCGAAAACTGAGAACCAATCCAAAGACTTGCTCCAGAAATTCCCCCACCGGCCCGCGCCGCCCAAAGCTGATCAGCAGCAGATAGCCGGTCACCACGGGCGGCATCACCAGCGGCAGATGCACGATAAGGTTCAGCAGCCCCCGCCCCCAAAACCGCCCCCGCGCCAGCGCAAAAGCCGCGGCCAGTGCCAAGGGGCCGCCCAAGGCGACCGACCAAAGCGCCACCCAAAGCGACAGGCCAAAAGCCTGCCAATCCGCCGGTGAAAAGCCAAGACTCATGGCGCCAGCCTTGTGAACCCTAGCGCGACGAAGATTTCCTGCGCGGGCTGCGAACCCAGATAATCCAGAAAAGCAGAGGCCTGCGGGCCCGATCCCTTCAGCAAGGCCGCCGGATAGAGAATTGGCGCATGACTGTCCGGCGGAAAGCCTCCGATCAGGCCGATATCCAACCCCGCCGCCTGCCCCGCCAGCAGGTCCGAGCCGAAAACCACGCCCAAAGGCGCCTCGCCGCGCGCCACAAGGTCCAGCGCGGCCCGCGCGCTGTCGCCCTCTGCCAGCCGCCCGTCAACCCCGTCCCAAAGGCCCAAAGCCTCCAGCGCCTGCCGCCCATATTGCCCGGCGGGAACCGCAGTTGTTTGACCGATCGCAAGCCGCCCTGCGCCCAAAAGCGCGCCCAGATCCAGCGCGCCAGAAATCACCTGCGGCTCAGGCTTTCCCGCCCCGATCAGGACCAGATCATTCCCCAAAAGATCCCGCCGCGAGCCGACTTGCAGCGCCGGTGCCGCCGCATCCATCCACTCCCCCGAGGCCGAGATAAACAGATCCGCCGGCGCACCGTTCAGGATCTGCTGCGCCAATCTGCCTGACCCATCATAGGCCAGCACGACCTGCACCCCCGATTGCGCCTGCCAATTGGCAGCGACCCGGTCTAGCGCGGTTTTCAAGCTAGAGGCGGCAAAGACTGTGATTTCCTCGGCCCGTGCGGCGAAAGAGAATACAATCAAAAGCGCGGCAATGAGCAATCTTTTCATCAAGATGCGCCTCCTTATGTTCAGATGAACATATCGACCCCAGCCTGCCCGATCAATCGTTATTTCCGCTGCGCCATATCGGAAAGCGCCCGCAAATCCCCCGCTTCATCCTGCCAGATCTTTGCCTCCAACGCCCGAAACCGCGCCAGCACCAGCGCGCCCGCCTCAGTGACTACCGCGCCGCCGCCCTTGACCCCACCCCGCGCGCTGATCACCACCGGCGCCACAAAACCCGCATTCATCTCGTTCAGCAGCCCCCAAGCCCGCTTGTAACTCATCCCCAGCGCCCGCCCCGCCGCAGATATGGACCCGGTCTGCACAATCGCCTCCAATAGCGCGGCCTTGCCCGGCCCCATCACCAGCCCGTTCCCAAATTCGACCCGCAGCTTCAAATCCATTTCCGCCCCCAAGCATTCCTGCCCCAGCATCCCTTGACCGCCCGGTCCTGTCAAACGCCTGCGGACATGAAAAAGGGGCGCGACTGCCCCCCCTGCCGTTTCTCGCTGCAACCACCCCTAGAAAAACGCCTGCAACCCGGTGATCGCCCGTCCCAGGATCAGCGCATGGACGTCATGCGTGCCCTCATAGGTATTGACCGTTTCCAGGTTCACCATGTGACGCATCACCTGAAAATCCTCGGAAATCCCGTTGCCGCCATGCATATCGCGCGCCCAACGGGCCGCCTCCAGCGCTTTGCCGCAATTGTTGCGCTTGACGATCGAGATCATTTCGGGCGCGGCATTCGCCTCGTCCAAAAGCCGCCCAACCCGCAGGGAGGCCTGCATTCCAAGCGAGATCTCGGTCATCATATTGGCCAGCTTCAGCTGATAAAGCTGCATGCCCGCCAAGGGCTTACCGAATTGCTTGCGGTCCAGACCATATTGCCGCGCCGCCGCCATGCAGAACTCCGCCGCGCCCAGAACTCCCCAGGAAATACCATAACGTGCCCGGTTGAGACAGCCAAATGGCCCCTTCAACCCCTCTACAAAGGGCAGCAAAGCCTCTTCGCCGACCTCGACATCCTGCATCACGATCTCGCCGGTGACCGAGGCGCGCAGGGACAATTTACCCCCCACTTTCGGCGCGCTTAGCCCCTTCATGCCCTTTTCCAGAATGAAACCGCGGATCTTGCCGCCATGCGCCTCGGACTTGGCCCAGATCACGAAAACATCCGCAATCGGCGCGTTCGAGATCCACATTTTCGCGCCGTTCAGCACATAACCGTTGGCGGTTTTCTTGGCCGTGGTTTTCATCCCCGCCGGATCCGATCCCGCATCGGGCTCGGTCAGCCCGAAACAGCCAATCCATTCACCCGAAGCCAGCTTCGGCAGATAGCGCATACGCTGCGCCTCGGTCCCATAGGCATAGATCGGATACATCACCAAACTGGACTGCACCGACATCATCGAGCGATAGCCGCTGTCCACCCGCTCCACTTCGCGCGCGATCAGCCCATAGGCGACGTAGCTGGCCCCCAGCCCGCCGTATTCTTGGGGAATCGTGGTGCCAAGCAGCCCCATCGCCCCCATTTCGCGGAAAATCCCCGGATCGGAGGTCTCCTCGCGGTAGGCCGCGATCACGCGGGGCTGCAGTTTTTCCTGGGCATAGGCCCGTGCGCCGTCGCGCAGCATCCGCTCTTCCTCGGTCAGCTGATCTTCCAGACGAAAGGGGTCCTGCCAGTCAAACCGCCCCAGATCGGGCGCGTCCTTGGCTTTCAGTATGGGTTGTTCGGCCATGTCATCCTCCGGGGGAAATCTCATAAACTCCTCGCCATATTGCATGAAGTCCGCCAGGTTGCTATCGAAACCCCCTCACAGGATCATGAGGAAACCTCATATGTTTGCCCGCCGCTACCTGCCCTCGATCTCCTCCCTTCTTGCGCTGGAGGCGCTGGACCGTCTGGGCAGCGCCTCGGCAGCCGCCGCCGAGTTGAACCTGACCCAGGGTGCCATTTCGCGCCAACTGCAGGTGCTCGAAGGCCAGCTCGGGGTGCCGCTATTGATCCGCGACAAGAACCGCCTGCGTCTGACGCCCGCCGCTCTGGATTTCGTGACCGAAGCACGCCGCGCGCTTAGCAGGCTGGCCGAAGCTTCGCTTTCCCTGCGCGCCAACCCGACCGGCGGCGCGCTCAATCTCGCGATTCTGCCCGCTTTTGGCATGCACTGGCTCGCCCCGCGTCTGGCCCGCTTTGCCCGCGCCCATCCCGAGGTGACGGTGAACCTGTCCACCCGCCTCAAACCCTTTGACTTCGCCGCCACCAATTTCGACGCCGCCATTCATTACGGCCGCGAGGATTGGCCCGGCGTGCATTACCTCAAACTCATGGACGAAGACTTGGCCGCTGTCGCCGCCCCCGCCTTGCTGCCCCAGCCCCTGACAAGCGCCGCACAGATCCTGACCCTGCCGCTTTTACAACTTCAAAGCCGCCCCGGCGATTGGTCCCGCTGGCTCGCCCATCACGGCCAACCGCCCAGCCGCCCGCCCTCGATGCAGTTCGACCATTTCGCAACCATGATCCAAGCTGCGATCCACGGCATGGGCGCCGCCCTGATCCCCACTTTCCTGCTCGACAGCGCGCTTGCCGAATCCCGCCTGCTCCCCGCCTTCGGCCCCGCCATCGCCGCGCATGGCGCCTACTACCTGACCTATCCCGCCACCACGACGCCGCGCACCCCCCTTACCTCATTCCGACATTGGCTCTTGCAAGACCTGCCTTAGCCCCCCTTTTTCTGTCCAAAAATATCCCGGGGAAGCCGCGGCACGCGGCTGGGGGCAGAGCCCCTCTTGCGCTCCCCGCCGCCCCGCGCCACATTCGGACAAATCACGAAAAGGCAACCCATGCAGATCGGTGACATCTCCTTTTGGTACGCCGATATAGGCCTGCCGCAATCCCGGCGCCCGGCCCTTGCCGGCGGTCAAACGGCCGATGTCGCCATCATCGGCGCGGGCTTTACCGGGCTTTGGACCGCCTATTATCTGATGAAAGCAGCCCCGCACCTCAAAGTCGTCGTGCTGGAAAAGGAGTTTGCCGGTTTTGGCGCCTCGGGGCGTAATGGTGGGTGGTGCATGGGCACCTTTTCGTGGAACCACGAAAGCTACGCCCGCGACACCTCGCGCGCCGCCGTTCTGGAGATGGTCAAGGCGCTGGAGACCACTGTCGATGAAATCTCTGCCGTCTGCGCAGCCGAAGGCATCGACGCCGATATCCTGCCCACCGAAGAGATGATGGTGGCCACCAACCCCGCGCAACTCGTCAGGATGAAAGCCGATATCGCCCATCGCCAGCTCTGGGGCGACGGGCACCGCCTGCGCGAATTGACGGGCGCGGAACTCGCGCAGCGCATCTCGATTCCCGGCGCCTTGGGCGCGATGACCCTGTCCGGCATGACCCGGATCCAGCCCGCCAAACTGGTGCGCGGCCTTGCCGAAGCGGTGGAGCGTGCAGGCGCGGTGATCCATGAGGGCACCGAGGTTCTGTCCTATGCCAAGGGCCAGATCACCACCGCCAGCGGCACTTTACGCGCGCCGATCATCCTGCGCTGCACCGAAGGCTTCACCGCCACCCTGCCCGGGCGCAAACGCGAATGGCTGCCGCTGAACTCGGCCCAGATCGCCACCGTGCCGCTGCCGCCCGAGGTTTGGGCCAAGATCGGCTGGGACGGGCACGAACTGATTGGGGATATGAACTCGGCCTATTGCTATTGCCAGCGCACGCGCGAGGGCCGCATCACCGTTGGCGCGCGGGGCGTGCCTTACAAGTTCGGCTCAAAGATGGACAAGAACGGCGCCCCCGATGCGCAGACCATTCAGCGGCTGACCGAGGTGCTGCACCGCCATTTCCCCGCCGCTGCCGCCTATCCGATTGACCACGCCTGGTGCGGCGTCATCGGCGTGCCGCGCGATTGGTGCGCGACGGTGGGCTTGGACCCCGCGACGGGTCTGGGCTGGGCCGGTGGCTATGTGGGGGTCGGGGTTTCGACGTCGAACCTTGCGGGACAGACCTTGGCCGATCTGGCCTTGGGCAAAAGCACGGCGCTGACCAAACTGCCTTGGGTCAACCGAAAGGTGCGCAAATGGGAGATTGAGCCCCTGCGCTGGATCGGGGTGCATCTGATGTACCATCTCTTGCGGATTGGCGATCGGCGCGAGGAACGCCTTGGCATCCCGCCGTCGAAATTCGCGGCCTTTGGCAACTGGCTGACCGGGCGACACTAGGCCCCAGCGCTTACTGAGCAGGAAAAGACGGGCCTCCAGCGGAGGCACGGCCCCGCTCAAGGAGGGGCGGGGTGGGCGCTGCCCGATGGCTTTGGGCCACCGGGCAGATTGCTCGGAGTTGGGGGTTTTCGCGAACGCTAGGGCGGTTCAGGTTTTGACGGAAACAAAACATCGGAAAACGCGTTCGAGTGAAACAAGAGGCAGCGATTTCCGATTCCATCGAAACCTGAACCGCTTTAGGGCGCCCGCCATAGTGACAATGATCGCTGCGGACTTACGCTTCTTCGCCCGGCAGCACCCGCACCGCGCCGGTGGAGGCCGAGGTCGCGAACAGCGCATAGGCGCGCAAAGCCTGGCTGACTTTCCGGGGTCGCTTTTTCGCAGGCACCCAGCCCAGACGGTCCTGCTCGGCCCAGCGCGTGGCAACTTCCGCCTCGGACACCCGCAGCGAAATCTTCCGGTTCGGGATGTCGATATCAATCATATCGCCCTCTTTTACCAAACCGATCATCCCGCCCGACGCCGCCTCGGGCGAGACATGGCCGATCGACAGGCCCGAGGTGCCGCCCGAGAACCGCCCATCGGTCAGCAAGGCGCAGGCCTTGCCCAGCCCCTTGGACTTCAGGTAGCTGGTCGGATACAGCATTTCCTGCATCCCCGGTCCGCCCTTTGGCCCCTCGTAGCGGATGACGATCACGTCGCCCTCTTTGATCTTGTTCGACAAAATCGCCTCGACCGAGGCATTTTGCGATTCAAACACCCGCGCGGGGCCAGAGAAGACCAGAATGCTCTCATCCACCCCGGCCGTCTTTACGATACAGCCATCCGGCGCGATATTGCCCGACAGAACCGCCAGCCCGCCATCCTTGGAAAAGGCGTGCTTGGCCGAGCGGATCACCCCATGCTCGCGGTCAAGGTCCAGCTCGACATAGCGCTTGTTCTGCGAAAACGCGACCGAAGTGCGCACGCCGCCCGGCGCCGCCTTGAAGAAATGGCGCACCTCTTCATGATTGGTGCGGCTGATGTCCCAATGATCAAGCGCCGCCGCCATCGAAGGCGCATGCACCGTAACGCAGTCGCGGTTCAACAGGCCTGCCACATCCAGCTGGCCCAGGATCGCCATGATCCCGCCCGCGCGGTGAACGTCCTCCATATGCACATCCTGCTTGGCCGGGGCCACTTTGGACAGACACGGCACTTTGCGCGAGATGCGGTCGATATCGGCCATTTTGAAATCAATGCCGCCCTCAATCGCGGCTGCCAGAACGTGCAGAACCGTGTTGGTCGACCCTCCCATCGCCACATCCAGCGCCATGGCGTTTTCAAACGCCGCCTTGTTGGCGATGTTGCGCGGCAGGACCGAATAATCGTCCTGCTCGTAATGCCGCTTGGTGATCTCGACGATCAGATGCCCGGCGCGCTCGAACAGGCGCTGACGGTCGGCATGGGTGGCAAGCGTCGAGCCGTTGCCGGGCAGCGACAAACCCAAGGCCTCGGTCAGGCAGTTCATCGAATTGGCAGTGAACATCCCCGAGCAGGAGCCGCAGGTCGGGCAGGCCGCCTTTTCGATCTCTTCGACTTCCTCATCGGTATAGCTGTCATCCGCCGCCACAACCATCGCATCGACCAGATCCAGCGCAATCTCCTTGCCCTTGATCACAGCCTTGCCCGCCTCCATCGGCCCGCCAGACACAAAGACCACGGGAATGTTCAGCCGCATCGCGGCCATCAGCATGCCGGGGGTGATCTTGTCGCAGTTCGAGATGCAGACCATGGCATCGGCGCAATGCGCGTTGACCATGTATTCGACCGAGTCCGCGATCAACTCGCGCGAGGGCAGCGAGTACAGCATCCCGTCATGGCCCATCGCAATGCCGTCATCGACCGCGATGGTGCTGAATTCCTTGGCCACACCGCCCGCCGCCTCGACCTCGCGGGCGACCATCTGGCCCAGGTCCTTGAGGTGCACATGGCCGGGCACGAACTGGGTAAAGGAATTGACGATGGCGATGATCGGCTTGCCGAAATCGCCGTCTTTCATGCCAGTGGCGCGCCAAAGTCCGCGCGCGCCTGCCATGTTGCGGCCATGGGTTGTGGTCCGGGAACGATAGACGGGCATGGGTGTCTCCCCTTTGAAAGCTTTGATAGGGAAATGGCATCAGGGCTGGCGAAGGTCAATGCCGGGCTCCGCTGAATTTACACGGGTCGACCTTAGGCCGGCGGGGCCCAGATGACATCTTCGATACGCGGCGCGCCAGTGGCCAGCATCACCAGCCGGTCAAACCCAAGTGCGATCCCGCAGGCATCGGGCATGATGGCAAGCGCGGCGAGCAGATCCTCGTCCAAAGGATAGGTCTCGCCGTAGATGCGCTGTTTCTCGGCCATCTCGGCCTCGAACCGCAGGCGCTGTTCGGCCGGATTAGTCAGCTCGCCAAAGCCATTGGCCAGCTCGACCCCGCAGGCATAGACCTCGAACCGCTCGGACAGGCGCGGGTCATGGGGCACGCGGCGGGCGAGCGCGGCCTCGGCGCTGGGGTAGTGGTCCAGCATGGTCAGGCGGCCAAGCCCGAGATTGGGCTCAATTTTCTGGGATAAGACCCGGCTGAACATATCGGACCAGGTGTCATCTTCGGCGCGGCGGATGTCAGTGCGGTCCAGTTCGGCGGCAAGCGCTCTGGCATCGGTTTCGCCCTGTGGGTCCATGGTCTGAAACAGGTCGATCCCGGCAAATGAAGCAAAGGCATCCGCTACTGAAAGGCGTTCAAACGGCGCAAAGGGATCGCTGGTTTTGCCCCGAAACCGCAGCATCTGCGCCCCCGACTGCGCCGCGGCCAGCTGCACAAAGGCGGCGAGATCGTGCATCAAAACCTCATAGCCCTGCCCCACCCGGTACCATTCCAGCATGGTAAACTCCGGCGAATGCAGCGGGCCGCGCTCGCGGTTGCGAAAGACGTGGGTAAAGGCGGCAATGCGCGTCTCGCCCGCCGCCAGCAGCTTTTTCATCGCAAATTCGGGGCTGGTGTGCAGATAGCGCGGCTGCGGCACGCCGTCATTGCCGATGGCAGAGGTGGCAAAGCCGTGCAGATGCGCCTCGTTTCCCGGGCTGATCGCAAGGATCGCCGGGTCCACCTCGGTAAAGCCGGTCTGCGCAAGCCAGACCCGCAAGCCCGCCTGAATCCGGTTGCGGGCCAGCAAAATCGGCCTACGATCGGCATGCAATTGCGGATTCCACCAGGGATTTGCCAAGATAGTCGCCCTTTGGGCTAGAGATTTGCTTCCAGATGCGCTAATCGCGAGCGCACTCACTTCGGCCCCTTAATGCGGGGCATCTTCAGGCACAAGGAAAGAACCGTGGTCAAAGTTATCGCCTCCTCGCTGCGCAAGGGCAATATCGTCGAGATGGAGAGCCGACTTTATCTGGTGCTGAAGTCGGAAAATTTCCACCCCGGCAAGGGCACGCCCACGACTTCGGTCGATATGCGGCGGATTTCGGACGGGGTGAAGGTGGCCGAACGCTGGCGCACGACGGAGATGGTCGAAAAGGCCTCGGTCGACGAGCGGGAATATGATTTCCTTTATGCCGACGGCGAGGGCTATCATTTCATGAACCCCGAGACCTATGAGCAGATCGCCGTGACCGAAGATGTGGTCGGCGAGGACAAGGTCTTCTTGACAGATGGGATGAAGGTCTACCTGCAAACCTTTGAAGATGCAGCGATTGCCATGACCCTGCCCCAGCGCGTAACGGTCGAGATCGCCGAGACCGAGCCTGTGGTCAAGGGCCAGACGGCCTCGTCTTCCTACAAGCCCGCGATCTGCACCAATGGCCTGCGGGTTCTGGTGCCGCCGCATATCGGGCCGGGGATCAGGATCGTGATCAACACCGAGGATTATTCCTATCAGGGCCGCGCGCAGGACTGATTTGGGGGCTATATTGACGGGGCCGCGCCATTAGGCGCGGCTTTTTCATTTGCTTTGGAGAAAGGCCAGAATGGCCTGAGGGTCGGCGTCCAGCTCTTGCGCCATCTCGCCTGCAAAGGACAGGAATTCGTTCAGGTTCAGACGGTTGACGCCCAGAACCACGTCAATGCCCTGCGCGAGGGCCTCGCCCACCAAGGGCCGAAACCCCCGGCCCAAAGATTCGTGTTTGCCGAATTTATTGAGGATCAGCGCCTGCGCCCCGCCCATCCGCGCGCCGACCTCGGCCACCGCCTTCTCCAGCGCGCCGGGGTCCAGCTTGCAGCCGCGCGATCCCGCGCCCAGCCGCTGATTGATCCGCACCAGCGGCCCGCCACCCAAAATGCGCAGGTCCATATCGCAATCCTCCGACCCCGCCCGGTCGGTATTCACCTGAACGCAGCCCGCAAGCGCCATCCCCGCACCCTCGGCCAGCGCCGCGACCTGCGCCAGCAGCAGATCATTCGCCCCCCGCCCCACCATCGAGACATATCCCAGCCGCATCTCGCCCCGCCTTTACCCCGAAAACCCTCGCCAGCCCTGCATGAAGCTTGATTTTGCAAAGCACAATCGCGCAAATTGGTTGAACGACTTGGAACACGCTAAGCACACTAAATTTCGAACCATCGGTTCAAATAATAAACCGACGATGGCCCAACATCGCACGTCAAACAACAAAAGGGATGGCACGAGTCAGGGAGTTTCAGCATTTTCGGGGGCGCGCGCGGATGAGCGGTGCTGCGGGAAATCAAACCAATCAGCTGCGAAAGAACTCGCTCGGGGTCGCGTCGATCAGCTTTCTTGTGGTCTCGGCCGCGGCGCCCTTGACCGGCGCGGGGGGCGGCGTTCCGCCCTCGATGCTGTACGGAAACGGCGCGGGGATCGCTGGCAGCTTTGCCATCGTGACCAACATTCTCTTGCTGTTCTCGGTCGGCTACGTCGCCATGTCGCGCCATATCAAGAACGCCGGCGCCTTTTACGCCTTCACCGCGCAGGGCCTTGGCGGGCACATGGGGGGGGGCCGCCGCGATGGTGGCAATCCTGTCCTATAACGCCATGCAGGTCGGTCTTTTCGGCCTGATCGGGGCCGTCGCCTCGGGCACTTTTGCGCAATGGGGCATCGTTCTGGAATGGTAAGTCTGGAGCTCTGTCGCCATCGCGATCATCGCTGTCTTGGGCTACCGTCAGGTCGATCTGTCGGCCAAGGTGCTGATGTTGCTTATTCTTCTGGAATTTGCCATCGTGGTGATCCTCGATGTGTCGATCCTGATTTCGGGAGGCGATTCGGGGCTGAACCTGCAACCCTTTACTTGGAGCCAGATCACATCCGGCACCCCCTCGATCGGGTTCCTGTTCTGCTTTGCCGGTTTCATCGGCTTTGAAGCGACCACGATCTATTCCGAAGAGGCCAATAACCCCTCGATTAGCGTGCCTAACAGGAATTGGTCAAGCAGGATGTTGAGACCGAAATGATCATGATTGATGCGACCCATCTCAAGGCTCACCGGACCGCATCAAGCCTGCGCAAAAAGGGGGGTCCGAACGGCTGATCGGGCAGACACGGGGCGGCATGAATGCCGATGCTCCTGTGGGCTCTGCTCGCCGCCGGCCAGATCACCATGCGCAAGGTCAGCGGATGGCAAACCCTCGACAAAGCGATCGAGCCAATGACACTTGACCTCGCCGCCTGATCAGGCGCAAATCAAACCGCTCGGAGGACGCCGCAGGAGAATTTCCACCACTCTCGAGACACAACCACCGCGATGGCTATCACACTGGATTCACAAGATGAATCCCCTCTGGCCATTTGTGCAACATGTGTAACCGCCCCTTGCGCAAGAGGTATCTTCGGAGCTGCTTTTGGCGCGTCATCGGGTGCTGACATGTGTCCGGCCTTTGATGCGGCCATCTTCATGCCGCGGGCCCG
>CAIYZT010000098.1 GCA_903930735.1 uncultured Paracoccaceae bacterium | reverse complement strand
TCCGAGGAGGGGCGGCGGATCCGCGAGGCTTTTGTGGCGCCCAAGGGGCGGGTGCTGGTCAGCTTGGATTACAGCCAGATCGAGCTGCGGATTCTGGCGCATATCGCGGATATCGGCAGCTTGCAGCAGGCCTTCAAGGACGGGCTGGACATTCACGCCATGACGGCATCTGAGATGTTCAACGTGCCTTTGGACCAGATGACGAGCGATGTGCGGCGCAAGGCCAAAGCGATCAATTTTGGCGTGATCTACGGCATTTCGGGCTTTGGTCTGGCGCGGAACCTGCGGATTGCGCGCAGCGAAGCGCAGGGGTTTATCGATCGGTATTTCGAGCGGTTTCCGGGGATCAAGGAGTACATGTCCGATACAGTCAAATTTGCGCAGGAAAACGGCTATGTGCAGACGCTGTTTGGCCGGAAAATCCATACGACGGATATCAATACCAAGGGGCCGGGTCAGAGCTTCGCCAAGAGGGCGGCGATCAATGCGCCCATTCAGGGCACGGCGGCGGATGTGATCCGGCGCGCGATGATCCGGATGCCGGGGGCAATTTCGGGGCTAGATGCCAAGATGCTGCTGCAGGTGCATGATGAGCTGCTGTTCGAAGTGGCCGAGGCCGATGTGGCCGGACTGATCACGGCGGCCAAGGGCGTGATGGAGGGGGCGAGTGCGCCTGCCGTTGATTTCAAGGTGCCTTTGGTGGTGGAGGCGGGGCAAGGGTTGAGCTGGGCAGCGGCGCATTAGCGGCCAGTCCCGGGGCGCTGCCCCGGACCCCGGGATACTTGGGGACAGAAAATGGGCTATGGGATGATCAAGGATTGGCCGGGATTGAAGGGTTTGCTCTGGCGCTGGACTTGCCGGAGGTGACCCTTGCCAAGCCTTGGGGGCAGGAGGCGCTGAAGGCGTTTGCGAAGCTGTGGTGCCATTGGTCGTACCATGAGGATGCGGCGGTGTTCCAGGCGGACCGCGACGAGCGCGAAATGCTGATGGAGGCGGATCCGCAGACGTTTTTCCTGCATCCGCATTATGCGGCGCATGATCTGGTTCTGGTGCGGGCGGGGCGGATTGCCCCCGATTGGGCGCGGGCGCGGATTGCCGAGATTGCGGGATCGGCGGCGGCGGGGGTGCGGTCAAAGCTGTTTCGCAGGTAGGCGGGGCTGTGCCTCCCATTGGAGGCCCGGCTGTTCCGGCTCACCCTTGGGCCGGGTTTGCCGCATAGGCCGTGCCAGCTATTCCCGGTCGATGCGCAACTGGTAGCAGTTGTTGCGGGCGGATCTGACATGAACATAGGCCACGCGCGGATCGCTGAGCAGGCTTGCAGCGCGGGTGGGGATTTGCACTGTCGGGGTGACGGCGCCGGTGCCGTAGACGATGCGGTCATCCGGCCCATAGCCGCGGGTGATGTAATCGGGGCTGTCCAGAACCAGGGGCGAGGCTTGGCCGCCGCCGGGCGCACAGGGATCAGCGCACAGGAAAATCGGGCCGATCTCGGCATAGGGCTGCGGCGCAGGAAAGGGGCGGTGGGCGAGGATGAGCATGTCCGCACCCTTGGGGATCATCTGCAGGCAATGGCGGCAGGGGTTGCCCTCGCCATCCGAAACATGGCGTTCGGGGATCTGGCCATTGGCGTCGGCGCTGCCCTGTTGGTAGGTGCGGACGGTTTCGGTGGGGATGGGGGTGAAGCGGATCATCGGTGTCTCCCTTTTGGCTATCGTAGCGCGCGGCGGCGAATGGCGCGACCCGGAACTTGCGGTTTCAGGGGCAGCCCCGTGCGGTTTAGAGCGTGTTGCGATTAATCGGGTTCACCCGATTGAGCGCAACCGCAATATACTTGGCCTGTGCTGGTCTTGGATTGCCTTCAATCTGAATCAGAGTGAAGGCAATCCGCTCTAACCGATGAACTGCAGGATCTCGCCGCATTGGCTGGCAGCGCTGGGCGGATCGCCGACATCGCGGACCGGATAGCTGGCGAGGACGCGGAAACGGGCGCGGGGCAGATCGGCGCGGCCGATGTCGCCGACGAGGGCCTCGGCGGTGCCTGTTTGGGTCAAGAAGGCCAGAACGCGGGTGGCCAGATCGGGGGCGTAAAAGAGATCGCCGATGAGAATCAGGTCGGCCTCAGGGGGTGGGCCGGACAACAGATCTCTGCTCAGCGTGATGCAGACCTCGTTCAGGGCGGCATTCAGGGCGATGGCCTCGCGTGCGGCGGGGTCGATCTCTGACGCGGTGACCGAGGCGGCCCCAAGGAGGGCGGCGGCGATGCCGACAAGGCCGCTGCCTGCACCGATATCGAGGACACACTTGCCTTTGACCAGGTCCGGATGCGCGACAAGATGCGCGATCAGGGCGCAGCCGCCGGGCCATGGATAGGCCCAATAGGGCGGGGTTTTGGACAGATCGGACAGGCGGCTATGCGGGGCGGCGGCGTGATAGCGCAGGGGCAGCGGGCCGGGCAGGGCCGTGACCGGCAGGGCCGCGGCGATGCGCGCGCGCAGGGTTTGCGGGCGCACCAAACGCCTAACGCTGGATCAAGGGGCCCATCACCTGGCCGCCCAAGATATGCATGTGGAAATGCGGAACCTCCTGCATTCCATGCGCGCCGGCATTGGTGATCGCCCGGTAGCCCTGCCCCGCAGCGACGCCGACCTGCGCGCAGACCTGCGCAAAGGCGCGGTGAAAATCCACAATCTCGGCCGCGCTCGCCTCGGCGGCAAAGTGGTCGTAGGTCACATAAGGCCCCTTGCAGATCACCAGAACATGGACCGGCGCGGCGGGGTTTATGTCGTGGAAGGCCAGCGAATGCTTGGTCTCCAGCACGGTTTTGTTCGGAATTTCGCCGCGCAGGATGCGGGCAAAAATGTTTTGGGGGTCATAGATATGGGGCATGATCAGTCCAGATAAAGATATTCGGTGCCCGAGATGACGCGGGCCTTGTCGAGCGGGATGTTCAGAAATTCGGCCAGTTGGGCCGCATTGTCATCCGGCAAAGCCGATTGGCGGATGCGGTAGAAATTGGCAAATCCGGCGTCGCGGATGCGGTCGGATTCAAAGCTGACGTCATAGCGGATAGTGGGCAACAGCCGGTCAATCGTCTCACGCGGGGTGTGGTCAGAAGCGAGGCCGACGCGTTTTGCATGGCCGATCAGGTAGTCGTCGGTGAAATCGCATTCGATTTCCAGCAGCTTGACCTTGGCCTTGTCGTTGAAAAAGTCCTGCATCAGATCGACATTCGCCGGGTCGATGCAGAACACCATCTGATCGGTTTTCCAATAGTCGAACAGCATCCGCACGAGGGCGCGGCAGTGGCGCGTGCGCTTTTCCATGGTGGACTGGATGCCGCCAAGATCGGGCAAATCGGTGGCCGCCTCGTTGAACAGATAGTCCAGCGCCGGCAGGCTCGTGGTCTTGCGCACCCGGTCCACCAGCCGTTTGGCCACATGCCATTTCTTGCAAGTCACCATCATAAGCGTGCGCTGATGGCCGAGCGAGCTTTCCGTTTCCCAAAAGCGCGGGGCAAAGCGGCGGCCGATGCGGCCCCGGTCGGTCAGAAAATCAAAGAGGCGACGGCCCTCATTCGAGATCGAGAAGGGCAGGTTCTTCGTGGCGTAAAGCTTGCCCAGACGCTCCTTCAGCTGCGCCGCATCAGGGCTGATCTTGCGCGCAAAGAGGTAGTCCTGCGACAAAAGCAGGTCGTAGTGATCGTTGTAAAAGGTCACCGGCATGCCGTAATCGGTGAACAGCAAGAAGGTCAGGGTACGCGATTTGATCTCATGTTCGGGGATAAGATGGCGCACGAGGGTTTGAAAAAACGTCTCATCCGGGATCCATGTCGTCTTGAAAAACCGCATCACATCGGGGCGAGCATCGATGAAGTCCAGCACGGTTTCAATGGTCCGGCGGCGCAGGCACCACCATTGGCTGCCAATCTGCATCTGCAGATCGGCGGGCACTTTGCGCGTCAGGCCAAGGCGGCGCTGCAGATTCAGCGCGGTGTAGAACAGCCTTTTCTGGGTCCGCTCGTTGAAGAAATGCCGGTAAATCAGACGGTCATCCTTGATCCCGGTCTTGATCCAGTCCGAGGCGAAGAAATCGACGCTTTCGATGTAATCCGCCTCGATACCGTCCAGATACCGATACGCGAACTCGGCGGTCTTGATCGGCATGCAGTCGCCCGACAGCATGTAAAAATGGGTGGCGCGAGGAAAAGCCTCGACCGCGGCGCGCACGGCCAGCAGGGTCGCACTGACCAAAGACCAGGCACCCCAGGCGCATTTCAACCGCTTGGGCGTAAGGACCACCGAGGGGTTTTTGCCCAGCGCCTGCACGATGCGCTGATAATGCTCGTGCGGCGAGCGGGCATCGAAATGAATGGCTATAAAGTCACCCGCCGCCGAAAAGCGCTGCGCTTGGGCGATGATCCCCTCGGGATCCTTGTGGCACAGCAGAATATAGGCAATTTTTGCCATTTTGGAAACAATAAACCCTGATGGTTGCTAATGCTCACATAAAGTCATTTATGGGCGATTGAAAAGACAGAGTTTCTTTGCTTTGCTGCCCTAACTGCCCTGATAAGGCAGCTGGCAAATTTATGAGGCGCAGCAGATGGGTTTCCCGGGCACTTGGATGACGCAGTCGGAATCGGTGGTCTACCGGGTGGTGCCCAAATGCGCCTGCTCGACCATCGGTCAAATCATGTATTACAGCGATCACGGCGCGTTTTTCGACGGCGATATCCATGACGCGACCAGCGGCATGCATAAATGGGCGATCGAAGCGAGCCAGCCCCGGATCGAAAAGGCCGCGAAAGAGCGCAAGATCTTTACCTTTACCTGCGTGCGAAACCCCTACGCGCGGATTCTATCCTCGTTTTTCGACAAGATCTGCGGCATTCAGCGCAACGGAAAACGCTATCGCGGCAATCTGGTGCCGCTTTTGGTGCAGAAATACGGGATCGAGATTGGCGGCGAGGATGGCAAACAGGAGTTTGACCAGATCCAGAGCTTCCGCCGATTCCTGCTGTTCGCGCGGGACACCATCCGGTTTCGCAAGCCGATGGAGCCTGATATCCATTGGTCGGCGATGTCCGGCCATATCTCGACCTTCATCGTCAACGGCGGGCGCTACAACCATATTTTTTATACGGAAAAGTTTGACGAAGGCATGGATGTCGTCCTCAAGAAGATGAAGGCGAAACATCCGATTGACCTGACCAGCATCCCGCGTTTCAACGAAAGCGAAGGCCACGGCCCAAAGCGCAGCCATCCGGTCAGCGCCTATTTCGACGATCTGTCGCGCCATCTGGTCTGGGAAATCTACAAACGCGATTTCCAGCTGTTCAAATATGACTTTGACAATCCCGACAACAAGATGCCGGTGGGCGAGGTCGATCTGGCCGAGGTACACGCCAAACTGGGCGACTGAGCGGGGCAGGCAATATGTCGGGCCCGTTCAAATCCTGGATCGCCTTCAAACTCACCGGTTTGAAGGCGATCCGCTTTAGATCAGCCCAAGATTGGCAAAGACCGCCTTCAGATCGGTTTCGGGGCGGGCGCCGTAATGGCTGATCACCTCAGCCGCCGCAGCGCATCCCATTCTTCCCGAGGTTTCCAGGCTTTGGCCTGAAGCCATGCCATAGATGAAGCCCGACGCAAAGAGATCGCCCGCACCCGTTGCGTCTACAGGAACCACGCGTTTCACCGGCACCTGCGCGCGCTCGGCGCCGCGCAGCAAGATCACCTCGTCGCCCGAACGGGTGCAAACCACGATGCCCGCCTCCTGCACGGCCTGCGCCAAAGCCGAATCCAGATCGGTCTGGTACAGCGAGGACCATTCGTGTTCGTTGCCGATAACATAGTCCAAGTCCTTGACCAGATAACGGAAACTGTCGCGGTGACGGTCCACGCAGAACGGGTCTGACAGGGCGATGCCCGCATGGCCCCCGGCCTTCTGGCACAGCTTGGCCGCGCGCTCAAAGGCTTCCTTGCCCTTGGGTTTGTCGTAAAGATAGCCTTCAAGGAACAGATAGCTGGTATCACCCGCCACCGCATCCG
>CAIYZT010000097.1 GCA_903930735.1 uncultured Paracoccaceae bacterium | reverse complement strand
GGCTCTGCGCTGCCTCTATGTTCAAGAGGATATCGCCCAGACCGTCACCGAAATGCTGTTCGGCGCGATGGACGAATTGGCGCTGGGCGATCCGTTGGATCTGTTCACCGATGTCGGCCCGCTGATCGACGCGCAGGCAAAAGCTGGTATCGCCGATCATATCGCCGCCGCCCGCGCTGAAGGCAGGGTGATGAAGGAAATGACAGCGCCCGTCCGCGGCACCTTCATCACCCCCACGGTGATCTCCGTGCGCGGCCTCGAAGACATTTCGCGTGAGGTTTTCGGGCCCGTCCTGCATATCGCCACTTTCAAGGCAGGCCAGCACGGCGCCGTCGTTCAGGCCGTCAACAATTCGGGTTACGGTCTGACCTTCGGGCTGCACACCCGGATTGACGACCGCGTACAATCGGTGACCGATGCGCTGATGGTCGGCAATACCTATGTGAACCGCAACCAGATCGGCGCGGTCGTGGGCAGCCAACCCTTTGGTGGCGAGAGTCTTTCGGGAACCGGACCAAAGGCAGGCGGTCCTGAATACCTCGCCCGTTTCACCCGTGTGCCCGCCCCGGATTTCAGCGGCGCAGCCGCCACGACGACCGAAGCCACCGTCCAATCCGCAATCAAAACCGCCCCCCCCCCAGCTGTGGCCCCCGCACCTCTGGTCCTGCCCGGCCCCACCGGCGAATCCAACCGCCTAACCTTCGTCCCCCGTGCGCCGCTCCTTTGCCTCGGCCCGAGCCTGCCCGCCGCCCGCGCCCAAGCCGAAGCCATCCGCGTCCTCGGCGGCCAAGCGGTTGAAGCGCCCGGCCTTGACCCCCAATCCCTGACCCGCCTCACCGGCTTTTCCGGCGCTCTGTTCTGGGGCGAAGAAGAGCTTGCCCGCGTCTATGCCCAGGCACTCGCCGCGCGCAAAGGACCGATCCTGCCCTTGATCGGCGATCTGCCCGACGCGGCCCATGCGCTCCTCGAACGACATGTCTGCATTGACACCACCGCCTCAGGCGGCAATGCCCAACTCCTGGCCCAGGTCTAAAACTGACCCATTCACCTTCATCTTGACCCAAGTATCCCGAGGAGGTGAATTGGCCAAAGGCCAAGAGGAAGGCGAGCAGCCCTCCTGAGCCTGCTTGACCTACCCGCCAGGATCGGCAAACACATGAACCATGTTCCCAATCCGTGATCATAACCCCTCCGGGCGGCGGCCTTTCGTGACCTATGCCCTGATCGCGGGCAATATCGTGATTTTCGTCGCCTATTGGTCAGTGCTGACCTCTGATAGCGAGATCAACCAGTTCTTCTACACCTGGGGTCTGGTCCCCGGCACAATCTTGCAAGGCGGCGGCCCCGCGACGATTCTGACCTCGATGTTCCTGCATGGCGGCTGGATGCATCTGATCGGCAATATGTGGTTTCTGTGGATCTTTGGGGATAACCTGGAAGACGAAATGGGCCACGCGGGTTTTGCGGGTTTTTATCTTTTGTCCGGGCTGGCCGCCGCGGCGCTGCATGTGGCCGTCGATCCGGGTTCCATGGTGCCAATGGTGGGCGCCTCGGGCGCGATTGCCGGGGTAATGGGCGGCTATATGCTGCTGTTTCCGAAGGCCAAGATCGATATTCTGTTCATCTTCGTGATCTTCTTTCGCATCTTCCCTATTCCCGCCTGGATCGTGCTGGGGGTCTGGATCGGCCTGCAATTGTTCAGCGG
>CAIYZT010000096.1 GCA_903930735.1 uncultured Paracoccaceae bacterium | reverse complement strand
GGTGAGCCAAGGCGATAACTGGCTGCTGGAAACCCGCCCGGACCGGGGGCTGCTTGGCGGGATGCTGGGCTTTCCGGGCGATGGATGGGACAATGGGGGCGGCCCCGCGCCCATGGACCTGCACTGGCGCGAATTGCCACCGGTGCGCCATACCTTCACCCATTTCCACCTGGTGCTGACCCCGCATCTCGCCGAAGCGCCGCCCGGTGCCCTGCCCAAACGCGGCCGATTCATGCTCCGCAGCCAGTTTCGCCGCAGCGATCTGCCCACCTTGATGCGCAAGGCCTTTGACCTTGCGTCTTCGGTCCCTCTGCTACTTTGACCAAATGCCTGGATGGGCTACAGTGACTGAAACCCGATTGAAGGCACCAGATGAACCCCGCCCCAACTTATGCCCGTCTTAGCAGCGCCCTGCCGTTCTGGCTGTCGCTCGGCATGGTGCCGATGGCCGCGTTTGGCATTGTCTTTGGGGGCTGGGCGACGGCTTTGCTGCCGCTCTACTCCTGGGCGCTGTTCATGCTGCTGGACGCCCTGACGGGCCTCAACCCAGATAATGCCGACCCCCAAACCCCCGAGGCGCAGATCTTTGGTCACAAGCTGATCACCCTGATCTGGTTACCGGTTCAGGCGCTAATCCTCATTACGATGCTGGTCTATGTCCCGCAGGCGGACCATCTGGGCACGGGCGAAAAGATTGCGCTTTTCTTTGGAATGGGCGTGGTGTCGGGCACCATCGGTATCAATTACAGCCACGAGTTGATGCACCAAAAGTCGCGGGTCGAGCGTTGGATGGCCGATCTTTTGCTGGCCTCGGTTCTCTACAGCCATTTCCGATCCGAGCACCTGCGCGTCCATCATCTGCATGTCGGCACCCCGCGCGACCCGGTCACCGCCCGCTACAACGAAGGCTTCCACCGCTTTTTCCCCCGTGTCCTGATCCAGTGCCATGCCTCGGCCTGGAAGGCGGAGGCGGCGATGCTGGCGCGCAAATCCCTGCCTTGGCACAACCGCGCCAACCCCTATTGGCGCTACGCCGTCTTGCAGACCGGTTTTGTGATCCTGGCGATTGTCTTGGGCGGCTGGTCCGGTCTTGGCCTGTTCCTGATTCAGGCCTTTACGGCCGTCTGGCAGCTGGAGCTGGTCAATTACATCGAACATTACGGCCTGACCCGCCGGCATCTGGAGGGCGGAAAGTATGAGCATGTCCTGCCTCGCCATTCCTGGAACGCCTCGCACCGCGCCTCGAACTGGCTGCTGATCAACCTGCAGCGCCACTCGGATCACCATTACAAACCCGACCGCCGCTTTCCCCTGCTCCAAACCTATTCCGAAGACGAGGCCCCCCAGCTGCCCTTTGGCTATCCGCTGATGACCATGGCCGCCATGGTCCCGCCCTTGTGGAAGCGGCTGATGAACCCAAAGGTCAAGGCTTGGCGGGCGCGCTACTATCCCGACATCACCGACTGGAAGCCCTATAACAAGGCCTTGAATGCTGTTTTGGCAGGGAAATGACCACCTAAAGCCGGTCTAGGCGAACAGTCTGAGACCGCGTTCAAAGGCCATCTGAACGACCGAGCCTTTGCGGCGCTTAAATCCCTGCCGGGCGCGGGTTTTATCGTTGCCCGATCTGCATGTGCCCCTTGCCCGAAATCCCTCGCGGACAATTCCCTGCGCGCCCTTTATAGATGGGCGAAACCACACTATCCAAAGGCCCCTCGCATGACTTCGCCGCTGTTCTCGCCCGTCGCCATCCGCGATCTGACGCTGAAAAACCGTCTCGTCGTGTCGCCTATGTGTCAATACTCCGCCCGTCACGGCTTTGCCAACGACTGGCATTTCGCGCATCTCGCGCGCTTTGCCCTTGGCGGTTTTGGCACTGTGATGGTCGAGGCGACCGGCGTGACCGCCGAAGGGCG
>CAIYZT010000095.1 GCA_903930735.1 uncultured Paracoccaceae bacterium | reverse complement strand
CTTGCAGCAAACAGCGAGCAAAACCGAAGTGATCTCACGTAAAATCAATGAGATGCAGGGTGTTCAGGGCGAACTCGATACGGTCTGCTGAGGAAAGAAATCCAGGGCAAATCATGGCCAAAGGCGAATCGTTCCAAGCCCCGTCGTCAAGCCGTCAAATTCGGCTGCCGCAGCACTCGGAGTATATATTTCAGAAAATATGTTTTCGTGATCTGATTGTGTCAGCATTGTGGCCAAACTTAGACACAATTCCCCGATTCGCGGCCTTATTCTCATCGATTCTCTTGGCCAACAGTCAACGCCCGGCGCGGGCCATAAAAGCCAGCCTCTCGAATAGTTGAATGTCCTGTTCGGTCTTCAAAAGGGCGCCATAGAGTTTCGGCAGGGCGGTCTTCGTCTCCCGGCGCAAATCTTCGGGCGCGAGATCCTCGGCCAAGAGCAGTTTCAGCCAATCCAGAACCTCAGAGGTCGAGGGCCGCTTTTTCAGTCCTGGCGTTTCGCGGATATCGTAAAACTGGGTCAGGGCGGCGGTCAGCAGCGCCTCTTTGATGCCCGGAAAGTGCACGCGCACGATGGCGGCCAGGGTTTGCGGATCGGGAAAGCGGATGAAGTGGAAAAAGCAGCGGCGCAAAAAGGCGTCGGGCAGGTCTTTTTCGTTGTTCGAGGTGATGATCACCACGGGCCGGTGCAGGGCGCGGACCGTCTCGCCGGTCTCGTAGACATGAAATTCCATCCGGTCGAGTTCCTGCAACAGGTCATTTGGAAATTCGATATCGGCCTTGTCCACCTCGTCGATCAACAGGACAACGCGCGAGGGGGCGGTGAAGGCCTGCCAAAGCTTGCCGTGGCGGATGTAATTGCCGATGTCATGCACCCGCGCTTCGCCAAGCTGACTGTCGCGCAGCCGGCTGACCGCGTCATATTCATAAAGGCCTTGCGCGGCCTTGGTGGTGGATTTGATGTGCCATTCCAGCAGATCCATCCCCAGCGCGGCAGCGACCTGGCGGGCAAGCTCGGTCTTTCCGGTGCCCGGCTCGCCCTTGACCAAAAGCGGGCGCTGCAAGGTGACGGCGGCATTGACCGCGATACGCAGGTCGTCAGTGGCGATGTATTCGGCGGTCGAAGTGAACTGCATGGGGAATCCTTGGCTATTGCGCCAAACCCTAGGACCCGCGCGAATTTGTGGCAACCGCTAGTGACAAGGGTTTGGCTATAAGCTAAGGCACCGCACAGTTAGGAGCGAGTGTCGTCGAGGCCCGCAGTTTCGACGCAGATCGCTTGTGAAAGTGGAGAGTGCTGCGATGAAAGCCGAACAGTTCCTGACGGAGGACTATCGTCCGGCCGAGGACGAACCCTTCATGAATGATCGCCAGCTGGAGTATTTCCGGCGCAAGCTCTTGGTTTGGAAGCAAGAGCTTTTGGGGCAGTCCGCGGAAACCATTGACAATCTGCAGGAATCCGCGCGCTCTGTGCCGGATCTGGCTGACCGGGCCTCTGAGGAAACCGACCGCGCGCTGGAACTGCGCACCCGCGACCGGCAGCGCAAACTGGTGTCCAAGATCGATTCCGCGCTGCGCCGGATTGAAAATGGCGAGTTTGGCTATTGCGAAGTGAGCGGCGAGCCGATCAGCCTGAAACGGCTGGATGCGCGTCCGATCGCGACCATGACGCTGGAGGCGCAGGAGCGTCACGAGCGCCGCGAAAAGATCCACCGGGACGATTGAGGTGCTTGGCCTTGGGCGAAAATTGATTAAATCCTAAATGCCGGGACGGTTTCGCCCGGCGTTTTGCATTTGGGGGCGCGGATGCTGAGCGGCGGCAAACAGATTGTAGTTGTGGGTGCAGGGGTTGCGGGACTTGCCGTGGCGACCGCGCTCGCACGGCGGGGCGCACGGGTGCGGGTTCTGGAACAGGCAGCTGAAATCAGTGAGGTCGGGGCGGGGGTGCAAGTCTCCCCCAACGGCGGTGCGGTTTTACGGGCCTTGGGGGTGCGCGTTGCGGGCACCAAGGCGGGGGCCGTGGTGCTGCGCAACGGGGCAGATGGGCGCACGGTCTTGCGGATGGATCTGGCGCGGCTGCGGCCGGATCAGGACTATGTCTTCGTTCACCGGGCAGATCTGATCGCGGGTTTGCGGGCGGCAGCCGAGGCGGCAGGGGCCGAGATTGCGCTGAACCAAAGGGTGACCAGGGTTGAACTGAGCGGCGATAAACCGCTGATCAGCACCGAACGGGGCTTTGAGGCCTGCGATCTGCTGATTGGGGCGGATGGCCTGCATTCACTGGTTCGGACCGCGTTGAACGGGGGGCAGGTGCCATTCTTTACAGGCCAGGTGGCCTGGCGGGCGCTGATCCCTTGTGAACCAGGCGCGCCTGAAGAGGTCGAGGTTTTCATGGGGCCGGGCCGCCATCTGGTCAGCTATCCGCTGCGTGGCGGGGCGCTGCGCAACATCGTGGCGGTCGAGGAACGGCGGGTCTGGACGATGGAAGGTTGGACCCAAAAGGGCGATGCCGCGCAGATGCGGCAGGCATTTGAGGCTTTTGATCCCAAGGTGCGGGGTTGGCTGGACCAAGTGGGCGAGGTCGGGCTTTGGGGGCTGTTTCGCCATGAGGTGGCGCAAAGCTGGGGCAGGGCGACGGCCTCGGGCGGGGTTGCGATCTTGGGGGATGCGGCGCATCCAACGCTGCCTTTCCTTGCGCAGGGGGCGTGTCTGGCGCTCGAAGACGCTTTTGTGCTGGCCCGCGAATTGGACAGGGGTGCTGGCATGCAGGCGGCATTGAGCGCCTATCAGACGGCGCGTTTGGGCCGGGCGCAGCGGGCGGTTGCTGCGGCGAATGGTTCGGCCCGGGCCTATCATCTGCGCGAGCCACTGCGGGCCTTTGCGCATCTAGGATTGCGCGTTTTCGGCCGTCTTGCGCCCGGACTCGCCCTGTCACGGTTTGACTGGCTCTATGGCCATGACGTCACCGCGCAACCTTAGCCTAAAAAGAGCACCAAAATGGCCGCAGCGATCAACAAGATCTCAAATGAGAGGCGGTTTTGGCCATTCATCTGAGGTGCAGATACCTGTGTTTCCGGCGGGGCGAGGGGCGGCAGGGATTTTTGCATGACGCTGGTCCACTTGGTTTGACTGGGCTCTGTTTAGCAACGGATCGTTAACAAAAATAAAAGGCCCGAAGGATCTGGGCATTTGCTTGTTTACCAATCTGTTTCGAGATCTCAGGCCGTTTTGCTCTCAACCAGCTTCACCCGATTGAGCGCAACCGCAATATTCCCGGCCTGTGCTGGTCTTTGATTGCCTTCAATCTGCATCAGATTTAAGGCAATCCGCTTTAGCGCTTGGAGCCGATCAAGAGGCCGCGAGGTTGCGCAAAACATAGTGCAGCACGCCGCCATGCTCGACATATTCGATCTCGATCTCGGTATCGATGCGGCAACGGATCTGAATGGTCCTGCGCGATCCATTGGCATAGGCGATGTGGCAATCCACGTTTGACAGCGGCTTCAGATCGCCGTCCAGACCCTCGACTGAGATTATCTCATCCCCGATCAAGCCAAGGCTCTTGCGCGTCTGCCCGCCGGTAAACTCGAATGGAATGATCCCCATACCGACGAGGTTGGAGCGATGAATACGCTCAAAGCTCTCGGCAATTACCGCTTTGACCCCCAAAAGTGCCGTTCCCTTTGCCGCCCAGTCGCGGCTGGAACCCGCGCCATATTCAATGCCGCCAAAGATCACCAAGGGCGTGCCCGCGACCTGATAGGCCATGGAAGCGTCATAGATCGAGGTCTGCGTCCCATCCGGACCTTTGGTATAGCCGCCCTCAACGCCTTCTAGCATCTCGTTCTTGATCCGGATATTCGCAAAGGTGCCGCGCATCATCACTTCATGATTGCCGCGCCGCGCACCGTAGGAGTTGAACTCCGACACTGGAACTTGCCGGTCGCCCAGATACTTGCCTGCGGGCGTGCCGGCTTTGAAACTGCCCGCAGGCGAGATATGGTCCGTGGTGATCATATCGCCCAGCAGTGCCAGAATCCGCGCGCCCGAGATATTGGAAATCACCCCCGGCGTTTTTGACATGCCTTTGAAATAAGGCGGGTTTTGGATATAGGTCGAGGAGGCGGGCCAATCGTAGGTCTCGCTATCGGTGATCTCGACCGCCTGCCATTTGGAGTCGCCCTTGAAGACATCGGCATAGCGTTTCTGAAACGCCTCGCGCGTCACGGTCGCATTGACCAGATCGGCGATTTCCTTGTTCGTCGGCCAGACATCGCGCAGATAAACCGGGCCATTGGTGCCGATGCCCAAAGCCTCGGTCGTGATGTCGATATTCATATCGCCCGCCAGCGCATAGGCGACCACCAAGGGCGGGCTGGCGAGGTAATTTGCGCGCACGTCGGGACTGATGCGGCCTTCAAAGTTGCGGTTGCCGGACAGAACGGCTGCGGCGACCAGATCGCCCTCGGTGATCGCGGCGGAAATGGCCGGGTCCAGCGGCCCCGAATTGCCGATGCAGGTGGTGCAGCCATAGCCGACAAGGTTGAAGCCGATCGCGTCCAAATCCTCTTGCAGACCTGCCGCCTCCAGGTATTCAGAGACGACTTGCGATCCGGGTGCGAGCGAGGTTTTTACCCAAGGCTTTGATTTCAGACCCAAAGCGCGGGCTTTGCGGGCGACGAGCCCGGCCCCGATCATTACATAGGGGTTGGAGGTATTGGTGCAGGAGGTGATGGAAGCGATAACGACCTTGCCCGAGGACATCGAGAAGCTATGGCCCTGAACCGGCACGTCGACGCCTTGCGGGCGGGCGAATGACCCCGCCATTTCGCGGGCGAAGGAGGCTTTGGCATCGGTCAGCGGCAGGTAGTCTTGCGGGCGCTTGGGGCCTGAGATAGCGGGCACGATGGTGCCCATGTCGAGGTGCAGGGTCGAGGTATAGATAGGGTCATAGTACGCATCGCGCCACATTCCATTGGCGCGTGCATAGGCCTCGACCAGCGCAATTCTGGACTCTTCGCGCCCCGTGCCGCGCAGATAGCGGATCGTCTCGCCGTCGATCGGGAAAAAGCCGCAGGTCGCGCCGTACTCTGGCGCCATGTTGGCGATGGTGGCGCGGTCGGCCAAGGGCAGACGGTCGAGCCCCTCGCCATAGAATTCCACGAATTTGTTCACCACGCCGTGCTTGCGCAGCATCTGCACGACTTTCAGCACCAGATCGGTGGCCGTCGTGCCTTCGGTCATATGGCCGGTCAGTTTGAAACCGACCACTTCGGGGATCAGCATGGAAACGGGCTGGCCCAACATCGCGGCCTCAGCCTCGATCCCGCCGACGCCCCAGCCCAGAACGGCGAGGCCGTTGACCATGGTCGTATGGCTGTCGGTGCCAACAAGCGTATCGGGGTAGGCGACTAGATCTCCGTTCTGGTCGGTATCGGTCCAGACGGTCTGGGCCAGATATTCCAGGTTCACTTGATGGCAGATCCCGGTGCCGGGGGGCACCACGCGGAAATTGTTGAACGCTTTCTGACCCCATTTCAGGAAAACGTATCGCTCCATATTCCGCTCGTACTCGCGGTCCACATTGGCCTGAAAGGCGCGGGGTGTGCCGAATTCGTCGATCATAACAGAATGGTCGATGACCAGATCGACCGGATTAAGCGGGTTGATCTTTTGAGCGCTGCCGCCGAGCCCCAGGATCCCGTCGCGCATCGCCGCGAGGTCGACCACGGCCGGAACGCCGGTGAAATCCTGCATCAGCACCCGCGCCGGGCGGTAAGCGATTTCGCGCGGGTTCTTGCCCGCCAGTTTGCCCCAATCGGAAAAGGCCCGAATATCGTCCAGCGAGACGGTCTTGCCGTCCTCAAAGCGCAGCATGTTTTCAAGAACGACCTTCAACGCGGCGGGCAGACGGGAAAATTCGCCCAGGCCCGCGGCCTCTGCTGCCGGGATCGAGTAGTAGGAAACCGTCTGTCCGCCCGCGGTCAGGCTCTTGCGGGTGCGGGCGGCATCGTGTCCGGCGGTGACGGTCATGTGGTCCTCCTGAAAGGGTTGGATCTGGCGGGTGTGCCTTATGGTTAACGCCCACGCAAGAGAATCTCGGTAGCTTGATTCCATTGTATGCCATTGTATGCCGAAAATCCAGACGCAATGTCTGGACAAAATAGGCGCTCAAGGTAAAGCCAACGTGAACATTACCCGCCGAAAGATCGCAATTGGTTGATTGGCACTTTTGGCGCCGCAGGGGTAGAAGTTTATCAGCAAACATAAGGTCAATACGCATGCGGCATTTAATCAAAGCCTTGACTGTCCTTGCCATTGCCTTGCCGATTATGGCGAAAGCAAGTGACGATTTGGTTGTGGTGGAGCTTTTTACCTCGCAAGGCTGTTCGTCCTGCCCGCCAGCAGATGAGGTGCTGGCAGAGCTGGCCACCAATCCCGGCATCCTACCCTTGGCCTTCCATGTGGATTATTGGGACTATTTGGGTTGGAAGGACGAGCTGGGCAGCGCGGCCAATACCGATCGGCAACGAGCCTATGCGGCGGCCTGGGGCGAGCGGATGATCTATACGCCCCAGGCGGTGGTGAACGGTGTGGATCAGATGGTGGGCTCCAATAACCAGGCGGTGACCTCGGCGATTATGGCGCATATGAACCAACCGGCATTGGCCGAGGTCAGCGTAACCCGCGCGGGCGGCAAATTGACCATTTCGGGCAAGGGGCTTGGCGCGCTGGAGGGCCCCATCGAGGTGCTGCTGGTGCGCTATACGCCCGACGTTTCGGTGGATATCCTGCACGGCGAAAACGCCGGCAGCACGGTGCGCTATGTCAATACGGTGACCAGTGTCACCTCGGTCGGGCAATGGAACGGCTCTGGGCCATTGGCGATGAAAGCCAACATTTCGGGCAATGGCGAAGCGGCGATTTTGCTGCAGCTGGCGAATATGGGGCAGGTGGTGGCAGCGGCTTTGGTGCCCTGAGGCGCCGGGCTATTTCGGCTGGCGCCAGCGGCGGTGAATCCAGAACCATTGCTCCGGGTGCTGGCGCACCAGCGCCTCTAGGCTATCGTTCAGGCCTTGCGTCATTTGCGCGGCTTCGCCGTGTGCAATCGGCCTGTCGACGATGATCTGAAAGCTGAGGCCATCGGGCTGGCGAACGGCATTCACCGGCACCAGTAACAGATTGTATTTGATCGCCATTTCGGCTGCAGACAGGGCAGTGCGGGCGGTGTGGCCGAAGAAAGTCAGATCCCGCCCGCGCGACATATGCTGGTCGATCATCATGCCTATCATGCCGCCGCCGCGCAAAAACTGCACCATTTCTGCAAGGCCTCGTCGCCCGCGCGCGAACATCGGCTGCGAGATCGCGCCGATCGTCTTGCGGTACTGGGCGTCGAAATAGGGGTTGCGCATCGGGTTAAAGAGGGCGCCTATTGGATGGCCGCGCGCCGCAAGATGCGCCCGGATCACGTCGTAATTGCCGAAATGACCGGCGACGAGGATCACGCCCTGACCCAGGGCGCGGGCCTGCAGGATGGCGGCAAAGCCTTCGCCCAGCACGGGGGTATCTTTGACATGCGCCGCAAATTCCGCGCCGGAGTAAATCTCTATCAGGGTGCGGCCAACATTGGCGGGGACCTCGGTTTCAAGGCGCTTGCGCTGTGCTGGGGGCATTTCGGGCCAGATCCGGGCCAGATTTTCCCGAACGCGGCGGCGATATCCGGCGAGGGGTGCCACCAGATAGGCGACACACCAGCCGGCGAGTGGGATCCGCTGCCGGTAGGGCAGGGCCAAAAGCGCGCCAAAAAGGCCGCGTAGAAACAGGTTCTGCAGCCAATAGATAGCCGAAGCGCGCGTTTTGAGGGGTTTCGGCATGGCGGGCCCTATGATGCGCGGCCGGTCGCCGGCTTTTCCTGCAACCAGACATAAAGCCCGGATCCGACGATCACAAGAATGCCGATCCCAGTGATCAAGTCGGGAACTTCGCCAAAGAAGAACAGGCTGTAGACCGAGGCAAAAAGGATGCTGCAATAGGAATAAGGGGCGATGGCGGCGGCCTCGGCGACCGAATAGGCGCGGATCAGTGCCAGCTGTGCGGCGGTTCCAAGGCAGCCGATGGCCAGAAACAGGGGCACATCCGCCATCTCGACCGGCACCCAGACAATGGGCATCGCCGCGCCGGCAACCAGCGTGCCAAACAGGGCGGCATAGAACATCGCCGCCCATGGGCTTTCTCTGGGGCCGATATGGCGGGTCAAAAGCGCGCTCGCGGCGTAGGAAAACGCGCAGAGGAGCGGAAAGATCGCGCCGGGGGTGAAGATCTCGGCGCCGGGGCGGATCACGATGATCGCGCCGATGCCGGAGACCACCACTCCGATGATCCGCGCGGCGGTCAGACGCTCGCCTAGAAACAGGGCTGCGCCGAGGGTGATCAGCATGGGGTTAATGTCGGCAATCGCGGTGGCTTCGGTCAGGCCGATATAGGTCAGGGACAAAAAGAAAAAGATGGTTGCGCCGAATTGGGTGGCGGAGCGCAGCAGGTGGATCAGCGCAAAGGCGGTGCGTACCTGCTTGGGAAGCTGGGTGCGCAGGATCAGCGTGACGGCCAGCAATTGTCCAAAAAATCTTATCCAGACAATCTGAGATGCGGGATAGGTGTCCAGCAATGCCTTGGCAACCGCATCCATCGAGGTAAAGGTCGCCACGGCCAAAAGCAGCAGCAGGATGCCCTTGCGATTGTCCTGTTCGCGTGAAAATTCCACTCAATACGCCCCCTTGTCTGGGGCGGACCCTAGAGAAGGGCGCGGCAAAGGGAAAGCTGCGCTTTGCTGCGGCCGGGCTAGTCTTCGTCTTTTTCCAGCACCAACTCACCCGCCGCCTCCAGCTGGCGAATGGCACTGACGACAGTGGTCATGGCGTCTTCGGCATCCTTGTCGCGCGGCTTTCCACGCGCCGTCATCTCCTCGCGCAGGCCCTGCGCCATGCGCTGCGACATGTTGGACAGGAAATGGTCAACCGCCGGCGCAAGGTCGGGCTGGCTTTGTCCGGCGGCAAGGGCGGTGACCAAAGCCGCCTGATCGACGATGCGCACCACCTTGGGCACATCGCGCGCGAGCAGGCGTTTGGGGATGTGAATAAAGGTAAAGATGGCCTTGCGCACCAGATCGGCAAATCCGCGATCGGCCTCTTCGAGGCCCTTGAGCACATCCTCGCGCGTTTGCGCG
>CAIYZT010000094.1 GCA_903930735.1 uncultured Paracoccaceae bacterium | reverse complement strand
TACCTCTCGGCGGTGCCGGCGAGATCGGCATGAATGCCTATGTTTACGGCTATGGCCGCCCCGGAAAAGAGCGGCTTCTGCTGGTCGATCTGGGCGTGGCTTTTCCCGATATGGACAGCAGCCCCGGCGTCGATGTGATCGTGCCAGATATCCGCTGGCTGATTGCCAATGTCGACCGGTTGGACGGAATCGTAATCACCCACGGCCATGAGGACCACTTGGGCGCGCTGCCGCATCTGTGGCCGAGCCTGCGAAAGCCGGTCTATGCCCGCAAATTCACCGCCGCGCTTGGCCGGCTGAAATTCGAAGAGGCGGGCCTGCCCAAGGACGCGATCACCACCGTCGCCGCGCGCCCCGCCAAGGTCGAGATTGGTCCCTTTACCGTGCAATTCCTGCCGGTCAGCCATTCGATCCCCGAATCCGCGATGATCATCATCGACACGCCCGCTGGCCGCATCATCCACTCCGCCGATTTCAAGCGCGACGCCAGTCCCGTGGTCGGCGAGGCTTGGGACGAGGCCATCATGGCCGAGGTCGCTGCTGAATCGCCGGTCAAGGTCTTTGCCTGCGACAGCACCAATGTGTTTTCCGCCCATGAGGGACGTTCGGAATCAACCCTTGGCGTGCCTTTGACCGAGCTTATCAAAGGCGCCTATGGAATGGTCGTGGCCACGACCTTTGCCTCGAACGTGGCGCGTTTGAAGACGCTGTCAGAGGCTGCCGTTGCCGCCAACCGCACGGTTTGTCTTCTGGGCCGGGCGATGAAGCGTATGGTTTCGGTCGCGCAGGAAACCGGCGTTTTGACCAATTTCCCGCGCACCGTCTCTATTGAGGAGGCAGTGGATATTCCGCGCCGCAACCTGATGCTCTTGGTCACCGGCTCGCAGGGCGAGCGGCGGGCAGCCTCGGCCGCTTTGAGCCGCGGCAAATATCTTGGGATGGAGCTGCGCGAGGGGGATACTTTCCTGTTCTCCTCCAAAGTCATTCCGGGCAACGAGCGCGGCGTTTCGAAAATTGTGAATGCCCTGTCCGAAAAGGGCGTTGAGATCATTGATGATCAGGGCGGCAAATACCACGTCTCGGGCCACGCCAACCGCCCCGATCTGGAGCACGCGCACCGCACCTTTCTGCCCGATATGGTGATCCCGATGCACGGCGAGCATCGGCATCTGCGTGAGCATATGAAACTCGCGCATGAGTCCGGGATTGCCTCGATCGTGGTGACCAATGGCTCGATGGCCGATCTGACCGGCGACGTGCCGGTGATCGCTGAAAAGATCGAGACCGGCCGCGTTTATCTGGACGGCTCGGTTCTGGTCGGGGCGACGGACGGCGTGGTGCGCGACCGGATCCGGCTGGCGCTGAATGGTCTTGTGATCGTCACGCTTATTCTGGACGAGCAGGACGCGCCTTTGGGCGATGCTTGGGTCGAAACGCTGGGTCTGCCCGATCTGGGCAAGGGCGGGCGGTCTTTGTCCGAGACTTTGGAAGCCGATTTGACCGACTTTCTGGAAGGCGCCGGGAAAAAGGTTTTGTCGGATGATGGCAAGCTGGACGAGGCGATCAAGCGCATCGTGCGGCAGGTCTGCGTCGAAGAGATTGGCAAGAAGCCCGAGGTTGTGGCGGTTGTCAGCCGGTTGGCGCTGGATTAACAGCTCTTTGCCGGTGGGCCTTGCCGGTAGGTGAGGTCTGCGGCGGGGATATTTTTGGACAGATGAATGGCAAGTGGTGCTGTTCGGTGAAGGACCAATGCGCTTATGGTGCCGCTAGATACGCTTGCCCAGATCACTCAGCGCTTTGAATTCGTTGAGGCAAAGCTTTCGTCGGGCGCGGGCTCGTCCGAAATCGTGGCCTTGTCGCGCGAATATTCCGATCTGAAACCGGTGGCCAGCGAGATTGCGGCCTATCGGCAGGCCTTGGATGACATCGCCGAAGCGCAGCTGATGATGAGCGATCCCGAGATGCGGCCGCTTGCCGAAGAGGAGCTGCCGCGGCTCCGCGCGGCTTTGGAGGCGTTGGAGCATAGTCTGCGGCTGGCCCTCTTGCCCAAGGATGCGGCCGATGCGCGGCCCGCGATTTTGGAGATCCGGCCCGGAACCGGGGGCGATGAGGCGGGGCTGTTCGCGGCGGATCTGTTGCGGATGTACCAGCGCTATGCCGAGAAAATGGGCTGGAAATTCGAGATTCTCGAACAGCAATATTCCGATCTGGGTGGGATCAAAGAGGTCAGCGCCCATGTCCAAGGGGTGGGCGTTTTCGCGCGGCTGAAATACGAATCGGGCGTGCACCGGGTGCAGCGCGTGCCCGAAACCGAAGCGCAGGGGCGGGTGCATACCTCGGCGGCGACTGTGGCGGTTCTGCCCGAAGCCGAAGAGGTCGACATCGACATCCCCGCGAGCGATATTCGCATCGACACCATGCGCGCCTCTGGCGCCGGCGGGCAGCATGTCAACACCACGGATTCGGCGGTGCGTATCACCCATTTGCCGACCGGTATGATCGTGACCTCGGCGGAAAAATCGCAGCACCGCAACAAGGAGATCGCGATGCAGGTCCTGCGCGCGCGCCTCTTTGAGATGGAACGGTTGCGCATTGCCGATGCCCGCGCGGCCGAGCGTAAATCGCAGGTTGGCTCTGGCGATCGGTCGGAACGGATCCGGACGTACAACTTTCCGCAGGGGCGTATGACCGATCACCGGATCAACCTGACGCTTTATGCGCTGGCGCAGATCATGGCGGGCGATCTTACGGCTATTATCGATGCGCTGACGACCCATGATCAGGCTGAAAAGCTGGCGGAGATGGAGGGATGAGCCTTTTGGAGCGCCCCCCCTTGACCGGCGCCGATGCGCTTCGCGCGGCGATCCCGCTGCTGCGGGGGGCCGGGATCGAGGATGCGGCCCGCGACGCGCGCGTGCTTTTGGCGGACGCGATGGGGCTCGGGGCCGACCGTTTGACCCTGCATTTGCAGGACGATCTGCTGCCGCTGGCCGAGGCGCGGTTTCAATCCCATATTGCGGCGCGGGCGCGGCGTCAGCCGGTTGCGCAGATCCTGGGCGAGCGGCTTTTTTGGGGGCTGACCTTTGTCGTGACCCCCGATGTGCTGGATCCGCGCCCCGAAACCGAGGTGCTGGTCGAGGCGGCGCTGAGCCAGCCTTTTGGCAAAGTTCTGGATCTGGGCACCGGCTCGGGCGCGATTTTGCTGTCTTGCCTGACCTTCATGCCCGAAGCGACCGGCCATGGGATCGACCTTTCGCCCGCCGCGCTTGCCGTCGCCAAACGCAATGCCGAGCGGCTGGGGTTGCGGGCGAGGGCGAAATTCGCGGTGGGAAACTGGTTTGAAAAATTGACGGGGCACTACGATCTGATCGTCTCGAACCCGCCCTATATCACGGCGGATGAGATGCCGGATCTGGAGCCGGAGGTGCGGCTGCACGAGCCGCTGATGGCGCTCAGCCCCGGCGGTGATGGTCTGGACGCTTATCGCGCGATCGCGGCGGGGGCCGGGCGGCATCTGTTGCCGGGCGGGCGGTTGCTGCTGGAGATCGGGTCGACGCAGGGCGCGGCGGTGATGGATTTGCTGCGCGCGCAAGGGTTTTCGGTGCTGGATCTGCTTCAGGATATGGACGGGCGTGACCGGGTGGTGCGGGCCCTTGCGCCTGGGTGAAAATTCACCTGCGCCTTGACTAAAATACCGCCTATCACAGCTATACCGCTCCTACTTCAAAACCCGAAAGTTTTCGTGGGTTATGACGCGGAAGTTGTCTGAGACCTTGTCGCGGAATTTTGTCCATTCCTGCGGGATGGTTTCACGCAT
>CAIYZT010000093.1 GCA_903930735.1 uncultured Paracoccaceae bacterium | reverse complement strand
GAAACCCCCGGTTTCCGCCGAAACGAGACCTTCGCGCGGGTGGCCGAGGAATGCCGTGCGATGCGAGAACGTGTCGGCCTTGCCGACCTGTCCAGCTTTGCCAAATACGATGTCAGCGGGCCGGACGCCGGGGCATTCGTGAACCGCATTCTCGCCAACAAGTTGCCCGGCAAGATCGGCGGCATCGCCCTTGCCCATCTGTTGACCGAAGCCGGGCGGATCGAGACCGAGTTCACCGTCACGCGTTTGGGCGAGGACCACTTTTACCTACTGTCCTCGATCAGCGCCGAGATGCGCGACTTTGACCACCTTACCGGTCTGAAACGGGCTGATGAGCAGGTCACGATTCGCAATGTCACCGACGAGATCGGCGTGCTTGTGGTTGCCGGTCCCAAGGCCCGCGACGTGCTGCAACCCCTGACCCAGGCCAGCCTTGGCAATGCGGATTTCCGCTGGCTGACCGCGCAGCAGATCACCCTGGCGGGCGTGCCTTTGCGCGCGTTGCGGGTGAACTATGTGGGCGAGCTTGGCTGGGAATTGCATGGACCCCGCGACCAGATGGCCGCGCTTTATCGGGCGGTTTGGGCTTCGGCCAAGCCGCTTGGCGGGACCAACGTCGGGCTCTATGCGATCAACTCGATGCGTATGGAAAAGGGCTATCGCGGCTGGGGCGCCGAGATGACCAACGAGATCACTCTGCTCGAAGCCGACATGGAACGCTTCTTTGTCCCCGCCAAAGGTGATTTCCGCGGCCGCGACGCCACGGCGGCGCGGCAGGGTCAGGCGCTGGACTCACGGCTCGTATATGTCGAGCTGACCTCTCCCGATGCCGCCCCGATGGACAATGACGCGCGGGGCGGCGAAGCCATCCTGCATCAGGGCCGCCGCGTGGGCGTGCTGACCTCGGGCGGCTACGGGCATTTCACCGCCCGCTCGTTGGCCTTTGGCTATATCGAACCGGGTCTCGCCGCCCCCGGCACCCTGCTGGAGGTCGATCTTTTGGGCCGTATGGTCAGCGCCACCGTGCTAGCGCATCCGGTCCATGACCCCGACAACACCCGGCCGCGCGCCTGACCCGATAGTGTCAGGGCCGCGGCCTGAACCCCATAAGCGCCCGCGAATAGGGCTGGGCCGGATCGGCAATAACGCTTTCGGCCCTGCCGGATTCGACCACCTCGCCCTGATGCATGACCATTAGCAGATCCGAGATATGGGCCACCACCTTCAGGTTATGGGTAACGAACAGCATCGACAGGCCGAAATCGGCCTTTAGGTCCATCAGAAGGTTCAGGATTTGCGCCTGCACCGAGACATCCAGCGCCGAGGTCGGCTCGTCCAGCACCAAAAGGCGGGGGCCAAGGGCAAGGGCGCGGGCGATTGCCACGCGCTGGGCCTGACCGCCAGACAATTCGCGCGCGCGGCGGGGCAGGAAATCGGGGGGCAGGCCGCAACGGGACAAGAGGGCGGCGGTCTGGGCAACCATGTCAGGGCCGGGCCGGTCGCCGCGCGCCAGCAGCGGTTCGGACAGGATCTGTGCGATGGTCAGGCGCGGGCTAAGCGACAGAAACGGGTTTTGTGCGACGACGCCAATGCCCTGCCTCGCGAGGCGCAGTTCCGGGCCGCGCAGAGACAGCCAATCGGCGCCGCCAAAGGTGATGGAGCCACTTTCGGCCGGGACCAGCCGCAGGATGGCGCGCAAGAGGCTGCTTTTGCCCGAGCCGGATTCGCCGACCACGCCCAAAGTGGCCCCTTCAGGCAGGCTAAGGCTGACGCGGTTCACGGCGGGCGGCGGGGCCTGCGCGAAGAGCCCGCGCGGTTTGTAGCGGACAACAAGGTCTTGAACGTGAAGGAGGGGGGCGGTCATGGCGCCTGCCCGTCCAGATGGCAAAGCCAGCCGTGATCGCTGCCACCGCGCCGGGGCGGCGGGACTTCGTGGCAGACGGGCATCACGGAAGGGCAGCGCAGGGCAAAGGCGCAGCCGGTGATTGGCTGGGTGGGTGACGGGATCCGCCCCTCGATCGCCGCGAGCCTTTGGCCGTGCGGGACGGCATCGGGTAGGGCGGCAAGCAGGGCGGCGGCATAGGGGTGGCGCGGATGGGTCAGGATCGCGCGGGCCGGGCCTTCTTCCACCGACAGGCCGGCGTAAAGAACGGTAGCGCGGTCGCAGACCGCCGCGACGACGTCCATGTCGTGGGTGATCATCAGCACGGTCAGGCCGCGTTCGGCCACCAGTTTGCGCAACAGCGCCAGAACCTGCGCGCCGACGGTCACGTCAAGGGCAGTTGTCGGCTCGTCCGCGATCAGAAAGTCGGCGCCGGTCGCGAGCGCCTGCGCGATTACTACCCGCTGCTGCATGCCGCCCGACAACTGGTGCGGATAACGTTTGAGCAGGAGTTCAGGCCCCGCAAGCCCGGTCGCTGTCAAAAGGGCGACCGCCGCCACCCGGCGTTCGGCCTTGGGCTGCGCGCTGTGGGTGCGCAGGACATCGTCCATCTGGCGGCCGATGGTCAGCACCGGGTTCAGCGCGGCGGCGGGGTCTTGGGAGATGAGCGCGATGCGGCGGCCCCGCAGGCTCGCGGCATGGGTCGTCAGGTCCATTCCGTCAAAGCGGAACACATCCGCCGCGATCCGCGCGCCTTGCGGGGCAAGGCCGAGCAGCGCCATGCCGGTCATCGTCTTGCCGCAGCCCGATTCGCCGATCAGCCCGTGGATGGAGCCGCGTTCGATTTGCAGATCAACGCGGCGGACCGCCTGAACCGGGCCGGTATTGGAGGGGAAGGTGACCGACAGCGCTTTGATCTCAAGAAGGGTCATCACGTTTGCCCCCCTCGCGGCCACGAAGCGCATCGCCAAGGACGCTGAAAGCCAGCGCCAGAAGG
Source organism: uncultured Paracoccaceae bacterium (assembly GCA_903930735.1). Classification (GTDB taxonomy): domain Bacteria; phylum Pseudomonadota; class Alphaproteobacteria; order Rhodobacterales; family Rhodobacteraceae; genus CAIYZT01. The sequence continues at coordinate 4,166 of CAIYZT010000093.1, read as the reverse complement.
AAAATCGCGACGCCGGGCGCGGTGGAAACCCACCAGCGGTCGGGAAAAAACTTGCGCCCCTCATCGACCATCTTGCCCCAGTCCGCGGTGGGGGGCAGCACGCCAAGGCCAAGAAAGGACAGGGCTGAGGCGGTCAGCAGGGCCGGGCCGAAATCGAGGGCTGCCTGCACCAGCAGCGGGCGGGCGGCGCCGGGCAGGATGTGGCGGATCAGGATGCGGGGATGCGAGACGCCCATCAGCCGGGCGGCCTCGACATAGGGCTGGCCGCGCAGCACCAGCACCTCGGCCCTTGCCATGCGGGCATACCAGGGCCACCAGGTGACCGACACCGCGACGATGCTGTTTAGCAGGCCGGGCCCCAGCGCGGCAGCCATCAGAACGGCCAGCAACAGCGCCGGAAAGGCCAGAAAAACATCGGTAACGCGCATCAGCGCCTCGTCCACCCAACCGCCGAAATAGCCCGCCAGAAGGCCGACCGGCAGGCCGACCAGCAGCGAGACGGCGACGATCATCAGGCCCGCCGACATGGACACCCGCGTGCCATAGATCACCCGGCTAAGCAGGTCGCGGCCAAGATGATCGGTGCCCAGCCAGAACTCCGCCGAGGGGGGGGTCAGCTTGGCGGTGACATTGGGATCGCCCATGCCTTGGCCAGGATAGGGGGCGAGTAGGGGGGCGGCGACGGCCAGAAGGGCAAAGGTCAGGATGACCGCCAGACCCAGTGACCCGCCAAGGCCAAGACGGCGCAGAACGCTCATTTCAGCGCCACGCGGGGATCGACCACGGCTTGGGTCAGGTCGATCACAAGGTTCATCAGCACATAGCAGACGGTGACGACCAGCGTGGCCGCCGCTATCACCGGGAAATCCTTGGACAGGATGGAGTCGGAGACATAGCGGCCAAGGCCGGGCCAGGCGAAGATGATCTCGACCAGAACCGAGCCGGTCAGGGCGAAGGCGAAGGACAGGCCGATCATGGTCAGCGCGGGGCCGACCGCGTTGCGCAGGGCATGGCCGTACAGAATCCGCCGCTCGGGCAGGCCAAGGGCGCGGGCGGCGGTGATGTGGCGGCGCGACAGGATGTCGATCATGGCCGAGCGGGTCAGGCGCATGGCGATGCCCGCCGGATAGGCGGCGAGCGTCAGCGCGGGCAGGATCAGGTGCCACAGCGCGTCGACAAAGACTTGCGGGCGTCCGGCGAGCATCGCGTCAATCAGGTTGAAGCCGGTGATAAAGGGCAAGGGATCGGAAATGGAAATCTCCCGCGACAGGCGGCCCGACAGGGGCAGAATTCCAAGCCAGCTGGCAAAGATCATCTGCAGCAGCATGGCGAAAAAGAAGGTCGGCATCGCCACGGCAAGGATCGATCCCAGACTGCCCAACCGGTCGCCCCATGACCCTTGCCTTGCGGCGGTGGCGACGCCTGCGGGAATGCCGATCAGCAGGGCCAGAAGGGTTGAAGACACCGCCAGTTCCAGCGTGGCGGGCAGGTAGACGCGCAGGTCCTGCGAAATCAGGCGGCGCGATTTGTAGGACACGCCGAAATCCCCTGTCGCCATCGACACCGCGAACCGGGCAAAGCGTTCGGGCAGCGGCGCGTCAAGGTTCAGCGTGACGCGGGCCTTTTCGATCTGCTCGGCATTGGGGCGCGGCCCGGCATACAGCGCCGCCGGGTCCGAAGGCACCACCTGCGCCACGACAAAGACCAGAAAGGTCACACCCATGACCACGAAGGCCGACAAAAGGGCGCGCCGCAGGATGTATCTTGCAAGATCCATCGGCGCGCCGCCCCCGTTCTAGCGGTTCAAATCATTGACAAAGACGACATGGCCATAGGCCGCATTGTCTTTGTAACCTTTAATGTCGGACCGGATGATATGGATGTTGGGCTTGTCCAGCATGAACACCGCCGCCGCATCGGCAATGACCATCCGCTGCGCTTCGATGAACATCGCCTCGGCGCGGGCGCGGTCGGTGCCGGACAGGGTGGCTGCCTCGTCGATCAGGGCGTCAAAGGCCGGGTTGGCGTAATAGCCGAGGTTGTAGACCGGGCTTTCCTCGCTGTGAAAGAGGTTCAGCAGATAGTCATAGGGGGTCACATAGGTTGGCCACCAATACATCACGAAGATGTCCTGCGCCGTGGCCGGATCGGCCTTGGCCAGTTGCCACTGCGCCTCCCATGCCATGGGTTGCAGGGTCAGGGTGATGCCCAGTTGCGCCAGATTGGCCTTCCACAACTCGCCCGCCGTGGATTCCAATTGATCAGAGGTGGCATAGGTCATAACCAGTTCCAGCCCGCTGTCCGCTAGCCCTTCTTCGGCCAAAAGGGCTCGGGCGGCGTCGAGGTCGGTGTTCGGAACCGGCGCTGCGGGGTCGTGGCCCCAGATGCCATTGGGGATCACCCCCATCGCCCGGGACCCCATACCCGAGGTGCCAGCCATAATCACATCGTCATAGGGAAAGGCCAGCGACAGGGCCTGGCGCACCTTGGGCCGGTCCAGCGGCGCGCGTTTGGTGTTGTACATGCCGAACAGGGTTTCGAACGACGGGTTCACCAGCACAGAAAGATCGGGGTTGGCCTGCAACGCCTCAAGGTTTTCGTAAGGCAGGCCGTATGTCCAATCCGCCTGACCGCCCTCGATCATGCTTTGGTCAAGGACGGCGTCTTCGACGATCTCAAAGGCGACGGTGTCAAACCCGCCCTCGGGCGCGCCGCCCCAGTAACCCGCAAACCGGTTCAGGATGACGCGCTGGCCGGGTTCATAGCGGTCAAGCGTGAAGGGGCCGGTGCCGGCGCCATTGCCCGCGTTGAACCAGGCGTTGTCCTTGTCCAAGGCCGCCGGGCTGATGATCCACGCGGCAAAACCCGAGGCCGCGATCACATCGAGCGGTTGGGGCGAGGACAGGGTGAAGACCACGGTTTGCGGATCGGGCGCAGCAATGCCAGTGACCGCATACCAGATAAAGGCCGCCCCGCCCGCGATGGTGATGGTCCGCTCGATCGAGCCTTTCACCGCCTCGGCCGTCAGATCGCTGCCATCATGGAATTTGACTCCGGCGCGCAGCCGAAAGGTCCAAGTCAGACCATCGGCCGAGGTTTCCCAGCTTTCGGCCAAAAGCGGATTTACCGTTGCAGGGGCGCCATCGGTGCCGGGGATATAGCGGGTCAGGCTTTCATAGACATTCGCCAGCACCGCCCCGTCATTGGAAAAAGAGGTGGCCGGGTCAAGGTCGGGAAAGCCGGTCGGATAGGCGAGGGTGAAAATGCGGGCGCCGTCTTGCGCCAGGGCCATGGTCCAGCGGTTGCCCGCAAAGGGCGTGGCCAGCGCGACAAGAGCGGCGGATCTGAGAACTTCACGTCTATTCACGGCAGTCTCCCGGTTTGAAGGGTTATGGGTCAGCTGGCCTGATAAGCGGCCACGGGTTTGGGTTCGGATGAAATGCCAAGGGGCACAAAGTCGAAGTCATAGCCAAAGGCGCGCGGGCCCATCAGGCGCAGGGCGGGCTCGGTGCGCAGAATGGCTGGGGCGGGCAGCGACAGGATGGCCACGCGCAGGCCATAGCGCTGCTCTTCGGTGCCGATGGGGCGGCCGGTTTCGCTGTCAACGATGCAGATCAGGTCAGGGACCATGGCCAACCGCGTACCGCCTTCGCTCGCCACCAGATATTCGTTCTGGATGTCGATCACCATGGTCCGCCCCGCGTCGGCGTCAAGCCCGGTGACACTCAGTGCGCCGCGCACAAAGCCGCCATCGATGCGGCGGCTGATGTCGGTGACCTTGCCCTTCATCAGATAAGTGCCCCCCGCCTCGACGAGGATCGTGGCGACGGGGTCTGTCTTGGCCTGCCGCGCGCGGATCACGGCGTCGCCAAGGGTCCAGGCCTGACTGGTGGTATGGGCCACGCCGTAACGCCGCACGAAATCGCCGGTCATCGGCGCGGTGGTCATGCAGGCGGTGCAGCCCATGGCGACGGTCGCGGTGCGCAACAGCTTTTCCAGCATCTGCGGCGTGGTGGCATGGGTGATGATCAGGGTGTTGCCATCGGCGTCCGACAGCGCGGCGGGCTGGCTGGCCTGACCATAGGCGAAAAAGCTGGTCATCTGCACTTCAGGGAAAGCGCGGCCCATGCCGTCGGCATCGACCACCGGCAGATCGAGCAGCGCCG
>CAIYZT010000092.1 GCA_903930735.1 uncultured Paracoccaceae bacterium | reverse complement strand
GGCGGGGTCGCTGCCCGCGTGTTTCCACGCCTCGTAATCGGCGCGGGTCTGGGGTGTCGGCGGATAGACGCCATACAGCCCTTCGCCCGCCTCGATCCGCAAGGCGACATAGGCCTCGAACTGGTCGCGCTTTTCGCAGGCATCGGCGATCTCTTGCGCCATTGCACGCGGTATGATCGTGATGCCGTCACCATCTCCCACCACAATATCACCGGGATAGACCGCCACACCCGCACAAGCCACCGGCACATTCACATCGGCGGCATGATGGGTCGAAAGCCGCGTCGAAGCCACCACGCCGCGCGCATAGGCGGGAAAGGGCATGGCCGCAATTTCCAGCCCGTCTCGCAAGCCGCCATCGGTGACAAGGCCGACCGCGCCGCGCTTCATCATCCGCGTCACCAGAATATTGCCCGCAGACGCCGAGGACAGATCATTGCGGCTGTCGATCACCAAGACCTGATCGGGCCCGATATGCTCGACCGCCTCCCATTGCAGATTGTTGTCGTTCGGGTAGGGCGTCAGGGTGTCGTAAGTGTCAATATCTTCGCGCGCCGGAATATAGCGCATCGTATAGGCCTCACCGGCAAATTTGGCGCAATTCGGGTTGAGCGGCTTCAATCCGACCAGAAAGCACTGCCGCAACCCGCGCCGGAACAGTTCCGTGGTCAAAGACCCGCTGCTGATGGTTTTCAACCGCGCCAGCAGATCGGGGGCAAGGGGGGTCAGATGATGGTCGCTCAAATGCCGTGTCACGCGTCTCTCCCGAATTTTGTTGCTTGGCCCGCTGTTGCGCCCGGTGTTGTTCACGGTCTTTGCATCCTGATCGGGGGCAAAGCCGCCCCCTCAACCGAACCCAAAGACCGAACCCAAAGCCCGAACCGAAAACCAGCACCACCCCGCCCGCTTTCCGGTTGGAGGCAGGGGGCAGCGCAAGCCTTGACGCATTAAGGCACTAATGTATTAGTAGGTCAATGGTGTTTGCGCCATCATGCACGGCTTGTGTGGCGCAAAGGGCTTGGCAGGGGCAAATTTGGGTCTTGGCAGGGTTTGACGGGGGCAGAACGGGGAATTTCGGGCATGGCAGCAGACAACCAACCGCAGGGGCAGGGCACGCGTCCGGTGTTGATCAAGCCGCGGGATCGCTCGCGGCAGGCGGCACCGCAGGTCAGTGATCTTTTGCGGGCGCGGATTCTGTCTTTGGAGCTTGTACCGGGCACGGTGCTGTCGCGCATCGATTTGCAGGCCGAATTCGGCTTGAGTTCCACCCCGATCCGCGAGGCCTTGCAGCAATTGGCGGGCGAGGGGCTGGTGGATGTGTTTCCCCAACATGCCACGCTGGTCGCCCCGATTGATCTGACGCAGGCCAAACAGACCCAGTTTCTGCGCCGCTCGATCGAGCTGGAAATCGTCCGCGATCTGGCCTTGAAAGAGGATCGTGGTTTTGTCGCAGCCCTCGAGGAATCCCTGAGGGAGCAGGAATTCATCGCCAGCCGCAAGGATCTCGACCGTTTCATGGCCGCCGATCTGGCCTTCCACCGGCTGACTTACGAGGCCGCAGGCGTGCCCGATCTCTGGCCGATGCTGCGCCGTCAAACCGGCCATATCGACCGCATCCGCCGCCTGCATCTGCCCAGCGCGGGCAAGGTCGAACAAATTCTGGCCGACCACACCGCCCTCTTCACCGCCATCGCTGCCCGCAAGGCGACCGTGGCCCAAGAGGTCCTGCGCGGCCACCTCTCGCGCTCGCTGTCTTTGACAGGCGAGATGCGGTTGCAGCATCCGGAGTATTTCAGGGATTGAGGGGATTTCAGCCCGCTCTCCTGTCATGACCGCCCTTGTGGCGGTCATCCACGTCTTTTTTGGCGCTTCGACCAGCCGTCACCGGCTTACCGCTTGAAAACCACCTCGCCATTCAACACAGTCTCGATCACCCGATGATCGTCCGACCAGCGGACCAGTCCGGGGTCTTGCACCAGAAGTCCCTGTTCGGCCAAGGCTTTGCGCGGGTTGTCGGCTGCCAGCATGATGGCCTCGTCAAAGCTGCACAGGTCCCACGCCACCAGATTGCGGACGCCCTGATCCATCGTCAGGCTGGAACCGGCCAGATTGGGGGCGTCTTTTTCGCGCACCGTACCGTCTTCGCCGCGATCCACCCAGAAACCGGCAAAGGGATAGCGGCCCGCTTTGGCTCCTGCCGCCGAGACCGCATCGGTGACCAGAATCGAGCGTTCCAGCCCCTTGGTGCGCAACAGCATTGTCAGCATCGCCTTGGGCACGTGAATGCCGTCGACGATGAAACAGCCCCAAAGAGCGTCTTCCACCAGTTGCGCGACAATCGGATTGTCGAATTTGTGCATCTGGTGCGCCACGCCATTGCCGAGATGGGTGGCCATGCGCGCCCCTTGGGCAATCGCTTGTTTGACGGTGGCGGCGCGGGCATCGGAATGGCCGAGCGAAACCGCGATCTTTCGGGCACGCGCCGCGCTGATCACTTCGAGTGCATGGTCCTGTTCGGGTGCCAGTGTCAGCAGCAGGATCGGCTTGGACAGAGGGGCGCGCAACCGGTCGACCAGCCCGATATCGGCGGGGATCATGGCAGCAGAGGGATGGCAGCCGCAAAAGCCGGGGGCGGGGTTGAGGAACGGCCCTTCCAGATGATAGCCCGGCACCATCGATTGCGCGCGCGGGCTGGCCTGCACCGCACGGTCAAGGGCGGCAAAACGGGCCTCTTTGGAGGCGCGGGTGTTGGAAAGACGGTGCTGATTCAGGAGCTGAT
>CAIYZT010000091.1 GCA_903930735.1 uncultured Paracoccaceae bacterium | reverse complement strand
CCAGCTCAGCTGCCGCATCTGCCGCTAAGAAAAAGAAGGAGACAACACACAGCTTGACCACAGCATGACACGAAATCCATAATCAGAGGTGGCTCACTTCTCGGTGAAAAACCCGGCTCAGTTCTGGGTGAAAATCAACACCTCGGCTATCACGGACATACCGACGTTCGCCCTGATAAACCCTCGCCTTCGCATTGGTCGGGATTTCGCAGGGAACCACTTGAACGGCCATATCCGGGAGATACTCATCTACCCGACCGAAAAGTTGACCGACGCGATGATCATGGCACTGGCTCTATAGGGGCGAGGCGCTGTTTACCCGTGAACGATTCGAGGATTTAGCGGGGGCTTTAAGGGGCCTTAAAGGGCGGTTCATCCTGTCGCTGAACGACGTTCCCGGCGTGCGCGAGACCTTCGCCGGTTTCCGATTCCAGGAGGTAAAAACCACCTATTCGATCGCATCGACAGGAGCTTCTCCGGAGCGCGCGGAGCTGCTGATTTCGAACTGGCCATTGACGGTGCCGGCATGATTAGCGAACTGCGTTCCCATGACTGCATCTGTGCGCCTGAACGGCGCTGCGGTTGTGCGGGTTATGTTGCGTCCGGGTCTTTGATAGGCTGCCTTTGACGGTGGAGGGTCACATGGACATCATTGAAGCGATCTCGAACTTGCCTTTGGAGACTCTTGCTGCGCTGGCTGCGGGATACCTCGGGCATCGGCTGGCCTATGTCGGACTGGATGGCGCGCATCGGGGCGTCGATACGATGTTCGGGATCATCGTCTATGCAACCATCGGCATGGGGGCCAGCACGTTTGTCGGCGGTTTGGGGTTTGACCGCCCACTGCCACAGCTTGCCGGGCTGGTTGCCGCGCTCCTGATCGCAATCATCTGGCGGGGCTGGCTGGCGTGGTGGGTGAGGGGGGCCCTGAGGCTGGCGAGGATCAGCACATCGGATCCGCATCTGACGGCCTGGGATACGGTTCGGACCAACCCGAAAAGCGGTGTCACGGCCGTGATTGCCATACTGGACGATGGCGCTGCGGTCGCGAGCGACGACATTCACCGGTTCAAGGGGTTGCCGAATGGTCCCTGTGTTTTTGGAACCGATGGCGCATTGGCGCTCTTCGTCACGCGGTTTCGCGAACCTGGCTCGCTGGAGTGGACGGAAGTTGACGTCCGCGACCCCGGATACGGCGACGTCATGACAGTATTCAGCGCGGACCGTATCCGTGAGAAGCGCCTCTACTTTGCGATCAGCGGACAGGCTTAGGCGGCTGTGAAGCAGGGGCGGCGGGGGCTGTCGTTGGACGTTCATTGCGCTCAGAGATGAGGGGAGTAGAACGAACCAGGCCTGCCCTAGGCTGCTCGGAATTGTACGAGACAAAGTCGTCAGATGAAGGGCGGGGCGCCGCACGCGATCGCCCGACTGCCCCATCGCTTGATAGCTTCTTTGACATTCTGACGCCCCTTGACCATTAGGTCCACGAGCAAACCTCAACGTGAACTTTGCTGCAATGAGTTGTTTTCGCGTTGCTGCAGACTCTGCTGTCATTCTCTGCCAACTCTGGTGGCGCGCTACATACAGACCACTTGTCCACAGAAGATTTTCCGACAAATCACTTTACAGGCTTCCGGTTTGGGCACACCATATCTAGTAAGAAGCGATGCGGGCTCCACTGTTTGTTGCCCGGATCCCCAGTCGATAGTGGTTTCATGCCAAGGGTCGGCTTTATGATGAGGTTGGTTATGGGGCTTGCTGCAGACTTTCTCCTTGATGACGACCTTCATCCGATTGATATCGTTGAGACTCTGGCGAATGAACACGCTTGGGAGTTTGACCGGGTCACCGAAGATCAGATCGCCATGTCGGTGGAAGGACAGTGGCGCACCTATTCCCTGACCCTCGCCTGGTCGCCGCAGGACGAAACCCTGCGCCTGATCTGCACCTTTGAAATGGAACCGCCGCTGGACCGCCGCGCGCAGCTTTATGATTTGCTGAACCGCTGCAACGACATGGTATGGACTGGCGCATTTACCTATTGGGAAGAGCAAAAGCTGATGGTCTGGCGTTATGGGCTGTGCCTTGTGGGCGGGCAGATTTCGGGGCCCGAGCAGATCAACCGGCTGATTTCTGCGGCCGTTCTGGCCTCCGAGCGGTTTTATCCGGCGTTTCAGATGGTGTCCTGGGGCGATAAAACCCCCGCTGAGGCCATGCATGTCGCAATTGCCGAGGCTTACGGCCGCGCCTGACGCGCGCAGCCTGCGACCCGATTTCCACCATTGAAGCCGCCCCCCGCCGCGCCTAACCTGCGCGGATATCAGGAGGTTGGGAATGGCGTTTGAACTGGTGGCGCGCGACGGGCTCGTGCTTTTGGGATGCGGCAAGATGGGATCGGCGCTGCTGGCGGGCTGGCTCGCGGCGGGGCTGCCGGCGGGCAGCGTCTGGGTGCTGGAGCCTCATCCAACCGATTGGCTGGCCGGGACCGGCGTGCAGGTGAACAAGGGATTGCCGCACGCGCCCGCCGTTGCCTTGCTGGCGGTCAAGCCGCAGATGATGGGCGCGGCGCTGCCCGCGGTGCAGGCGCTGGGCAATGGCACGACACTGATGGTTTCCATCGCGGCGGGCACCTCGATTGCCAGTTTTGAGGCGGCTTTTGGGGACCGCACCCCGATTGTGCGCACCATGCCGAACACGCCTGCAATGGTCGGGCGCGGGATTACCGGGATCGTCGGCAATGCGCATGCGGGGGCGAGGGGTCTGGATTTGGCCGAGGCGCTGATGGCGGCGGTCGGCGAGGTGGTGCGTCTGGACAGCGAGGCGCAGATTGACGCCGTCACTGGCCTGTCCGGCTCGGGCCCGGCCTATGTTTTTCACCTGATCGAGGCGATGGCGCAGGCCGGGCAGGCGCAGGGTTTGCCTGCAGAAGTCGCGATGAAACTGGCCCGCGCCACGGTCTGCGGCGCGGGAGAGCTGGCCTACCGCTCGTCCGATACCGCCGCGCAATTGCGCATCAACGTCACCTCGCCGGGCGGCACGACGGCGGCGGCGCTGGCGCATCTGATGGACCAAGGTACCGGCCTGTCGCCGCTGATGGCCCGCGCCGTGGCCGCCGCCACCCAGCGCGGCAAAGAGCTGTCTCAATGATCAGCTATGCCGATTTTGACGCGGTTGATATCCGCGTCGGGCGCATCGTGCAGGCCGAGCCCTTTCCGGAGGCGCGCAAACCGGCGATCAAGCTGTGGGTGGATTTCGGCGGCGATCTGGGGGTGAAAAAATCCTCGGCCCAGATCACGGTGCATTACCAGCCCGAAACGCTGATTGGCCGGCAAGTGCTGGCCGTAGTCAATTTCCCGCCGCGCCAGATTGGCAAATTCATGTCCGAGATTCTGGTGCTGGGCGTGCCGGACGCGCAAGGCGAAGTAGTGCTCATCGGACCCTCGATAGATGTTCCACCAGGAGGAAAGCTCTTTTGAAAAAACTGCTGATCACCCGGCGTATGCCCGAAAAGGTGCTGAACGCCGCCGAGGCCCGCTTTGACGTCACCCTGCGCGACAGCACCGAGGCGCTGAGCCCGGCCGAACTGCGCGCTGCGCTGCGCGATCATGATGCCGTATTGCCCACCCTCGGCGACCGGTTTCAGCCCGATGTTTTCACCGATGTCCCCGCGCCGCGCGCGCGTATCCTGGCCAACTTCGGGGTCGGCTATAACCATATTGATGCCGTGGCCGCCCGCGCCCATGGCATCGCTGTCACGAATACTCCCGGCGCCGTGACCGATGCTACCGCCGATATCGCCATGACGCTGATCCTGATGACGGCCCGCCGGGCGGGTGAGGGCGAACGGATCTTGCGGCGCGGCGATTGGCATGGCTGGGGGCCGACCCAGATGCTGGGGCTGCATGTTACGGGCCGAAAGGTCGGGATCATCGGCATGGGCCGCATCGGCAAGGCCATCGCGCGGCGCTGCCATTTCGGTTTTGGGATGGAGGTGGTTTTCCACAACCGATCTGTCGTCGCCGATCCCGGAGCTCCCGCCCGGCAGGTGCCGTTGCACGAGGCGTTGCAGGCCGATATCGTGGTGGTGGCCGTGCCGGGCTCCAAGGAAACCTATCACCTCCTGAACGCCGAGGCCTTTTCCCAGATGCGCCGCGAGGCACTGTTTATCAACATCTCGCGCGGCGATGTCGTGGACGAGCCGGCCTTGATTGCGGCATTGCAGGCGGGTCAGATCGCGGGGGCTGGGCTTGATGTCTATGAATTTGAACCAGCGGTTCCGCCCCAGTTTATGGCCATGGAAAACGTCACCCTTCTGCCCCATCTGGGCACTGCCGCCCTGGAGGTGCGCGAGAATATGGGCATGATGGCGCTTGCGAATATCATCGCCTGGGACGAAGGCCGTCCCTTGCCGAACGCGGTCTAAGCAGGTGACCGGGGCCTGCGCTGCTTTCATGGACAGACCCTCCGGGGGGGATATTTGGACCACATTGAAGGCGCTTTCATCGTGGTCCAAATATCCCCGCCGGAGGCAATCTTTGGGCTGGGCCGGACCTGGGGTTTTGCGATGATCATCTCGCGCGGGCGGCGCTATATCTTTGTCCATATTCCCAAGACCGGCGGCACGGCGCTGAGCCTCGCGCTGGAGGCGCGGGCGACGAAGGACGATTTTCTGATTGGCGATACGCCCAAGGCGCGGGCGCGCAAGGGGCGTTTGGCGGGGGTCAAGACGGCGGGCCGGCTGTGGAAGCATTCGACTTTGGCCGATATCCAAGGGCTGGTGACGGCGCAGGAAACGGCGGAGTTTTTTACTTTTACCCTGGTGCGCAACCCTTGGGACCGCGCCGTCAGTTACTACCATTGGCTCAGAGCCCAGAGCTTTGCCCATCCCGCGGTCGGCCTTGCCAAGACCCATGATTTTGCCGGGTTTCTGGCCCATCCGCAGACTCGCACCGCCTTTCGCCTATGGCCAGCAAGCGCTTTTCTGCGCGACGCTGCGGGGCAGCCACGCGCCTCGGCCTTTATCCGGCTCGAACATCTGGCGCAGGATCGCGCCCCTCTGGAGGCACATCTGGGTTTTGCCCTCGGCCCGATTGCACGGCGGAACGTTTCGGATAGGCGTGTGGATTATCGGGGCTATTACTCCCCGGCCAGCGCCGGCATGCTGGCCGAGGATTGCGCGGAGGATATCGCGCGGTTTGGCTATCGGTTTGACCCTTAGGCTGCCTGCGCTTTGAACGCGGGATAGAACGACCCACCTGTTGCCGCCATATCCCGTAGCATTGCCGGGGCGGCAAAGCGCGCACCAAGCGCGGCCGTCAGGGTATCGCAAATCGCGGTCGCTTTGGCCGCGCCGATGATATCCAGCCAGCCAAAGGGGCCGCCCGACCAAGGCGCAAAGCCCCAGCCCAGGATCGCGCCGACATCGCCTTCGCGGATATCGGTCAAAACCCCATCTTCGAGCGCGCGCACCGCCTCCAGCACCTGGGCCATCAAGAGCCGGTGCTGGACGGTCTCAAGATCTGGCTGGGCGACGGTTTCGGGGAATTGGGCGGCCAAACCGTCCCATATCCCCAGACGCTCGCCCTTTTCGGAATAGGCGTAAAGGCCGGCATTGGCCTTTTTGCCCATCCGGCCCTGACCCGCCATCCAGAACAAAACCTCGTCCACCGCGCTGTCAGGATAGTCCGCACCCATCGCCGCCTTGGTCGCCTTGGCGATCTTGACGCCCAATTCGATCGAGGTTTCGTCCACCAATTGCAGCGGCCCCAGCGGCATGCCCAGCAGCTTGGCGGCATTCTCGATCAGCGAGGGATATACCCCTTCGGCGAGCATCCGCATCCCCTCGTTCAGATAGGGGATGATGCAGCGGTTGGCGTAAAAGAACCGTGCGTCGTTGACCACGATTGGGGTCTTGCGGATCTGGCGGACGAAATCCAGCGCCTTGGCTACGGCGCGCTCGTCCGTGGCCTTGCCGCGGATGATCTCGACGAGGTTCATCTTGTCCACAGGCGAGAAGAAATGGATGCCGATGAACTGTTCGGCCCGGATACTGGCCTTGGCCAGACCCGAGATCGGCAAGGTCGAAGTATTGGTGGCGAAAATGCAATCGGGGCCAACGGCGGCTTCGACCTTTGCCGTCACCTCGGCCTTGACCTTGGTATCCTCAAACACGGCCTCAACCACCAGATCGCAGCCCGAAAGCGCGGCGTAATCGGTGGTGGCGGTGATGCGCGCCAGAACCTCGGCCTTCTTGTCGGCGGTCACCTTGCCACGCTTGATGCCCTTGTCCAGGATCCCCTCGGAATGGGCGCGGCCGCGCGCCGCCGCCTCGTCGGTGGAATCAATTAGCACCACGTCGATACCCGCATTGGCGGCCACATAGGCGATGCCCGCCCCCATCATTCCCGCGCCGATCACGCCCAGTTTCCTGACGCTTTGATCGGGCACCTTGGGGCGGTTCGCGCCTTTTTCCAGGACCTCTTTGTTGATGAACAGGCTGCGGATCATCGCGGTCGAGGACGGGTTCATCAGCACGCCGGTAAAATGCCGCGCTTCGATTTTCAGCGCAACATCAAAGGGCACCAAGGCGCCCTCATAGACCGCGCCGAGCAGGGCCTTGGCCGCCGGAAAAGCGCCCATGGTCTTGCCCATGACCATGGCATTCGCGCCCACAAATGTCATGAACCCTGCCGGATGATAGGGGGTGCCGCCGGGCATTTTATAGGCCTTGTCGTCCCAGACCTTGACCAGATCCGCGTCTTTTGCGGCCAAGACCCATTCCTTGGCCCGCGCCAGCAGATATTCTGGGGCGACAACCTCGTCGATGATCCCGGCGGATTTGGCGTCTTTGGGGCTGGAAAGCTTGCCCTCCAGCAAGAAGGGCGCCGCCATCATCGCGCCCAATTTGCGCACCAGCCGCGTTGTGCCGCCCGCGCCGGGGAAGATGCCGACCATAATCTCCGGCAGGCCGATCTTGGCCTTGGGATTATCCGCCGCGATGATGCGGTGGCAGGACAGTGGCAGCTCGAGTCCGATGCCCAAAGCGGTGCCCGGCAAGGCCGCCACGACCGGCTTGCCGCCCTTTTTGGTTTTGGGGTCCATGCCCGCCAGCTCGATCTTGCGCAGGATCTTGTGCATCCCCATCACGCCGTCAAAGATCACCGCCGCCCCGCCCGCCCGCATCTGCGCGATCACGTTCAGATCCATGCCGCCGGCAAAGTCCTTTTTGCCCGAGGTCAGGATCACGCCCTTGACGGCCGGATCGGCAAAAGCCGCATCAAAGAGCCCGCTCAGATGCGCAAAGGCCGCGGTGGACATGACGTTCATCGACTTGGACGCCACATCCCAAGTGATCGTGGCGACGCCGTCGGCATCCGTGGTCATGGTGAAATCAGTCATTTCTGTACTCCTTTGGGCCAGCCGGGATAGGGGGTTCCGTCCTTGCGGGACATGATGCGCACCCCATCCCGGCGCGAATAGTGAAGGTCGATATCAGGGTAATGGCAGCGCTCGTTTTCCAGACGTGTGCCGACGACGAAATAGAAAACTGGCCTGTCCGAGCGGTTGCGCAGACAATGGTCATCTGCCACGCCGCGCGGCCAGCAGGCCGCCATGCCGGGGGTCAGGATATGCTCGCCGTCCTCTTCGACCACGGTCACTTCGCCTTCGAGCACATAAAGGAATTCGTCCTCCTCTTCGCGCCAATGGCGCTGCGATGATTGCGAGCCCGGCATCAGATGCTCGGTAAAGGCGCCATATTGCGTCAGCCCGCCTGCTTCGGACCAAAAGACCATCTCGCCGCCATTGTCCGCAGTCTTGCGCGGCACCGTTTTGGGATCGACGATCATTTTGGCCCCACAAAATCTGTGCCGTCGCGGTAGGTAAAGCGGGCCTTGCCGCCTTCCATCTCGATCCGCAAATCGACATCGGAGTAAACCGCCACCTCGCGCGGGGCCTTGGTGCCCACCACAAGAAAGGACCCCGCCGCGCCCGAGCGATTGACGAAATGATGCCCGTTGCCCGTGCCCGCCTGAAAGGCCGCGCAGTCGCCCGCGCGCATCAGGGCCTCGCCCTCATCCTCGATCAGCACCAATTCGCCCGAGGTCATGATCACGAATTCATCTTCAAACTGATGCGCATGGCGCAGGCTGCTGATCGCGCCCGGCTCCAGCGTCACCAGATTGGCGCCAAACTGCGTCAATGCGCCCGCATCGCCCAGCCGCAGGCTCGACCGCCCGGCCATCATCGCGGCATAAGGGGCAGGATAGATCGACCCGGTTTTGACCGGGACTTTACTTAGGTCAAGTTTCGGAATCCTGCTTTCCTTTCCTAAACCCAGCCAAAGGCCGGAGAGGCTTTTCCCAAGGTCCAATCGATATGTTCCGCCGAGCTTTCAATCTCCCGGATCGCCCAATGGCCGCCCGCACCCACCAAGAAAAACCGGGTCTCGAAGGGATCGGAGACGCGCAGGGCATTGACCATGATATGGGTCATCACCCGCACGATGGCCTTGTCGGCAACGCTCTGATCGACATCCAGCACATCGCGGAACACATCGGTGACCCCGCTGACCGCCAGCATGTTGTGATACAGATCAAAGTCCTCGCGCAGCGCGGCCTCGTCGTGCAGGATATAGGTCTCGCCGTTGCGCGGGGTAATAGTCATCGGCAGGGCGATCAAAGAGCGGTAAAGCGCGAAATCGCCTGACAAAAGCGCCAAGGTCAGCCGGTCTCCGATACTTTGAAACGCCTCCACACTCATGGTCAGACGCGCTCGATGATCGTCGCTGCGCCCATTCCGCTGGCGATGCACAGCGTCGCGAGGCCGACGCCTTTGCCTGTACGCTCCAACTCGTCCAGCAAGGTGCCGATGATCATCGCCCCGGTCGCGCCCAAAGGATGGCCCATGGCGATCGATCCGCCATTGGGATTGACCCGCGCCGGATCCACATCGAAAGCCTGCAGGAAACGCAGCACGACCGAGGCGAAAGCCTCGTTCACTTCGAACAGATCGACGTCCGAAATCACCATCCCCGCATCGCGCAGGATCTTTTCGGTGGCGGGCACGGGGCCTGTCAGCATGATCGTCGGATCGGTACCGATCTTGCAGGTGGCGCGGATGCGCGCGCGCGGCTTCAGCCCCATTGCGCGGCCAAACTCGGCATTGCCAATCAGCAGGGCCGCCGCCCCATCCACGATTCCGCTGGAGTTTCCTGCGTGGTGGATATGGTTGATCGCGCTCAGATGCGGATATTTCATCATCGCGATCTTGTCGAAACCGGGCATCGCCTCGCCCATGTCCTTGAAACTGGCCTTCAGCGCGCCGAGGCTTTGCATATCGGTCGAGGGGCGCATGAATTCGTCATGGGCCAGAATGGGCAGGCCGTTCTGATCCTTGATGGTGACGACCGAGCGGGCAAAGCGGTTGTCCGCCCATGCCACCGCCGCCCGGCGCTGCGATTCCACCGCCAGCGCGTCGGCCATATCGCGGGTAAAGCCATATTCGGTGGCGATGATGTCGGCCGAAATCCCCTGCGGGACGAAATAGGTCTTCATCGCCAGCCCCGGATCCACGGCAATCGCCGCCCCGTCACTGCCCATGGCCACGCGGCCCATCATCTCGACCCCGCCAGCGATATAGGCCATGCCCGCCCCGCCGCGCACCTGATTGGCGGCGATATTCACCGCCTCCATGCCAGAGGCGCAGAACCGGTTGATCGCCAGACCCGGAATGCTCTCGTCCAGATCCGAGGCCAAAACAGCGGAACGCGCCAGGCATCCGCCCTGCTCGCCAACCTGGGTGACATTGCCCCAGATCACATCTTCGACGGCATGGCCCTGCAGGCCATTGCGATCCTTGATCGCGTTCAGGATCTTGGCCGACAGCGCCACCGCGGTCAGCTCGTGCAGCGCCCCGTCCGCACGGCCCTTGCCGCGAGGAGAGCGAACAGCGTCATAGATATAGGCTTCGGTCATCGTATTCTCCTCAAGCCCGGTCAGCGGGCGAGCCGGGCATCATCTCATAGGGGGGCTTCCAGCCGGGGGTCGCTGCAATGCGGGACATCCAGGCGTCGATATTGGGCCAATCGGCGCGGGCAAAGCCAAAGGGTTCGGGGTAGAAAAGATAGCCCGCGCATGAAAGATCGGCGATGGTCATGGCTTGGCCGGCCACCCATTGCCGGCCTGAAAGATGAGTGTCGAGCACGGTATAGGCGGCCTTCAGACGGCCCTGCAGAAAGGGAATCACGCCTTCGGGGCGCTTGGTCTCGGGCAGAAAATTCATCAAGAAACGGGTGGTGCCGATCTGGGTGGACAGTTTGTGATTGTCCCAGAACAGCCAGCGCAATACCTCGCGGCGTTCCGCCGCCGATTTGCCGCCGAGCTTGCCGGTTTTGGAGCTGATATAGTCCAGGATCACACCCGACTGCGTCAGGGTCGTGTCACCCTCGACCAGAACTGGCACTTCGCCCATCTCATTGATCTCGTGAAAAGCGGGCGTCCGCGCCTCGCCGCCAAAGAAATCAACATAGACCGGCTCCCATTCCATCTGGGTAAGGGTCAGCGCCCGCGCGCATTTATAAGCGTTTCCGCTTTCCCCAAAACAGTAAAGCTTTGCCGTCATCGCGTTCTCCCGCCGTCATTGCCCTTGGCCAGCCCCCGGTGGCTTTGCGCCCCCGGACCCCCGCAGGATGTTTGCAGACAGAAAAAAGGCAGGTCAGCCCTTTCGCCCGTCCAGTTCCGAATTGAACAGCCTGAGCCTGTGGGTCAGGGTATCCTTGTCCATCACACTGTCGAAATGTTCGAACAGAAACGACAGCGCTTCGCCCTCGTCCAGACCGGCCTCGGCGGCGAACCGCTTGAGCCGGTGATACCCGTCCTCGGTCATGGCAACCGGCAGCCGGCGGGTCAGACGAAATCGTTTGGGCATTGTGATCCTCCCCCCGAACAGGGCCAGAATTTTCGAAGGAAATTCGTAATGTCCCGCCAGTCTAGAACGCCTCCGCGGCGAGTGCCATCACTGGTTCGGCACCGCTTTCGATCCGCGCCAGATGCATCGTGCAGGCGGGCAGATGACGGGACATGTAATAGCGCCCGGTGGTGATCTTGTTGCGCAGATAGTCCGCATCGCCCCGGCCCTCGTCCAGCGCGACATGCGCGGCATGGGCCATGCGCGTCCACATCAAGCCCATACAGACATGGCCCATCAGATGCATGAAATCATACGATCCCGACAGCGCCGCATTGGGGTTTTTCATCGCATTATTCATGAAAAACATCGCCGCCGTCTGCAGCTGTTTTGAAGCAACTTTCAGCGACCCGGCAAAGCCCGCCATGCGCGGATCGGCTTCCTGCGCCTTGACCTCGACCTTCACCATCTCGAAAAACGCCATTACATGCTTGCCGCCGTCCTGCGCCAGTTTGCGCCCGACCAGATCCATCGCCTGCACGCCATTCGCGCCCTCATAGATCTGCGCAATCCGCGCATCGCGCACGAATTGGCTGACGCCGTTATCCTCGATATAGCCATGCCCGCCCCAGATCTGTTGGGCCTGCACCGCCATGTCAAAACCCTTGTCGGTCTGAAAGCCCTTGATCACCGGGATCATCAGCGACACCAGCCCCTCGGCAGCGCTGTCGGACATCCGGTGGCCGCGGTCGATCAGGTTGGCGGCCCAAAAGGTCAGGGCCCGCGCGCCTTCGACAAAGCTTTTCTGATCCATCAGATTGCGCCGGATATCGGGATGCACGATCAGCGGGTCCGCCGGACCGCTGGGGTTCTTTGCCCCGGTCACATTACGGCCCTGCAAACGGTCGCGCGCATAATCCAGCGCGTTTTGATAGGCGGCCTCGGCCACCGCATAGCCTTGCAGGCCAACCCCCAGCCGCGCCTCATTCATCATGGTGAACATCGCCCGCATGCCCTTGTGCAGATCGCCCAAAAGCCAGCCCACCGCCCCGTCATAATTCATCACGCAGGTGGCATTGCCGTGGATGCCCATCTTGTCTTCGATCTTGCCCACGGCCACCGCGTTGCGCGTGCCCAGCGAGCCATCGTCATTGACCAGAAACTTCGGCACGATGAACAGCGATATCCCCTTGGTCCCCTCCCCGCCGCCCGGCGCCTTGGCGAGCACGAGGTGGATGATGTTTTCGGCCATGTCATGCTCACCCGCCGAGATGAAAATCTTGGTCCCGGTGATCTTGTAGCTGCCATCGCCTTGCGGTTCCGCCTTCGTGCGCATCAGCCCCAGATCGGTGCCGCAATGCGGCTCGGTCAGGTTCATGGTTCCGGTCCATCGGCAGCTGATCATGTTCGGCAGATAAATTGCCTTTTGCGCATCGGTGCCATGCACATGGATCGCCGAATAGGCTCCGTGGGTCAGGCCCTGATACATGTTCAGCGCCATATTGGCCGACACCATGATCTCGCCCACCGCCGTGCCCATCAGGTATGGCAATCCTTGTCCGCCATAGTCCGGATCGCAGTCGAGCGCGGTCCAACCGCCCTCGCGCAACTGATCGAAGGCCGCCTTGAACCCCGGCGGCGTGCGAACCACGCCGTTTTCCAGCACGCAGCCGGTCCGATCGCCCACCGCATTCAACGGCTCCAGCACATCGCGCGCCAGCTTGCCCGCCTCTTCCAGCACCGCGCCGGTAAAGCCTTCGTCCAGGTCGGCATAGCCGGGAATGTCGCTGGAGCTGATCTTCAGCACGTCATGCAGCAGGAATTGCATATCTTTGAGCGGGGCATTGTAGCGGGTCATCGGCGGGCTCCTATTCAGCGGCTGCGGGGGCGGCTTGCGCAAAGGCGTCCAGCGCACTTTGCCCTTCGGCCAATTGGGTTTGCAGATCGGCAATGGCGAGACCCAACTCGTCCCTTTGCGCCTGCATTTGTTCAAGGCGGTCGCGGCCAATGGCCAGCGTGCGCAGCAACTGCGCCGCGTTCGATCCGCCCCGGTCATACATGTTCAATAGCTGGCGGATTTCCTCGAGCGAGAAGCCAAAGCGTTTGCCGCGCAGGATCAGCGTCAGACGAGCGCGGTCCTGTTTGGTGAAATGGCGCCGCGTGCCGTCGCGCAGCGGGAACAGCAGCTCTTTGGTTTCGTAAAACCGCAGGGTGCGCGCGGTCACGCCAAAGGCGTCGCACATCTGGCGGATAGAGAGGGTGTCGGTTGGCTGGGTCATGTCACGATCACAAAAGCGTAGCAGGGTCAGGGGCCTCGCCAGTAGTACGATCAGCAGGTTACGGCATCATAACAGTGTGCTTTACGTTAACGTAAATGTAACGTCGCGTCAGATTTTTGGTGACGTGATGTTCTGCCTCGCGCCGCTCAGCCTTGCGGCGCGCCATAGGCTTGCGTGCGGTTTCGTCCGAGGGATTTGGCCTTATAGAGGGCCAGATCGGCCTGATGGATCAGGGCCGCAAGATCCTGCCCGCCTTGGGGATCGCGGACCGAAACGCCGATGCTGACGGTCACCGGACGGCCAATCACCTGAATGCTGCTTGCGGCGGCGTGAACCCGGCTCGCGGCGGACATCGCGCCGGCGGCATCCGCATTCTGCAAGGCGCAGATAAATTCCTCGCCGCCATAGCGGGCTATGATCACATTGCCGCGGGCCACGGATTTCAAGGCAAGGCCAAAGGCGCGCAGCACCTCATCGCCGGCGGTATGCCCAAAGGTATCGTTGATCGATTTGAAGTGATCAATGTCGAACATCAAAACCGCAAAGGGCTGCTGCTGGCGCGCGGCGGATTGAAGGTGCTGGCTTGCCACCCGTTCAAATTCGCGGCGGTTGGGTAGGCCGGTCAGCGCATCGGTAGCAGACAAGAGCCGCAGCTCGTCGACCTTTATCCGCAGCAGCTCCCGTGTATTGCGCAGGTCTTCATAGACCTTGCTCTGGTTTTCCGCGCTCAGGATGCACCAGATCACCATCCGCTCCGGACCGGGCAGAAACCGCGCCGAAACAACGACATGGTTGCGCCTGCCCTGATCTGAAATCAGGGTGATTTCCGCTTCTCTGCATTGGCCGTCGTTCAACAGAATCGGATAAAGATAGGTGTCAAAGAAAATCCGCGAGGCGGGGGTTAGAATGGAATCGAGCCTGGCGCCGAGAAGCCTGTCCATGTCAAAGCCGAGATCGGTGTGCATATAGGCATGGGCGTAATGCACCTGATGCGATGCGGTCGTGATCAGGCAGCCGCCCGGAAAAACGTCAAAGGACGGGATCACGGGCCTGCCGCAACGTCATCGGCCTCGCAAAAGGCGCGCACCAGGGTTGCCACCTCTTCGGGGCGGGTCATATGCAGGCAGTGCCCGACGGCCGAGATAATCTTCAGCGTGCTATCCGGGATTTGGGCCTGCAGATATTCGCCCAACGCCACCGAAGCCAGCGTGTCCGAGCTGCTTTGCACGATCAGCGTCTTGATGCGCGCGGCGGGCAAGAGGCTGCGGCAATCGGACGTGAAGGTGGCGCCTGCAAAGGTCTTGGCGATGACCGGATCGGTCGCGCAAAAGCTGCCCGACAGCTTGGCAACCATATCCGCCGACCCACTGGCGCCCATGACCCCCGGGGCCAGATAACGGGCCCAGCCGATGTAACTCTTGTCCATCATCAGCAGCAGCTCTTCGATGTCCGCCCGATCAAATCCGCCCCAGATAGCCCGGCGGATCGTTCAGGAAACAGGGCGATGGGCAGATCATGATCTGCCCGCTAAAGAGCGTCGGCACCTGGATCGAGGCCATCAGCACGACATCTTGCAGATCAGGGCATTCGTAAAACTCGATCAGATCCTGCGCATAGCCGTCCAGAGTGCGGTAACGCTCCACGCTGAACTCCGAAGCGTCAGATTTGCCGCTGCCGGTAAAGTCGAACAGCACGATTCTATGGTGCTGGTCCAAATAGGGGGTCAAAACCGCCACATGTTTTGGTTACAGCCAAAGCCATGCGCCAGAACAAGGGTCCGCCGCCCTTTTCCGATTATACCGCTCCCCCTTCAAAACCCGTAAGTTTTTGTGGGTTATGACGCGGAAGTTGTCTGTGACCTTGTCGCGGAATTTTGTCCATTCCTGCGGGATGGTTTCACGCATGAATGCAAGGATGGCGTCTGCGAACTGCTTCTGACT
>CAIYZT010000090.1 GCA_903930735.1 uncultured Paracoccaceae bacterium | reverse complement strand
TGCCACTTGGGCCGACTGGAACCGCATCGCGCGAACCATCGCGGATCAACACGAATCCTATGAGGGTTTCATCGTCACCCATGGCACCGATACCATGGCCTTTACCGGTGCGGCGCTGTGCTTTGCTCTGCACGGGCTGGATCGGCCGGTGATTTTGACCGGTTCGATGATTCCCCTTGGCCAGGCCGATAGCGACGCAAGGCGAAACCTCATCGACGCCATTAAGGCTGCCGAAACCGCCCCTTCAGGGGTCTGGCTCCAATTCGGCGGCCAAAGGCTGCACGGCGCGCGTTTGCGCAAAATGCACAGCAGCGAGCCGAACGCGTTTGCAGCGGATACTCCGGCCCTGCCGCCGAAAAACCCCAAGCCGGGACTGGCCGCCCTGCCCTTTGTGCCCGCCGAAATCGCCATTCTCACCATGGCCCCCGGCGCATCCTCCCGCGCCTTTGCCGCCGCGCTTGCCGCCTGCGACGGGGCCGTGCTGCGGGTCTTTGGCGCCGGAACCCTGCCGGATGATCCCGCCCTTGGCGCGGCCCTACGCGCAGCCCAGGACAGGGGCATTCCGATGATCGCGGTCAGCCAATGCCCCGAGGGCGGCATTCACCTCGGCACCTATGCGGCGGGAGGTATCCTTGCGGAAACCGGGGTCATCGACGGCGCCGCGATGACCCCCGAGGCCGCCTTCGCCAAGCTGGCCTATGCCCTTGGCCTGCCTGCGCCCGAACGCGCGGATGCCCTGCGCGGCACTATCTGCGGCGAGTTCGGCTAGGCTCAGGCCTTGGGCGATGAGACTTGCGGCAGTCCCGGTGCGGGTTGATTGATCTTGCTGCGCAGCCGGCGCAAGGCAAACCAGACCGCCACCAGAACCACAGGCGTCAGCAGCGCCATAACAAGAGGTTTGGATAGTCCCAAGCCCTCGCCCGCCGGAATGGCCAGATACCCGGCCAGCGACACCGCATAATAGCTTATCGCCACCACCGACAGCCCCTCGACCGTGTGCTGCAGTCGCAAGGCCAGATCCGCGCGGCGGTCCATGCTTTCCAAGAGCTTCTGGTTCTCCGCCGAGCGGCCCACATCCACCAGCGTACGCAGCAGCTCTGCCGCGCGCCCCGCCCGTTCGGCAAGCGCCGTCAGCCGCCGCTCAGCCGATTTCACCGTGCGCATCGCCGGATCATAGCGGCGCATCATGAACTCGCCAAAGCTTTGCCGCCCGCCAATCCGCTCCTCGCGCATCGCTTCGACCCTTTGGGTCACGATGGCCTCATAGGCGCCCGTGGCCCCGAACCGAAAGGAATGCTTGACCGACAGGCTTTCCAGCTCACCATTGATATGCAGCAATTCGTGCAGAACAGCCTCGGCCCCCTGATCGGCCCTGTCGAGATTTGATACCAGATCCGACAAGCGCGGGTCCAACTCGTTCAGCCGCACCGCAAGCTCGCGCGCGCGCATCAGGCCCAGCATCGACATCGCGCGGTAGGTCTCAATCTCGCAGAGGCGCTGCACGATACGCCCAAGCCGGCGCGTGTCCGTGCCGGGGCGCACAAAAACGGCAAAGCGCATCTGCCCCGACGGATCGATACGGAAATCGCCCGCCACGATCGCCGCGCCGTCCACAACGCGCGAGACGGCAAGGCTTTCGGCGACGAACCATTCTTCGAGTTTGGCAAAGATCTGCGCTTCGTCCTGCGGCATCTCTTCGACCCGCACCAGAACCGCCGCGATGCGCTTGCCCGGCGCGGCGCGCAGCCAATCGGCGGGAAAGACCTCGGCCTCGGCGGGGTCAAAAGGGCGCGCTGAGAGGCCGGGCGTAAAGGCAGAATAGGTCACAAATTCGGTATGGCTTTCCCATTTCAGCGCCGAGCGGCCGACGTGTGCGGCAAAGTGATTTGCTCCCGGCTGCGGATAGGCACCGCCGTGCCGGTCCAAAAGGGCACAAAGATGCGCGGTGTCGCGGCTGCGATCCCGCCGTTCAGCCTGCACGGGCTCTTTGATCGCTATGTAAGTTGCCATGCAGGGGACGCTCAGCGCCGGAAAGGGCCGGGCGTGCAATTCGGCGACAAGGGGGTAGCGCAGGGCGTGATCTTCGAGATGGGGCATGGAAAAGGCAATTCGCAAGGGTAGGTTCCTCGGTCAAATTTTACGGAACCGCCGAAAGTTGCCAGCGAATAGGCGATATGCAAGGGTATGCCGTCTTTTTGTTGCAAATCTGCCCCAACGCGGCGCGCTCCATGAAAGCGGCCCCCAAGATCTCTCTCTTGGGGGCCGCTTTCAAAGAGTCCGTATTGGACGTCAAAGCGCCGCGCGGCGCGGAATTCTTACTCGATCATCGGCAACAAGGCGTCCAGCGACTTCTTGGCGTCGCCGTAGAACATCCTGGTATTATCCTTGTAGAACAGAGGGTTTTCGATCCCTGAATAACCTGTTCCCTGCCCGCGCTTGGACACAAACACCTGCTTGGCCTTCCAGCATTCCAGAACCGGCATCCCTGCGATGGGGGAATTGGGGTCCTCTTGCGCCGCCGGATTCACAATATCATTGGAGCCGATCACGATTGCCACATCGGTGCTGGGGAAATCCTCGTTGATCTCGTCCATCTCCAGAACGATGTCATAGGGTACCTTGGCCTCGGCCAGAAGCACGTTCATATGGCCCGGAAGGCGGCCCGCGACCGGGTGGATCGCGAACCGCACCGTCTTGCCCCGCGCGCGCAGTTTGCGCGTCAACTCGCTGACCGATTGCTGGGCCTGCGCCACCGCCATGCCATAACCGGGGATGATGATGATGCTGTCGGCATCATTCAGCGCCGCCGCCACGCCTTCGGCATCAATGGCGATCTGCTCGCCGGTGACTTCCATCGCCGGGCCCGGCGTGCCGCCAAAACCGCCCAAGATCACCGAGATGAAGGACCGGTTCATCGCCTTGCACATGATGTAAGAAAGGATCGCGCCCGAAGATCCGACCAGCGCCCCGGTGACGATCAAAAGATCATTACCTAGGGTAAAGCCAATGGCCGCCGCCGCCCAACCCGAATAGCTGTTCAGCATGGAGACGACGACCGGCATATCCGCGCCGCCAATGCCCATGATCAGATGATAGCCGATGAAAAAGGCCAGCAGCGTCATGGCGATCAGCGTCCAGATCCCCGCGCCGCCAAAGTATAGCACCAGAAGAACGGCACATCCCAAGGCCGCGCCGGCATTCAAGAAATGCCCGCCCGGCAGCTTTTTCGCCTTGCCGTCCACGCGCCCCGCCAGCTTGCCAAATGCCACGACCGAGCCGGTAAAGGTGACCGCCCCGATAAAGACGCCCAGGAACACCTCGACCCGCAAGATCGATTGCTCGATGGCGTCCTTGTGCGCCAGCTTCTTGGCAAACCCGATCAGCATGGCCTTGGAGCCTTCGTCAAGCGCCAGAACGCGGGACATTTCCAGATCGGCATTGAAGCCGATGAATACCGCCGCCAGACCCACAAAGCTGTGCAAAGCCGCCACGAGCTGCGGCATTTCGGTCATCTGCACCCGGGTAGCGACGATCCAGCCCGCCACCGATCCGATGACCACCATCACCGCGATGATCCAGACATTGGCCACATCGGGCGACAAAACCGTCGCCGCTACCGCCAGCGCCATGCCCGCAATGCCATACCAGACCGCGCGCTTGGCGCTTTCCTGGCCTGAAAGCCCGCCCAGAGACAGGATGAATAGGACAGCCGCCGCGATATAGGCTGCCGAGACGATACCAATGCTCATGGGTGCTCCTTAAGACTTTTGGAACATGGCGAGCATCCGGCGCGTGACCAGAAAACCCCCCACGATGTTGATGGTGGCGATCAGAACCGACAGCGCCGCGAGCGTCACGACCAGCCAGTTATCCGATCCGATTTGCAAGAGCGCGCCCAGGATCACGATGCCCGAGATCGCATTGGTCACCGCCATCAAGGGCGTGTGCAGGCTGTGCGAGACGTTCCAGATGACCGAAAAGCCGATGAAACAGGCCAGGACAAAGACGATGAAATGCGACATGAACTCGGCCGGGGCAAAGGCCCCGACCAGCGCCATCAGCAGCCCCGCGCCGACCAGCAGCCCGACCTGATTGCGGGTCTGCGCCTTGAAAGCCGCGTTTTCAGCCGCACGCTTTTCCTCGTGGGTCAGATCTTTGACCTTTTCCTTCGGCTTTTGCACCGCAATGGCCGCGATTTTTGGCGGCGGCGGCGGGAAGGTGATCTGGTACGCGCGGGTCACGGTCGCGCCGCGGATCACGTCATCCTCCATGTTATGCTGGATGACGCCGTCTTTCTTGGGCGTCAGATCGGTCAGCATATGGCGGATATTGGTCGAATAGAGCGTCGAGGCTTGGGCTGCCATGCGGCTGGGGAAATCGGTATAGCCGACGATGGTCACGCCATTGTCCGAGACGATTTTCTGGTCCGGCACCGTCAGATCGCAGTTACCGCCGCGCTCGGCTGCAAGGTCGATGACCACCGATCCGGGCTTCATCAGCGCCACCATATCGGCGGTCCACAGTTTGGGTGCGGGGCGTCCGGGGATCAGGGCCGTGGTGATGACGATATCCATTTGCGGGGCCAATTCGCGGAATTTGGCCAGTTGCTTGGCCTGAAACGCCGGGGTCGAGGGGGCCGCATAGCCGCCCGTGGCCGCGCCGTCGGGCAGCTCGGAGGCGTCAAATTCCAGATAGACAAAGCTCGCGCCCATGGATTCGATCTGCTCGGCCACTTCGGGGCGCACATCGAACGCATGGACGATCGCGCCAAGCGAGACCGAGGTGCCGATCGCAGCCAGACCCGCCACCCCTGCCCCGACGATCAGCACTTTTGCGGGCGGCACCTTGCCCGCCGCCGTCACCTGACCGGTGAAAAACCGGCCAAAGTTGCTGCCCGCCTCGATCACCGCGCGGTAACCGGCGATATTGGCCATTGACGACAGCGCATCCATCTTTTGCGCCCGGCTGATGCGCGGCACCATATCCATGGCGACAACAGAGGCGCCGCGGGCCTTGGCAATCTCCAGGAGTTCTGGATTCTGGGCGGGCCAGAAAAAGCTGATCAGGGTCTGGCCGTCGCGAAGGGCCTGCGCCTCTGAAACCTCGGGGCCGCGCACTTTGACCAGCACATCGGCGGCATCCACCACCGCCTGCGCATCGGGCAGAACCTCGACCCCGGCAGCCCGATACAGCGCGTCCGAAAATCCTGCCTTCAGCCCCGCGCCCGACTGGA
Organism: uncultured Paracoccaceae bacterium; assembly: GCA_903930735.1. Taxonomy (GTDB): domain Bacteria; phylum Pseudomonadota; class Alphaproteobacteria; order Rhodobacterales; family Rhodobacteraceae; genus CAIYZT01. The sequence goes on along the minus strand of CAIYZT010000090.1, from coordinate 4,018 downwards.
TGCAGCAGGTATGACCAAGTTTGACGATCTGCAGCGCCGAATCCGGCGTCATCGCGACCCGGCTTTCGCCCGAAAAAACCTCTGTCAGTGCCCCAATTTTCACAAGATGCCTCCCCTCGAACAGCAAGTCGCAGTCTTCACGGATCAGGCTCCTACGGCAGTGCGGCGAAACTCCGGCGATCCGGGTTCGGCGCAACCTGTCTTGGCCGTAAAAAAACCCGCGCCGAGTGAACCACGGATGGATATGGCGAAAAGACTTATCACCGCACCACAGAGATTCAACGCCTGATTTCTGCCCTGCAGCAAAAAGCGCGAAGGCGCCCTTCAGGAGCGTATATTTCAAGCTTGAAATTCATGGGAACTCCTCCTATTCAAGACAAAAAGCGGGGGGTTGATCCTGCTCGACAAAGGAGAGCTCCGATGACCGATTTTGCCGCCACCAAAGCAATGTTCCACTTGCCCATAGGCATGGTCTATCTGGACGGCAATTCGCTGGGCCCGCTGCCCAAATCCGCGGCCGAGCGGGTGGCGCGTACGATCACCGCCGAATGGGGCGACATGCTGATCCTGGGCTGGAACAAGGCCGGCTGGATGGACAAGCCCATGGCCGTCGGCAACCGCATCGCGCGGCTGATCGGGGCCGAGCCGGGGTCGGTCGCAATGGGCGATACTCTGTCGATCAAGGTCTATCAGGCCTTGGCCTCGGCTTTGGAGATGAACGCGCCCCGCAAGGTCATCCTTTCCGACAGCGGCAATTTCCCATCGGATCTCTATATGGCGCAGGGGCTGTGCCGGACCTTGGGGCCGCAGTATCAGCTGAAAATCGTCGCGCCCGAAGATGTGCTGGGCGCGATAGACCAGACCGTCGCGGTGACCATGATCACCGAGGTTGATTACCGCACCGGGCGCAAGCATGACATGGCGGCGATCACCGCGCGGGCCCATGCGATGGGCGCGTTGACGATCTGGGATCTGGCGCATTCGGCAGGGGCCTTTCCGGTCGCGCTGGCCGCTTGTGGGGCGGATTTCGCCTGCGGCTGCACCTATAAGTACCTGAATTCCGGCCCCGGCGGTCCCGCCTTCATTTATGTCGCGCCGCGCCATCAAGACCATGCGCGCTCGGCCCTTTCGGGCTGGCAGGGCCATGATGCGCCCTTTGCCTTTGATCTGGATTATCGTCCGGCAGCCGGGGCCGAGCGGATGCGCGTCGGCACGCCGCCGATCCTGCAGATGGCCGCGCTAGAGGCTTCGCTGGATATCTGGGACAAGGTTGACATGGCGGCCCTGCGCGCGGCCTCGCTGGCGCTGTCCGATCAGTTCATCGCCGGGGTCGAGGCCGCCTGCCCTACCCTGACCCTGGCCACCCCGCGCGCCCATGATCAGCGCGGCAGCCAGGTCTCTTTCCGCCATCCCGAAGGCTATGCCATCATGCAGGCCGTGATTGCCCGTGGCGTCATCGGCGATTTCCGCGCGCCCGATATCCTCCGCTTTGGCTTTACACCGCTCTTTGTCGATGCCGCTGATGTGGCCAAGGCGGTTGCGGTGCTGGCCGAGGTCATGGAAGGATCGCTTTGGGATCATCCTGACTACAAGACCCGCAAAAAGGTTACCTGAAACCGCCGCCCCGGATCGGACAAGGCATGACCACGATACGCCCCTATCTAGCCCGCGACCGCCGCGCCAGGATGATGGTGTATTTCCGCGCGATGCGCGAAAGCGCGGTATCGGCCTATCCGGAGGCAGAGCTTGCGGCCTGGGCGCCAACCTTTGAGCCAGAATTGGGCAAGCCCGACAATCTGATGGATCAATGGGCATGGCTCGCCGACGAGGGCGGGCGGACGACGGGTTTCATGTCGCTGTGCCATGACGGGATTTTGGACATGGCATTTGTGATCCCCGGGGTGATGGGCAAGGGCACGGCGGGGCTGCTTTATGACACGCTCTTGGCCAAGGCGCAGGCGCTTACCCGCCTGACGGTCAGCGCCTCGGTATTTTCGCGCCGTTTCCTGACCAAGCGCGGCTGGGTATTTGGAAAAATGCAGCAATTTGAAGAGAATGGCATGGTCTATGAGACCGCGGCCATGTCCCTTGATCTGAGCAAAGGATGAGCCGAACCGGACCCGCCCCGCCGCTTTGCCGGCCGGCAGCCTGGGCCTGCCTGTGGCGGACCATGGGCAATCTGTCTTTGTTGAGCGGGAACCGCGCGGACTGAAGCCTGCACGGACCCTTTCACCACCAGGAGAAGACCATGACCACCTATGATCCTGCCAGCGACGGCGCGCAAATGTCCTTTGACGAGCGCATGTCCTATAGCGACTATCTGCATATCGACCGGCTCACCTCTTCTCAGCGGCTGCTGACGGGGGCGCATGACGAGATGCTGTTCATCATCCAGCATCAGACATCGGAGCTTTGGATGAAACTGGCGCTGCACGAACTTGATGCCGCGCGGGTTGCGATTGCCGGGGGACGGGCGCGTGAGGCGTTCAAGATGCTGGCGCGGATCTCGCGGATCTTTGAGCAGCTGAACAATGCCTGGGACGTGCTGCGCACCATGACCCCGTCCGATTACACCACCTTTCGCGAGGGTTTGGGCCAGTCCTCGGGGTTTCAGTCCTGGCAATACCGGCTGATCGAATTTTCGGTCGGCAACCGGAACGCGGCCATGATGCGCCCCCATGCCCATCGCCCCGACATCATGGACCTGCTGAACGCCGAGCTTGCCAGGCCCTCGCTCTATGACGAGGCGCTGCGGTATCTGGCGCGCAGCGGGTTGCCGGTGCCGCAGGAGGTTCTGAACCGGGACCTGACGCAGGCTTGGACCGCTCAGGATTCTGTGCGCGAGGTCTGGGAAATCGTCTACCGCGCGCCTGAACAGCATTGGGAGGCCTATGAGCTGGCCGAAAAGCTGGTCGATTTCGAGGATTACTTCCGACGTTGGCGTTTCAACCATGTCACCACGGTCGAACGTGTGATCGGGCTGAAACGCGGCACCGGCGGCACCGGCGGGGTTTCCTACCTGCGCCGGATGCTGGAGGTGGAACTCTTCCCCGAACTCTGGCATCTGCGCACCACTCTTTAGGCTTTGGAAACTTGAACGAAGGAGGGGCTTTGACCTTCGCGCTCAGGTCCAATACGGTCTAAAATCAGAAACAATCGGGCAGGCGCATTTCTGCCCATCTTGGATATGGCCCAATGCCCAGTTTGCGTATCGTTGCTGCCTTGCTTTTTTCGAGCCTCGCCTTGAGTGCCTGCGTGCCGGACCCCGCGATGATCAAGGCTGGTCTGGCCGAGCCGCCGCCCGCCCGTCTTGCCGCCGACACGGTCTATGGCCCGCTGGTGGATGCGGGGCTGAACGTGCCGGGCGTCCCGGTCGATCAGGTGCCGGACGAGTTTCAGCGCCAGACGGTGTATTTCGAAACCGATCAGCCCTCCGGTACGATCATCATCAATCCCGGGGCAAAGCAGCTGTTCCTCGTGACCGGCCGCAATCAAGCCTTGCGCTACGGCATCGCGGTTGGCCGTTCGGGCTTTCAATGGTCGGGCGAGGCCTTGATCACCGAGCGCAAGAACTGGCCCACCTGGACCCCGCCCGAAGAGATGATCGAGCGCAAGCCAGAGCTGCGCGAATGGGAAGATGGCATGCCGGGCGGCCTTGAAAACCCCTTGGGCGCGCGCGCGCTTTATCTGACCACCGATGGGGTGGACTACGGCTACCGCATCCATGGCACGCCGGAATGGTTCTCGATCGGCAAGAACGCCTCGTCGGGATGTATCCGGATGATCAATCAGGACGTGATCGACCTTTATGGCCGGGTCGCGGATGGGGCCAAGGTCATCGTTCTGAGGGCCGATGGCACGATGCCGAGCGGTCTGACCCTGCCGCCGCCGCAGCCCAAACCAGAGGTAAAGATCGAGATCCCGGCGCTGATCATCCTGCCGCCGCCAAGCTTTGGCGCACCGGCGGCTCCGGCGATCACGCCGCTGATCACCCCGATTGTTGACCCAGCGGCGGCAT
>CAIYZT010000089.1 GCA_903930735.1 uncultured Paracoccaceae bacterium | reverse complement strand
TGATGCCGCATCCCGAACGCTGCATCGACCCTTTGCAGGGCGGCGCAGACGGCGTGGCTTTGTTCCATGGGCTCTATGGGGCGCTGATGGGCGGGATGGCGCTTGCTTGAGCCCAGAGCGGTTGAGGCCGGGCCCACGCGGGCCTAAATCTGCAGGATGAGCGAAGGAACCTCCAAAGTGAGTGCCAGAAGCGGCCTTGGTCCCGGGCCGGGCCTTGGACAGCCGGGGCAGGGCATGACCTGGTGGGTCAAGCTGACCCTCGGGCTGATCGTTCTTGTGGCGGTTGGCGTGGTTCTGGTCACCAACCGCTGGATGACGGAAAGATACACAGAAACCACGCGCAACCGGGCCGAATTGCGGCTGGCCTTTTACTCGGGCAACATCATTTCCGAGATTCAGCGCACTTCGATCGTGCCGCTGCTGCTGTCGGGCGATCCGGCGATCGCGGAGGCTCTGGCGAGTGGGGAGTTTTCCGGCACTTCCCAGCGCCTGATGGGCGTGCAGGGCGAGATCAACGCTGCCTCGATCCTGCTTTTGGACCGCGACGGCATCGCGCGCGGGGCGACCAACCGGAACCTTCTGGGCTCAAACCATCGCTCGCGGCCCTATTTCGTGCAGGCGAGCCGGTCGGTCGACACGGTTTTCACCGCCTCCGAGGCGCCGGGGGGCGGCTATGATTTTACCTATAGCCGAGTGATCAGTGTCGGCGGCAGGACGCTTGGCGTGATCGTCGTGGCGGCGGATCTGTCGAAATACGAGCGGGCATGGTCGGGGCTGCAGGATGTGGTTTTGGTCACCGACAGCGAAAATAGGGTCATCCTGGCGACCGAGCCGCGCTGGCATGGCATGTCGCTCGAAGAGGTGACGACCACGACCGACGTGCCCACGGTTTTTGACCGCGCGCTGTCGGTCACGACGGGGCTGACCTCGAAAGCGCCCGATGCCTATCTGCGCGGCGAAGCGGTGCTGCGCACGGAGGCGCGGGTGCCGTTTCAAGGCTGGCGCATGGTCAGCTTTGCCGCTTACGATTCGGTGCGTGAAAAGGTGAACGGGGTTTTGGCGCTGGAAATCATGGGCTTTGCGATCCTGATGACCATGATATCCTATTTTCTGTCGCGTCGGGCCTGGTCGCTGTCGATGTTGGCACAGCGCGAGTCTGCGGAACTGCGGCTCTTGAACGCGCGGCTCAGCCGGGAAGTGGCCGAGCGGCAAAAGGTGCAAAAGACGCTGGAGGTGGCGGAACTGACGCTTGTTCAATCCTCCAAGCTGGCGGCTTTGGGCGAGATGTCGGCGGCGGTCAGCCACGAGTTGAACCAGCCCTTGGCGGCGATGAAAACCTATTTGGCGGGGGCGCGGCTGCTGTTGCTGCGAAAGCGGCCTGAAGAGGCGCTGTCCTCGTTTCAGCGCATTGACGATCTGATCGAGCGGATGGGCGCGATCACCCGGCAGCTCAAATCCTATGCCCGCAAAGGCACCGAGGCGTTGGAGCCGGTGGATCTGCGCCAATGCTTGTCGAGTGCGCTGTCAATGATGGAGCCGCAGCTGAAAGTGCGGGTGGTCAAGATCACCCGCACCTTGCCGCGCCAGCCGGTGATGGTGCTCGCCGATCGGCTGCGACTGGAGCAGGTGATCATCAACCTTTTGCGCAATGCGCTGGACGCGACCAAGGATCTGGCAGAGCCGCGCCTTGATCTGATCCTCAGCACCGGCACCCAAGGCATCATCACCGTGCGCGACAATGGGCCGGGAATTCAGGACTTTGACAGTATTTTCGAGCCGTTTTACACGACCAAGAAACCGGGCGAAGGGGTGGGCCTCGGGCTCGCCATTTCCTCGTCGATCATGACCGATCTGGGCGGCCGCTTGACCGCGCATAGTGGCGAGAACGGCGGCGCGGTGTTTGAGATGCAGTTGCCCTTGTTAGGCACCGCGCAAGACGCGGCAGAATGAGGGCAGAATGAAACCGAAAGGAAGATTATGGCGCGCGCGATGAAAGTGGCGATTGTGGATGACGAGGCCGATATGCGGCAATCGGTCAGCCAATGGCTGGCCCTTTCGGGCTTTGACACCGAGACCTATGCCAGCGCCGAGGAGGCGCTAAAGGTGATCGGGCCAGAGTTTTCGGGCGTGGTGGTCAGCGATATCAAGATGCCGGGCATGGACGGGATGGCGTTTCTCAAACGCCTGATGGCCATGGATTCGGGGCTGCCGGTGATCCTGATCACCGGGCACGGCGATGTGCCGATGGCGGTTGAGGCGATGCGGATCGGGGCTTTTGACTTTCTGGAAAAACCCTTTAATCCCGACCGGATGACGGAGCTGGCCAAGCGCGCGACGCAGGCCCGGCGCATGACGCTGGACAACCGCGCGCTGCGCCGCGAGTTGTCGGACGGCACGATGATCATGCAGAAACTGATCGGCGGCTCGGCTGTGATGGAGCGGCTGCGCGAGGACATCCTTGATCTGGGGCAGGCTGATAGCCATGTGCTGATCGACGGCGAGACGGGCACCGGCAAGACGCTGGTGGCCCATGCGCTGCACGCCGTCGGGCCGCGCGCCGGGCGCAAGTACCTCACGATTTCCTGCGCCGCCTGGTCCGAAGATCAGCTGACGGCCAAGCTTTTTGGCCCCACCGAAGACGGCAGCGTGCCGATGGTCGAAGAGGCGCGCGGCGGGACCCTGTGCCTTGAGGATATCGAAAGCCTGTCGCATCCGCTGCAATCGCGGTTGCTGACCTTGATAAACGATCAAGGCACGCCGCCCGAAACCCGCATCATTGCGATTTGTAATCAGCATGGGCCGGACAAGACGCTGGAGGACATTCTGCGCCCGGATCTCTTTTACCGGCTCGGCGCGATGACCATCGTTCTGTCGCCGTTGCGCGCGCGTGGCGAGGATATCCTCACGCTTTTCACCCGAATGTCCGAGCAGTTTTCCGAAGAATACGGCTGCGAGGCGCCGACGGTGACCGCGCAGGAGGCCGCGCAGTTGCTGCAGGCGCCCTGGCCCGGCAATGTGCGCCAACTGGTCAATATCTCGGAGCGCGCGGTGCTGCAGAACCGGCGCGGTTCGGGGTCCATCGCCTCGCTTTTGATGGCCGATAACGAGGCTTCGGGTCCGGCCCTGACCACCGAAGGCAAGCCGCTGAAAGATTATGTGGAGGCCTTTGAGCGGATGCTGATCGACAATACGATGCGGCGGCACAAGGGCTCGATCGTGGCGGTGATGGAGGAATTATGCCTGCCGCGCCGGACCTTGAACGAGAAAATGGCGAAATATGCGTTGCAGCGGCCGGATTACGTCTAGGCCAGCCTTGGGTGCCTGAAAAACCAAGCGCCGGGCGCCACCTTGGCCAGAGTAATTTCTCTTATTGTGTTTTTCATCAAATTGCCCTTACGGTTTAAGGCAGGTGCATTGTTCCGCACCGCGAAATTATCTGCCCAAGACATGGCATCGCTGTTTGCCGATTTGGGCGGCCTCCTCGGCCCGTGAAAAGGTTCGTGAAATTGCCCTCACCCTGTCAGCGACGGGGCGGGCTTTGCAAAGCGGGTGGCCCAAAAAGCCGCCCATGGTGAAATGACGCGATGAGACGCAGCGTAGTATTGATCCAAGCCGAGGCCTGCCCAATGGGCAGAGCCTTGCCGGACCATGCCCGCGTCCTCGCCCGAACAAGCCGCCATTGTTTGATGCCCGCGACCGCTGGACCCCGGTCCAGCCTAAGGGCATTGCGCAGGCGCTATGGAACAAAATGTCTAGAAAAATGCTTATCGATGCCACCCATGCCGAGGAAACCCGGGTTGTCGTGGTGGACGGAAACAAGGTTGAAGAGTTCGACTTTGAGACCATAAACAAGCGCCAGCTTGCCGGAAACATCTACCTCGCCAAGGTGACGCGCGTTGAGCCGTCGCTGCAGGCGGCTTTTGTGGATTACGGCGGCAACCGGCACGGATTCCTGGCCTTTGCCGAGATCCATCCGGATTACTACCAGATCCCGGTCGAGGACCGCAAAGTGCTGCTCGACGAAGAGCGCGCCTACAACCGGGCCCAGGACGAGGAAGACAATTCCCGTTCGCGCTCGCGGCCCAAACCGCGCCCCACGCCGCGCCTGCAATACGCGCAGAACGGCGATGCGGTGAAAACCGGTTCGATGGATGTGATAGATCTGGACGAAGAGACCAGCGAAGCCGGGACGCAGACGCAGGACAGCGGCGATCATGCTGACCACGATCACGCGGCCCACGACCATGAGGGCCACGACCACGGGCATGACCACGATCACGGGCATGAGCACGGCGCAGATGAAAATGGCGATAGCAGCCGTTCGGCCTACAAGGCCATCGACCACGCCTCCGACACCGATGACGAAATCGAATCCATCGCAGAAGAGGACGTTGCCGAGGAAATCTCGGCCCCGCGCCGCCCACGTGCGCGTCGCTACAAGATCCAGGAAGTGGTCAAGGTGCGCCAGATCATGCTGGTGCAGGTCGTCAAGGAAGAGCGCGGCAACAAAGGTGCGGCGCTGACCACTTATCTGTCGCTCGCGGGCCGTTACTGCGTGCTGATGCCCAACACCGCGCGCGGTGGCGGCATTTCGCGCAAGATCACCCAAGCGGTCGATCGCAAGAAGCTGAAAGAAATCGCAGGCGAGATCGAGGTGCCGGAAGGCGCAGGTCTGATCATTCGCACTGCGGGCGCCAAGCGCACCAAGGCTGAGATCAAGCGCGACTATGAATATCTGATGCGGCTTTGGGAAGAAATCCGCGAGCTGACGCTGAAATCCATGGCGCCGGCGCAGATTTATGAAGAAGGCAACCTGATCAAACGCACGATCCGCGATCTTTACTCCAAAGAGATCGACGAAGTGCTGGTCGAGGGCGAGGCGGGCTACCGCACGGCCAAGGACTTTATGCGGATGATCATGCCTGCCAATGCCAAGGACGTGAAACGCTACGACGAGGCGATGCCGCTGTTCGCGCGTTTTCAGGTCGAAAGCTATCTGGGCGGCATGTTCAACCCGACGGTTCAGCTGAAATCGGGCGGCTATATCGTGATCGGCATCACCGAAGCCTTGGTGGCGATCGACGTGAACTCGGGCCGCTCGACCCGCGAAGGCTCGATCGAAGATACCGCATTGAAGACCAATCTGGAGGCCTCGGACGAGGTCGCGCGCCAGCTGCGTCTGCGCGATCTGGCCGGTCTGATCGTGATCGATTTCATCGACATGGAAGAGCGGCGCAACAATGTCGCGGTCGAGAAGCGGTTGAAAGACAAGCTGAAAACTGACCGCGCGCGGATTCAGGTGGGCCGGATCTCCGGCTTTGGCCTGATGGAGATGTCGCGTCAACGCTTGCGTCCGGGGATGCTGGAAAGCACGACCCAGCCTTGCAGCCATTGCCATGGCACGGGTCTGATCCGGTCTGACGATTCGTTGGGGCTGCAAGTTCTGCGGGCGTTGGACGAGGAAGGCACGCGCAAGCGCAGCAAAGAAGTGCTGCTGAAGGCGCCGATCGGGATTGTGAATTTCCTGATCAACCAAAAGCGCGAGCATATCGCGCTGATCGAGGCGCGTTACGGCATGGCCGTGCGCATCGAGGCCGATCCTGCGATGATCAGCCCCGATTTCGCGATTGAAAAGTTCAAGACCGCGACCCGGTTTGTGCCGGAACATTCGGCAGTGGTCTCGGGCAACGCCAGCCTGATGGGCGCGCCGGTGGCCGAGTTTGACGAAGAGGACGAGATCGTCGAGGAAGAGATCGATGATGTGGTCGAGGCCGAAGCGGGTGAGGCGTCGGGTGAGACCACTGAAGTCGGCGAAAAGGCCGATGGCCAGAGCCCGGGTGGTCCCAAGAAAAAGCGCCGTCGCCGGCGGCGTAAGAAGAGCGGTTCGGGGGTCAATGGCCAGCCGAATGGCTCGGGCGAGGGCAATGGCTCGGACGAGGATTCGGGCGATGACGGGGATGACGAGGTCGAGGATGACGGCGAAGAGGCCGAAGCCGCTCCCGTGGCCCCAGAATCGGCAGCGCCGGTGAAAAAGACCTATACCCGCAGTCGGAGCCGGACGACAAAACCGGCGGCGGAACCGGCTGTGGCCGCTGCTCCTGAGGCGGCACCCGAAGCTGCCGCACCAAACACGGCGGAAGAAGCTGCGCCAGAGTCCCCCGTGGTCAAGAAACCTGCACCCCGTTCGCGCGCCAAGCCTAAGGATGCTGCGGAGGTTGCGACTCCGGTCGTAGCACAAGCGCCTGAATTTGAAGAAGCGCCAAAGCCCAAAACAGCGCGGGCCCGCGCTCCAGCCAAAAAGCCTTTGGCAGCCAAGGCCGCCTCCGAGGCAGTTCCAGAGGTTACCCCAATGGAAATCCAAGCGGCACCGCAGATGGCGCAACCGGTGGCCGAGACCGCGTCAAGTGCTCCGGCGCCGGCTCCGGTTGAGCCTGCCGCCGTGGCGGACCCTGCTGCCCCGCGCAAAAAGGGTTGGTGGAACCTCGGCGGCTAGAGCGTGTTGCGCTCAATCGGGTTCATCCGATTGAGCGCAACCGCAATATCCCCGGCCTGTGCTGGTCCTGGATTGCTTTCAATCTGAATCAGATTGAAAGCAATCTGCTACAAGATCTTGAGATAAAATAAAAATGGCGGCACCTTCTGGGCCGCCATTTTGCATTTATGCGGCCCGAAGCGGCCGAGGTGCTGTGGAAGATCAGTCTACTGCCGCCGTCCGCAGCGCAGAAAATGGGCGGTTGCTGTGCCAAAGGGTGTGCAGCCCAGATAGTCATGCCCCGCCTGATTGCAGAAATGCGGCAGGTCGATCTCGGCCATCCGGTCTGTTGCCAGCACCCGCAAAACCGCGCCGGGTGCCATGACGATCATCCGTTTGCGCGCCTTGAGAACCGGCAGCGGGCACAATAGGCCGGCGCAGTCCAGGTCTTGATCAAAGGTCATGCTCCCCCCCGCTTTCAGTGATCAAGATAGCGCTTTTCCCAGTCCGCACCAGCGCCAAGCCTCAAATGCCTATGACGCGCTTGTGAGCCGCCTTAAGGTGACAGTGCGCGCGCGATTGCCTATGAGGAGCATTCAGGGAGGACCATATGTTCGGAATTGATCTTTTTGCGGCCAGTCTCTTGCCCTCGCTTCTGGTGGCTTTCGCGGCGGGGATTATTTCATTTCTCAGCCCCTGCGTTCTGCCCGTGGTGCCACCTTACCTCGCCTATATGAGCGGTATTTCGGTGGGCGAGATGCGTCAGGGCCGCTTAGCGTTGGTCGCGGCGCTGTTTTTCGTCATGGGCCTGTCCACCGTTTTCCTGATCCTCGGCGCCGCCGCCTCGGCCTTTGGCGCGTTCTTTATCGGAAATTCGCAGGGCTTCTCGATGCTCGCCGGGGCGGTCGTGATCCTCTTCGGCCTGCATTTCCTGCATATCCTGCGCCTGCCGTTTCTGGAGCGGGATATCCGGCTGGACGCGGGCGATAAGGGCGGCTCGGCCTTTGGCGCCTATGTGCTGGGGCTGGCCTTTGCCTTTGGCTGGACGCCCTGCATCGGGCCGATCCTCGGCACGATCCTGACACTCGCGGCACAGGAAAACGCCATCGGGCGCGGCACGCTGCTGCTTGGCGTCTATGCGCTGGGTTTGGGGCTGCCCTTCCTTATGGTCGCGGCGTTTTTCCAGCGCCTGACCCCGGTGCTCAGCTTTTTCAAGACCCATGCCGCCCAGATTGAAAAAGTCATGGGGGCGCTCTTGGTGCTGGTCGGCATAATGATGCTGACGGGCGGATATTCGGCCATGTCCTTCTGGCTTTTGGAAACTTTCCCGGCCCTTGCCGAAATCGGCTGACAAATCCCTCAAAATCGTCCCATTCTGCGCGCAAGGTGGCGCCTCAGGGGAGTTTCGATGCAAGATACGGCCGCAGAGGGAAATAGGGCCGCCGGGCCGCGCAGCTTTGCGCGCCGGGTGTTCTATATTCCGGGCTATGATCCCTTTCACCCCCGCCGCTACCGTGAGCTTTACCGGACCGAGGCCTCGGCGCAGGCGGCGATTTCCGGCTATGAGATTGCTTTGAAACCGAAATCCACCACGGGGCCCTATGGCTGGCAGGTGCGCTCGCACATCGGCGGGGCGCAGACCTCGGCCGAGGTTGAGGTGCTGGTCTGGTCCGATCTGGTCAAGGGTTCGATGGCGCGGGGGATATTTGGCACCTATCTGCAGATGCTGCGCACGGCCTCGATCTACATCGGGTCGGGGGCGCTCTTTGGGCTGATGCGGCTGCGTAAGGGGCCGATGATCGCGGCGTTTTATCCGATCGTGTTTCTGGTGGTGCAGCTGGGTTTGGCGGTTTTGGCGGGATGGGGGCTATTTCTTTTCCTCGCGCCGGTTCATTGGGCGCTTGGGCTGCTGGTTGGCGCGGGGGCGCTCTACGCCATTCTGGACCTGTTTCGGCGCTGGGATAACAAGGTTTTCGCCTATTATCTGATGCATGACTACGCCTTTGGCGCGCAGTGTCAGGGCGCAAATCCGCCGGAATTGGAGGCGCGGATGGCGCAGTTTCGCGTGGCGATTGGTGAGGCGCTGAGGGGCGGGCATGACGAGGTGTTGGTTGTCGGCCATTCTTCGGGGGCGCATCTGGCGGTGTCGGTTTTGGCCGATCTGATACGGGCGGGCGCCGTGCCGCCGGGCGCGGTTTTGGGGTTTTTGTCCCTGGGACAGGTGGTGCCGATGGTCTCGTTCCTGCCAAAGGCCGCGCGGCTGCGGGCGGACCTGGCATATCTGTGCACCCGGCCCGAACTGACCTGGATCGACGTGACTGCACCCGGCGATGGCTGCGCTTTTGCGCTCTGTGATCCGGTCTGTGTCAGCGGCGTCGCGCCGGTAACCGGCAAGATCTGGCCTTTGGTGATCTCGGCCGCCTTTACGCAGTCGCTGTCGCCTGCGCGCTGGCGGGAACTGCGCTGGAAGTTTTTTCGCCTGCATTTTCAATATCTTTGCGCCTTTGATCGGCCAAAGGACTATGATTATTTCCAGATCACCGGCGGCCCCCTGACCCTGGCGCAACGGTTTTCCGGCCGCGCGGCATCCAAAAGCCGGAATGAGACCCCGGTGAACCGGTACCGGAGCGTGACATGATCCCGCCCAAGCCGACCCCCCGCCCCGACAAGGTTTCGCTGTGGAATTACCTGCGGCTTTTTCGTCGTGACATCCTGTCGGCGCAGCCTGTACGTTTGTACAGATCTTGGATGGCCGAGTTTCGCACCCCGTTTTTCCGCAGCTACATGGTCAACGACCCCGCTCTGATCGCCCGCGTTTTGTCCGAGCGGCCCGATGACTTTCCCAAGTCCGACCGCGTCGGCGAAGGGCTGCGGCCTCTGCTTGGAAACTCGGTTTTTGTCACCAATGGCGAGGTCTGGAAACGCCAGCGGCGCATCATCGATCCGGCGTTCGAGGGTGGTCGTTTGCGCGATACTTTTCCGGCCATCTTGGCGGCAGGGCAGGCGGGTGCGGCGCGGCTGCCTTTGGGGCTGATCGAGATTGAACAGGAGATGAGCCATGTGGCGGCGGATGTGATTTTCCGCACGCTGTTTTCAGTGCCGATCGAAGATGCTTGGGCGGCCCAGGTCTTTGAGGAATTCCGGACCTATCAGCGCACGCAGCCGATTCTAAATCTGGCGGCCTTTGTGCCGCTGCCCAAATGGTTTCCGCGCTTTCACCGGGGGGCCACAAAACGTTCTGCTGCGCGTATTCGTGCCCTGATCACCCAGATGACCGAGGCCCGGGCGGCGCAGATCGCGGCGGGCACCGCGCCCGATGATCTGGCCACCAAGATCATGACCACGGCGGATCCGGTGACCGGCGAGCGGTTTGAGACCGGGGAGATGGTCGATCAGGTCGCGATTTTCTTTCTGGCCGGACATGAAACCAGCGCCTCGGCCCTGTCTTGGGCGATTTACCTTCTGGCGATGCACCCCGAGGCGCAGGAGCGTGTGTCGGCCGAAGCGCAGGATCTGGGTGCGGCGCCGGGCTTTGGCGCCTTGTCAAAGCTGCGGTTTACCCGCGATGTGTTCCGCGAAACCCTTCGCCTTTATCCTCCGGTTCCGATGATGGTGCGGCAAAACCAGCGCTCCGAGGTGATGCGCGAGCGCCAAGTCGCCCCCGGCGCGCAGATCGTCCTGAGCCCCTGGCATCTGCATCGGCACGAGCGGTTTTGGCCCAATCCCGATGGTTTTGATCCGGACCGCTGGACGCGCGAAGAGAACAAGGCCTGCGCGCGCGACGCTTATATGCCGTTTTCGGCGGGGCCGCGGGTCTGCACGGGTGCGGGCTTTGCCATGGTTGAGGGGACGGTGCTGCTGGCGCAATTGCTGCGCGAGTTTCGGTTTGAGTTGGAGCCGGGCCGCGTGCCTGTTCCCGTCGCGCATCTGACGGTGCGGGCCAGGGACGGGATCTGGCTAAAGATCGCGCGGCGTTAGGCCCGCACGCCCGCCGCGCTGGTGTTCAGCGCCACGCCGCGCTATGCGATGCCCGCTAAACAGCGGCTGCGTCCTTGCACCTGACCGCGCTTTCCCGCAAAGGGTCAGCATGCCAAAAGGAATCGGTTTTCGCCCATGAGTGCCTCCAAGATCTCTGCCAAAGCCGCCGAAAAGCGCCTGATGAAATCGGCCTCGCGGCTTTATGCGGTGCAGGCCCTGTTTCAGATGGAGGTTTCGGGCCAGACGGTGGACGATATCCTGCGCGAGTTCGAAACCCACCGGTTCGGTGCGACCTATGAAGAGGGCGAGTTTGTCGACGGCGATGTGACCCATTTTCGCGCTGTGGTGGAAGGGGCGGTGAACTGGCAGGCCAAGATCGATCAATTGACAGACAAGGCGCTGGTCGAGGCCTGGCCGATTGACCGGATCGACCCGGTGCTGCGGGCGTTGTTTCGCGCGGCCGGGGCCGAGATCGTGGAATGCGGTACGCCACCCAAAGTTGCGATTACCGAGTATGTCGACGTTGCCAAAGCCTTTTTTCCGACGGGCAAAGAATCCAAATTTGTGAATGCAGTGCTGGATCATATGGCCCGCGCCGCCCGCCCTGAGGCGTTTTCGGCGTAAGGGGGCAAAGGTGGCGGGCCCGCAGCGGCCGTGGGACCGTGTGTTTTCCCGAGAGCCAGAGGTCTCAGGTGGGAACCAGGTAACAGGACCAAGATCCTGCCAGAGCCAGCCCCCGTTCATTTGCTTATCGGCCACTGGAAAAGTTGGCCCACACGCGAAGAGCAGCACCCGCCAATCCTTTAGATAGGCTGTGCGGCCTCTCGCTGCAAGGGATTAGAGCGTGTTGCGCTCAATCGGGTTCACCCGATTGAGGGCATCCGCAATATTCCTGGCCTGGCGTGGCCTGTGCTGGTCTTGGATTGCCTTCAATCTGAATGAGATTGAAGACAATCCGCGCTAGTCCGGCACATTTGCCGCTCGGGTTGTTTGGCAGGGCGCTGGACAGATGTTCATCCTTCGTTCATCATCTGGCGATGGATTACGCGCTTGCCCATACCCCGGAAAATCTGCCGCTGATGCCCGGTCAGCGGCTGGCGCGCGGCGTGGCGCGGGCGCTGCGGCAGTTTGACTTTGTTTCGGTTGAGGAATTTGTTCCGGCGCCGGGGCTGCGGGTCGATTTGCTGGCACTGGGGCCGAAGGGCGAGATTTGGGTGATCGAATGTAAATCGAGCCGGGCCGACTATATGGCGGATCAGAAATGGCAGGGCTATCTGGACTGGTGCGATCGGTTTTTCTGGGCCGTGGGCGGGGATTTTCCGGTAGAGCTTTTGCCCGATAACACCGGCCTTATCCTCGCCGATGCCTATGACGCCGAGATCGTGCGGATGGGGCCAGAGACGTCATTGGCCCCCGCGCGGCGCAAAGCCTTGATGCAAAAATTCGCCCGCCACGCAGCCAGCCGCTTGCATGGTCTGCGGGATCCGGGCGTGGCGGGGCTTGTGGCCCTTTAGCGGCGCTTTTTGGGCTTGCCGCCGCCAGCCATGACGCGGGCGGCTTCGGCTGCTGCACGCAGCTCTTCGGCGATCTCATCGGCCTCGTCGGGATCGAAATCCAAGGGCAGATCGACCCCGCCTTCCGCCTCGATGTAGATTCGCACCATGCCCTGATCGGTCGGCCCGATCTGGATATTGGCCGCGATGTCGCTTTGCTTGTCGATTCCCATCCGCGCCCCCGTTGAACCTCTATCGGTGTCCTGCCGAGCTACAACGTGCAGCGGAGTTTAGCAATCTTTGAGCGGCGGCAAGTGATTCGCGCCTTGGCATCACCGATGCGTGATCAAGATGCAGGCGATTTTCAAAAATTTTCGCTATATTTTGAACAGTTTACAAATTGTGATTGACTGCGCGGATTTTCGCTCATCTCATTGCGTCACGTTGTCACAAGGCACCGGAGTTAAAACAACAAGAAACTGGAGGCTTCAAATGTTCGAAAATGTAAAGAAGACGATTGGCAGCATCACCGATATCGGTCTGTCGCTGCTGTCGCTCGCAATCGTTGCGTCCTTGTTGGTCGGCAAGGACAACATGTCCTTCCTTGGTGACGTTGTCAGCAATATCACCGGTCTGGTGACCACGCTCGGCGGCGCAGGCCTGGCTGGCATCATCTCGCTCGGCGTCGTGGTATGGCTGGTTAACAACCGTTAAGAGTGGCTTCCCCCAGCAGACAAAGGATTGATCATGGACGAATTTCTGACAGGCGTTGAACGGTTCAAAACGCTCTTCCTTCGGGTGGGCGAGATTGGAGCATTGGCTGTTGGGTTCATTGTGCTCATCTATTTGCTGCTGGGGGAAAACTCCGGAGATATCGTGATTGGCGTGATCGCCAATATCTCGGTCATGGTAAATGTATTGACGCCCAATGTGCTGATCGGCGCGGCCTTGGTGGTGTTCCTTCTGGGTATCGTTAAGCATAAACACTAGGCGCGGCCGCTCTTGCAATCCGTGCGGGCTGGGGGTAAATCCCCGGTGCAGTGCCGCGTTAGCTCAGTTGGTTAGAGCACTAGATTGTGGATCTAGGGGTCCCCCGTTCGAGCCGGGGACGTGGTACCATTAATCCTTTCAATTCATAGTTTTAGTCGGCGGTTGCCCGGCCTCTTGGACTTGGGGCCGCTGCGGCCTATGCTGGCCCTCCGCTACCTTGGAGGATTCGGATGACCGACACGCTTGGGGCCCGCATTGCCCGTCAGATCGCGGGGGAAATTGCGGCGGCCCCCGCGCAGGTCATAAGCGCGGTGGCGCTGCTCGATGAAGGTGCGACGGTGCCCTTTATCGCGCGCTACCGCAAAGAGGTGACGGGCGGGCTCGATGACACGCAGCTGCGCACTCTGGCCGAACGTCTGACCTATCTGCGCGAGTTGGAGGCGCGGCGAGCGGCGATTTCGGGGTCAATTACCGGGCAGGGCAAGATGACCGATGCTTTGAGCATGGCCATTGGCCGGGCGGCGAGCAAGGCTGAATTGGAAGATATTTATCTGCCCTACAAGACCAAGCGGCGCACCAAGGCGATGATTGCGCGGGAAAACGGGCTGCAGGGGCTGGCGGAGGCGATCCTGGCGGACCGGGGGGCGGATCCGGCCGTCCTCGCGCGCGGGTTCGTGTTGGGGGCGGTGCCTGATACCAAAGCGGCGCTGGAAGGCGCGCGGGATATCATCGCCGAGGGGCTGGCCGAAAATGCCGATCTTTTGGGGCGCCTGCGCAGCCATATGAAACAGGTCGGGCGGCTGGCCTGCAAGCTTGTGCCGGGCCAAGAGGCGACGGGGGCGAAATTCTTGGATTACTTCGCGCATGACGAGCCTTGGGCCTCTGCCCCCAGCCACCGGGTGCTGGCGATGATGCGCGGACAGAACGAGGGGTTTTTGTCGCTGGATCTGGAGGTGGACGCGGGCGCGCCCAAGGGCGAGAGCCCGGCCGAGCGGGCCTGTGCGGCGGTTTTGAACGCTTCGGGGCGGGGCCTTGGGGATCTGTGGCTGCGCGATGCGGCGGCTTGGGCCTTTCGGATCAAGATCAAGACCTCGCTCAGCCTCGATCTGATGGGGCAGCTGCGAGAACAGGCGGGGGCCGAGGCGATCAGCGTTTTTGCGCGCAACCTCAAGGCTTTGCTGCTGGCGGCTCCTGCGGGGGGCAAGGCCACGATGGGGCTTGATCCGGGGATCCGGACCGGGGTCAAACTGGCGGTGATCGATGCCACGGGCAAGGTTCTGGGCAGCGATACTGTTTATCCCTTTCAGCCAAAGAACGATCTGCGCGGCGCGCAGGTGGTGATTGCGCAAGCGATTGCCAAGCACGGCGTCAAGCTGATCGCGATCGGCAATGGCACCGCCAGCCGTGAGACGGAGAGGATGGTGGGTGATCTGCTGGCGCTGCTGCCGGGGGCGGAAAAGCCGATCAAGGTGATCGTCAGCGAGGCGGGGGCTTCGGTCTATTCGGCGAGCGCGCTGGCGGCCAAGGAATTTCCGGATTTGGATGTGTCGATCCGAGGCGCGGTTTCCATCGCGCGGCGCTTGCAGGATCCGCTGGCGGAACTGGTCAAGATCGAGCCGAATGCGATTGGCGTCGGGCAATATCAGCATGATGTCGATCAATCGCGCCTGTCGCGCGCGCTGGATGCGGTGGTCGAGGATGCGGTAAACCATGTGGGCGTCGATCTGAACACGGCCTCGGCGCCGCTGCTGGCGCGGGTGTCGGGCGTGGGGCCGGGGCTGGCCGAGGCCATCGTGGCGCACCGGGATTCCAACGGCCCCTTTGCGAGCCGTAAGGATTTGCTGAAAGTGGCGCGGCTGGGCCCGAAAGTTTTTGAACAGGCGGCCGGATTTCTGCGCATCACCGGCGGGCGCGAGCCCTTGGATGCCTCATCGGTGCATCCCGAGGCCTATGATCTGGCGCGAAGGATCGTCGGTGCTTGCGGGCGCGACATTCGGGCCTTGATGTCCGACCCCTCACCGTTGAAAGCCTTGGAGCCGCGCAGTTTCGTCGATGCGCGCTTTGGCCTGCCCACGGTGCGCGATATTCTGGCCGAGCTGGAAAAGCCGGGCCGCGACCCTCGCCCCAGTTTCAGGACCGCGAGTTTTGCGGAAGGGATCAATGAGATCAAGGATTTGCGGCCGGGCATGGTTCTGGAAGGCACGGTGACCAATGTGGCGGCCTTCGGCGCGTTTGTGGATGTCGGGGTGCATCAGGACGGGCTGGTGCATGTCAGCCAGTTGTCCGACAGTTTCGTGAAAGACCCCCATGCTTTGGTCAAGGCGGGGGATGTGGTCAAGGTGCGGGTGGTCGAGGTGGACGCAGCTCGCAAAAGGATCGGGCTGACGATGAAATCGGACGGTGGCGCTTCGGCGCGCGATCAGTCGGCGGCGCGGAATGAGCCAAACCGGCCGGTGCGCGGGCCGATGCAGGCGGCACCGAAGGCCCCTGTGCCAAGCTTGGGCCAGGGCGGAAATGCCTTTGCCGAAGCGCTGAAGGGCAAGTTTCCCGGGAAATGACTAAAGGGGGGGGCAGTGCCCCTCTTTAGTCACATGGCTCTTGCGG
>CAIYZT010000088.1 GCA_903930735.1 uncultured Paracoccaceae bacterium | reverse complement strand
CTGTTTGCGTGAAAGCCCGCTGGTCAGCGCGATCCGCACCGCATCCTTGCGAAATTCATCCGTCCTAACTGTGCCCATAGTTCATCTCCTTTGCTGCACATTACGCTATCAAAGGAGCGGCACCAAACCGCGACAAGACCAAAGGGGCTTGACCCTGACGGTGAGCGAGCCTTCAGCGGGCTTCGCGCCGGCGGATTTGGAGCGGATTGCGGGTGAGGTAGCTCGCGCGAACCACGATCCGGCGATCACCGGGCTTATTCTTCATCTGCGCGGTGGGGCATAGCGTGGCGCCCGCGCTCGCCGAGCCATTGGGCGAGTTGTGCAACCAGACTTAGGCAAGCGCCAAGCCGGTCATCGCCTGTTTGTCCGGTCAGGTCGGCGGCGCGGTCTGGGCGCTGGCGCTGGCGGCCCGGGTCCGCATCGGCGCGCCGGATGTTCGGGCGGTGATGCCCGAATTGCGCTTTGGGTTGATTGCCGGGGCTGGGATCACCCAGCGTTTGCCCCGGTTGATCGGCGCTGGCGAGACTTTGCGCATGATGCTGGGCACGCGGCCGGAACCGGGGGCGGCGCTGCTGGCCTTGGGGGCCCTTGACCGCATTGCTGCGGGCGATCTGAGTGAGGCGGCGCTTGAGGTGCTGAAGGTGGGGTTGGCGCCGCGCCCCTGCGGCGTGCCCCGGATTTCGCCATCCAAAACGTTATCTGGAGGAAGTCAAAGCCTTTCAGGCCCGCGTCAGCGAGGACCCTCTGGACGCGGCCCGTGCGGCGATCCGCGCGGTCGAGGTTGCGCTTTTGCTGCCCTTGCCGGCCGGACTGGCCTTTGAGGCGGTCAGTCTTGAGGATCTGGCCGCCGCGCCGCAAACGCGGGCGGTGCGCCATGCGCTGAGCATCGAGCGGGCGGCGCGTGAGGGGTTACGGCAGCTGGTTGACAGCGTTCGGCGCCTGCCGGGGGGACGGACCGAAAGGCTGGGCCTGTGGCGCGGGGCCGGAGCGGGCGGAATTGGTGGTGTCAGCGCTGAAAAAGGGCCATTCGGTGCGGCTGGCCGATTCTTCGGGGGCGGGCCTGGTTGAGATTCTGAACCGGGTCGCGGCGCTGCAAGAAGCGATGGTGACGCAAAATCTGATCTCGCCCGAGGCGCGGGATGCGGATTGGGCGCGGCTGGAGACCGGGCAAAGGGCGGGGATCTTGTCGGGCTGCGATCTGATTTTGGCGGCGCAGGGCGATGTGCCGATGGCCGAGATCGGGGTGGGAGCCTTGGGGGTCAGCCTTGGGCAATGGTCCGGGGTCACGTCGGGTTGGGCCAGGCTTTTGCCGCCCAAAGGCTTTGGCGAGCATGCCGAATTGGGCGAGCCGCGCGATCCTGCCGCCCGCGCAGGCCTGCCCTTGCTGCTGGATTTTGGCCGCACGATGGGCTGGCGGTTTCAGGTTTTGGGCGGCGCGGGTTTTGTCTCGCCCGCTCTTTTGGCCTGCCAGCAGGCCCTGACCGCGCGTCTGTCCTCGATGGGGTATAAGGGGGCGGTCCTGACGGCCGGGCTGATCCTGCTGCGCAGCGATCTGCGCCGATTGGATGGTCCGGGCCGCGTGGCACCCTGCGCATTGTTCGACCGGATGATCGCCGAGGGCGCGCGGTTTTATCCGTAGTGCGGATTGCCTTCAATCTTATTCAGATTGAAGGCAATCCAAGACCGGTACAGGCCGGGGATATTGCGGTTGCGCTCAATCGGGTGAACCGGATTGAGCGCAACACGCTCTAGGCGTCAGGACAAGAAAATGCCGGTGACCACCGCCATCAACCCCAGGCCGGACAGCAAAAGTGCGCCAAGGTTCAGCGCCACAACCTTTTGCAGCGCGGATTTGATCGCTTCCTCGCCCAAAGAGGAGCGTTTTGCCCGCAAGGCGAGCAGGACGCAGAGCAGAAGACCGAATACGCCCAGCAGGGTCAACCCCGCCCCGATCCAGATCAAAATCTCCATCGCGCGCTCCTTTGGCTATTGGGCCCCGATTATCGTCCGGGCGCCGCAGTGGCAAGGCCTTGGATTTCGCCGCTCGCCACGATAGGGAGGGGCAACCGCCTTAACGCCGCAAGGAAACCCAATGTCCGACCCGATCAGCACCTATACCGTCACCGCCGAGGAATTGCGCCAGTTTATCGAACGTTTTGAACAGCTTGACTCAGAAAAGAAGGACGTGGCCGAGCAGCAAAAAGAGCTGATGGCCGAGGCCAAAGGGCGCGGCTATGACACGCGGGTGATGAAAATGGTCATCGCGCTGCGCAAGCGCAAACCGGATGATCTGGCCGAAGAAGAGGCCGTTCTGGAGGTTTATAAATCCGCTTTGGGGATGCAATAGCACCCCACTTGCCCCCTCAGGCCGCGATAAACCGGATCCCCGGCATGGTCCGGATTGTGGCCACGTCGCGCTCATAGGTTTCGGTCAGGCGGGCGACCAGCTCTTCGGTCCAGCCGGGCAGGGTGACCTGCTGGCTGATCTTTTCGGGCCGCGCGAATTTGTCCAGAAAGGCCGAGATCACCTTGCGGCGCAGGGCAGGATTGGTGGGTGGATGGCTTTGAAGATAGGCGCGCAGGCGCGTCATGCCCTCGGTGGACATGATTGCGGTTAGCAGATCGTCGGTATCTTCCAGCTTGGTCTCGTCGTTATGGCCCGTGACGGCTTGCAGGACTTCGGGCCAGATCAGCGGCGTGTCCTCATCGCTCCACACGGTCAAAGGGGCACCCGGGTTCGCGTCCAGAACCGATTGCAGCGTGTCGGACCAGCGCAGCGAAAAGATATCGGTGCCGTCGAAGTAATCGGCATAGCTCTTGGCGTGGGATTTGTCTGCCAGTTGTTTGTCGAAAAGGCCGGGCAAAAAAGTGGCCGGGTTGCGGACGCCGATGCAGAACTCGGCCTTGATATCGGGGAAGATGTTTGAAAAGGCGCGGGCGCGTTCGGCGGCGGTCGGATACATCCGGCCCTTCAGCGACCACATCGGATAGGATAAAAAGTTGTCCCAGGACAGGATCAGACGCTGGTCATTATCCTCTTCCATGATCTGTTCCAGCACCAGAGCTTGGGTGTCGCGGCTGGCCTGATTGCCTTTCAGCGCGATGGCGGTATCGCGCAGCAGGTTGCGGTAGCGCGCCGGGCCGGGCACCACGATGCCCTGCGCCGACAGCGCGCCACGGTTCTTGAGCAGGCAGCGCAGCAGTCGCTCTTCGTCGGTGCAATGCGCGCCAAGATGATAGACGATTTCCATGAAACGGGCCTGACTGTTTTTGCTTTTTGCCCTTCAGCCTACACGGGCTTTCTTTACAGGGAAACCGCTTTCCTGTTATCGGAGGGCGCATGTTACCCAAGCGAAACACTCAGGCAAAGCCCCAACGCCGTTGGCAAAGGCGCAAAACGCGG
>CAIYZT010000087.1 GCA_903930735.1 uncultured Paracoccaceae bacterium | reverse complement strand
CTGTTTGCGTGAAAGCCCGCTGGTCAGCGCGATCCGCACCGCATCCTTGCGAAATTCATCCGTCCTAACTGTGCCCATAGTTCATCTCCTTTGCTGCACATTACGCTATCAAAGGAGCGGCACCAAACCGCGACAAGACCACATCCGGCTTCATACCGACGATATTGACGTCCGCTTCGGCCAGACCTTCGTGCTGCAAGGCACCCATCAGCGAGTAATGAGCGGTCGAGCCGATCGGAACGCCGACCGTCTTGCATTTGAGGTCCGCGACGCTGGCGATCTCCGAGCCTTCGCGGGCAATCAGCGATTCCGCTTTGCCGATCACGTCGGAATAGGCGATCAGTTCGATCTCAAGCCCGGCGCTGGCGCCGATTGCGACGGGCGAGGAGCCCAGTTCGGACAGTACCACATCGCCCGAGGCCATGGCCATGGCCGCGATGACATCGGTTCCGGCATCGAACTTGCGCCCTTCGATTTCCCAGCCGGTTGCGGTGGCCAACTCGTCCGAAACGGACAGCAGTTGCATCGGCGTGGGGTTGCCGAAATGGCCAATAATGATCTTTTAGGCAAAGGCCTGGCCCGCCATCAGGGCCCAAGCGGCAACACCTAGAAGGATGTTTTTCAGTTTGAATGTTGTGGTCTTCTCCACTGTTGACCTTGTTTTGGTCTTTGGGGATTCATCCGGCTTTTCGCGCCGGTTTCTCAGTCTTTCCGCCCCGCGACAGGGCGAAATCCTTGATGGCAGCCACCAACACATCCAGCGTGTCAAAAGCGGCGGCGCCCTTGGCCGTGGCATGGGGCATCAGCGAAAATTCGGTGCAGGCAATCATCTGTACCTGCGCGTTCTGGCCCAGCAACTCCTCGGACGCGGCCGCAAGCAGGCGCGCCGCCTCGGGTCCGGGCCCCTTGGCCTTGATCTGCCGGATCGCAGCCAACAAAGCCGCCTCGTCGCGGGCATAGATCGGCACGATCCCGAATTTGGCAAAGGCGGCGTCAAAAAGTCCGATCTTGCACACCGCCGGTGAGGCCAGAATACCCACCCGGCCGTCCAAGCCCACCAGCCCCGCCGCCTTGATCACCGAAAGCGCCACCATGTCGATTAGGGGCACGTTCACCGCCGAAGTGATGGCCCCCGCATAGTGATGGGCGGTGTTGCATGGCATCGCCAGCGCGTCCGCCCCCGCAGCCACCAGCCCCTTGGCCATGGCGGCCAGAACCGGACCAGGGTCCTCGCCCCCGCCGTCGATCAGATGGCTGATACGCGAGGGGATCTGGGGGTTCTGGTCAACGATCAGGGGGATGTGGTCAGCATCGTCGGCCGCCTCGACAGAAGCCAGCATCTTTTGCATCAGCAGGATGGTCGCCTGCGGCCCCATGCCGCCAAGGATCCCAACCCGCCGCATCATCCCTGAAATCCCTCCGTCCCGGCCCTCAAGTCATGCGATGCAATCACGCCGCATTCGTCAAGGCTAAAGATCAGCTCCAAAGGCGTGCCGACCAACCCCGCCGTGCCATAAGGCGGGCGACGATTGGAAAAAGACAAGCCGACCAGCGCCCCGGCGGGCAACCGGGGTTGGGCGCAATTGCATTTGGGCGCCTCAAGTCTCATGCCATCAAACCGTCATAACCTTTTGATGCTCCGCAAAAACCGCATCATAACCGAACAGACCGGCAGCCCCGCCGGTGTGCAAAAAGACGATGCGTTGGCCCTTTTTGAAATGCCCCTTGCGGATCAGATCGATCAGGCCCGCAGCCCCCTTGCCGGAATAGACCGGGTCCAAAAGGATACCCTCCATCTGGGCGAAAAGCTGGATCGCCTCAAGCGTATCTGCCCGCGGAATGCCATAGCCGGCACCGACATAATCCGTATTGGCAATCACATCGGCGCGGCTGACAACCCCCGGACATCCCAGTTTCTCCGCCGTGCGAAGCGCCAGGTTGAACACGCTCTCCTCTTGCTTTTCCCTGGGCGCCCGCACCCCGATGCCAAGCAATGGTATACCCGAATTCAGCGCCTTCAACCCGGTGATCAGACCGGCCTGCGTGCCCGCACTGCCCGTCGCCGTCACCAGATGATCAATGACCAGAGCCCGGTCATTGGCCTGGGCCAGCAGTTCAAGGGCGCAATTGACATAGCCCAGCGCCCCGGTCGGGTTCGACCCGCCGCCGGGGATGATAAAGGTCTTGCGCCCTTCGCCTTGCAGCCGCAGCGCCAAAGTGACCATCTCGGCCGCCATATCGGTGCCACCAGCCCGTTTGGATGTCGTGGCCCCATGCAGATGATCCAGCAGCACATTGCCGTTGCCGTTGTAATTCGCGTCGTTCGAACCGGTGCGGTCCTCCAGCAGGATATGGCAGGCCAGACCCAGTTTGGCGGCAAAAGCCGCGGTCTGGCGCGCGTGGTTCGATTGGGTCGCGCCTTGGGTGATCACCGTATCGGCCCCCTCCGCCAGCGCCTCGGCCATCAGGAATTCCAGCTTTCGCGTCTTGTTCCCGCCGGTTGACATGCCCGTGCAATCATCGCGCTTGATCCAGATCTCGGGACCGCCAAGCTCTTTGGTCAGCCGGTCCATCCGCTCCAACGGCGTCGGCAGATGCGCAAGGAAGACGCGCGGGAAACGGGCGAGGTGCATGGGTCAGTTCCTGTATTAACTTGCAGAAATCAAGACTTGACTGAGAAATTCCCGATTGCAAATTCGAAATTGGCAAAATATCTTGCATGAATTACATGTTAGGGGGCGAGATGCGGCTGGAGTGGCTAGAGGACATCCTTGCGATTGCGCAGGCGGGCTCGTTCAGTGCGGCGGCCGAACGACGGAACCTGACCCAATCCGCCTTTTCCAGGCGCATCCAGCTGATCGAAGACCATATCGGGGTCGAGCTGTTCGACCGCAGCCGCAAGCCGGTCCAACTGCGCCCGACCACCCTGGCCCAAGGCGCGCAGATCGAACAAATCGCGGCAGCCCTGCGCCAATTGGTCGTCGATCTGCGCCGCGGCGACCGTGAAACCTCGAACCGCATCGTGATTGCCAGCCAACATGCGCTGACCACCTCGCTTGCGCCCCGGATCATCCAAGGCATCCAGCAGCAGGGCGAAACGATCTATGTGCGTTTGCGGTCGGCCAATCTGGATGAATGTTTTGGCCTTCTTTTGTCGCGGCAAGCGGATCTGATCATCGTCTACAGCGCCTCGGGCCTCGCCGAGGAGCTTTCGGGCGACTATCTGGAAAGCCTTGATATCGAGCCGGACCGGTTGATCCCGGTCCTGCGCCCAGACTTGGCGTTAACGCTCGGGAGGGTCGCCGCGAAAGCCGAGATTCCGATTGTCGGCTATCCCAAGGATGTCTTTTTTGGACGGATCATGGCCGACCGGATCCTGCCCGCGCTTGCCCCGGGCTGCGTGGCCCTGCCGAAAGCCGAGACGGCGCTGACCATCGCCGCGCTGGAAATGGCGGCCGCAGGTGTTGCGGTGGCTTGGGTTCCGGATTCTCTGGCACGCATCGCGATTGCACAGGGGCGCGTTTGTGATCTGTCGGACCGTTTGCCCAGCTGCGCGCTGACCGTCCGCGCCGTCCGTCTGCGCGGCGCCCGCGGATTGGCCGAAGATGTCATTTGGGGCCATATTCTTGCGCTAAGCGATACGATGTAATGCTTAGGGCGCTCTAGCCAAAGCCATCGGGAAGTGTGGCGCATCGTTCAGAAACGGCGCTTATGCAGCGAGAATGCCGACGCCAGTTGTTCGTCCATGGGCCAGAACCTTTGCTCGCGCCGTCGCATGGCTATGTCCTGTTTTGGCAGTTTGGCGGTCCAATGCACGCCCTTCAGGTCCTGCACATTGGCTTTTGGACCTTTGCCGCCAAGCGATCCGACGTCGAACAGCAGCTGAAGCTGCAAGGTGCCTTGGAAACGATGGACTCGTTTTGGGCCGAAAAGGGGGGCTTGGCCGCAGGCCGCGAAGGGGCTACCTGTCGTTGCTTGCGACGCGTACTTCGGTGCCCCAGTCCCGACACTTGCTCATCAGATCGTCCGCGAAGGGCAGATCGGTGAACACCACGTCAATTTCCGACAGCGACGCTTGCTTGACGGGTGCCGACCGGTCCAGTTTTGACGAATCGGTAACCAGAAACACCTTGCGCGCCTGCCGGATGATCGCACGCGCAACCCGCACCTCCGCCAGATCGAAGTCCAGCAAATCGCCATCTGCGTCCAGCGCCGAGGTGCCGATGATCGCGTAATCTACCTTGAACTGGTCGATGAAATCGGCGGTCAAAGCGCCCACCAAGCCGCCATCCATCCGGCGGAGCGCGCCACCTGTCACCATGATCTCGCAGGACTCATTTGCAAGCAAGATATTGGCTACGTTGATATTATTGGTAACTACCGTGATGTTGGTGTGTTTCAATAACTCACGTGCAACCGCCTCAGTCGTGGTTCCAATGTTGAGGATCAGCGAGGAATTGTTCGGAATTGCCCGCGCACAGGCCCGTCCAATCGCCTCTTTGGCGGCGTCATTCATCCGGCGTCGTTCTTCGTAGCCGAAGTTGGAAACACCGGTCCGCAATACAGCGCCGCCGTGCACCCGGTCCAGCAATCCCGCATCCGCCAGATCGGCCAGATCTCGGCGAATTGTCTGCACGGCCACTTGAAAACGTTCGGCCAACTCCTCCACGACCACTCGGCCATCTATGCGGGCCATTTCAATGATTTCCGCCTGCCGAAAGCTGAGCGCCATGATCACATTTCCCAATCAAAGCCGATCCGTAAGTCAGGCATACCGACCATTCGCCCGGACAGGTCAACCCAATTCTTGCAAGAAAATGGGCAGATCGGTATCGAGGTTCGGACATCCTCTGGGATCGACTTCTCCATTCGATACAGCGCGCACGCGAATTTTCAAGCTATTTCATTCGAGTTACGCCGATGATCAGGCTGAATTTGTGCACATTCATCAAAAGCGCGCATAAACGAATAAATTCATTGACAGCCGTCCGGGGCCAAGATTACCTGCAGACTTGTTAGCTTTGGGGGGAGACCGACGTGCAACAAGGGCCGGCAGAGTCAGCTACGGTTGACCTGTTCATCATTGGCGGCGGAATCAACGGCTGCGGCATTGCCCGTGACGCCGCAGGGCGCGGCATTTCGGTGGCGCTGGCTGAAATGGGGGATCTGGCCCAGGCCACGTCCAGTGCCTCTACCAAATTGTTCCACGGCGGACTGCGGTATCTGGAGTATTTTGAATTCTCTCTGGTTGCCAAAGCTTTGACCGAGCGGGAAACTCTTCTGGTCGCCATGCCGCATATTTCCTGGCCGATGCGCTTTGTTC
This sequence comes from uncultured Paracoccaceae bacterium, assembly GCA_903930735.1. Taxonomy (GTDB): domain Bacteria; phylum Pseudomonadota; class Alphaproteobacteria; order Rhodobacterales; family Rhodobacteraceae; genus CAIYZT01. Next base: position 2,056 of record CAIYZT010000087.1, on the reverse strand, counting down.
TGCCCTATCATAGCGACATGCGGTTCGAGGCGGACACCCCGACCTCCAAACTGCTATCGCGGGTGGTGCCGTGGATGAAGGGGCGCCGTCCGGCCTGGCTGATCCGGCTTGGTCTATTCCTTTATGACACGCTTGGCGGCCGCAAGATTTTGCCGGGCACCCGCACTCTCGATCTGAAGACTGATCCAGCGGGCCGCGCCTTGAAGTCGAAGTTCACGCGCGCCTACGAATACTCGGACGTCTGGGTCGAGGATGCGCGGCTGGTTGTTCTGAACGCCCGAGACGCCGAAGAACGCGGTGCGCGCATCATTGTGGGCACGCGGGTGGTGTCCGCCACGCGCCGGGATCGTTTGTGGCATTTGGTGCTGCGGGGACCGGAAGGCGAGGCTACGCTGACAGCGCGGGCGTTGGTGAACGCGGGCGGGCCTTGGGTCGAAGATATCATCCGGAATGTCGCCCGCATCAAATCGAGCGAAGGTATCCGGCTGGTGCGCGGCAGCCATATCGTAACGCGGCGGCTCTATGACCACGACAAATGCTATTTCTTTCAAGGCAGTGACGGACGCATCATCTTTGCTATTCCCTACGAGCAGGATTTCACTCTGATCGGCACCACCGATCAAGATCACCAAGGCTCACCCGGCGATGCCGTCTGTACGGAAGCGGAACGCGACTATTTGTGCCGGTTTGCCAGCGAATATTTCGCCCAGCCCGTGACAGCGGCGGATATTGTCTGGACCTATTCGGGGGTGCGGCCCTTGTACAATGACGGCGCGAAATCGGCCACGGCGGCGACGCGCGATTATGTTCTCAGCCTTGACGCCGAAGGCGCGCCCTTGCTCAACGTCTTTGGCGGCAAGATCACCACCTATCGCAAATTGGCGGAGGGTGCCCTGGCCAAGTTGCTTCCGTTCTTTCCGGGCACCAAAGGCGACTGGACGGCCCGTGTGCCGCTGCCCGGGGGCAATTTTCCGCATGATGGCGTCGCCGCACTTCGCACCAAATTGCAGGCTGATCATCCCTATCTGACCGAGACGCATGCAGCTCGCCTGATCCGGGCTTACGGCACCGAGGTGTGGGATTTGCTGGGGCGTGCCAGTTCGCTGGCCGACCTTGGCCGGGACTTTGGCGCCACCTTGACTCAGGCCGAACTGACTTGGCTGATGGAACGCGAATACGCCCGCACTGCGGCCGATGTGGTCTGGCGCCGCAGCAAGCTGGGGCTGCGCCTGTCGGCTGAGCAGATCAACGACATTGACGCTGCCATCAAGATGACCCTGGCCCCCGAAACGACCGCCGCCATGTCGGCAACCAGATAGGACGACGGAAAAGGCCCTCGAACTCAAATCCGTGTCACGTCAGGTCGAAGGGCGGACGCATATCTTTGCGACCTCGTTGACCTTGGAAAAGGGGACGATGAACATTCTGCTGGGGCCAACGCTTGCGGGCAAGACCAGTCTGATGCGCCTCATGGCGGGGTCGGATGTTCCGACTGCGGGGCGCATCCTGTGGAACGGCGCGGATGTGACGGGCATCCGGGTGCAAGACCGCAAAGTGGCGATGGTTTACCAGCAATTCATCAACTATCCGGCCATGACAGTATATGAAAACATCGCGTCGATCCGTTGGCCGGCAGGCAATTGCCTGCCATCGCCGAGAGGCGGGTTCGTCGTCCTGATGTGCTTCCAGTGCTCGGCTGGAAAATCGTAGAAGGCTAGCAGATCGGGGCGGTCCTTGGTCAGGCATTTCGCCGCCCAGTCGTATTTCACGCCGTAAGCCTCGACGAAGAAATCGAAGGCGGCATTGGCCGCGGCTTTGGTTTCGGCCATCTGTCATGCATATGGTCACCACCGTAGGCGGCTGCGATGTCACCATGGAGACCAAAGACGGCTATCACCGCCGGAGCCGTGCAGAGACAAAGATGCATTGCGCGAAACTGCTTGGCCAGCGCCTCCCTTAAATGGTTTGCAAGCAAACCATTACCCGTTGCCTGGCAGAGCATGTGAGCATGCTCGAGAAGGGGGCAACGCATGGCGCGGGACTTCGACCGTCAGGT
>CAIYZT010000086.1 GCA_903930735.1 uncultured Paracoccaceae bacterium | reverse complement strand
CGGCAAGCCCTGCGCGGGCTGCGGAGCCGGATCGCCGCCAAAAGCAGCCTCCATGATGGTGCTTTGCGTGCCAAGGAACTGGCGCATCAGCCCGAAATGCCCTGAAAGGACGTCCGATGTGCCCGGCTCCCTTAGGGGCGCGGCGGTGGGGTACGGGCTTGGCGCGGAAACGGTTCGCGCGGCTTGCGGAGCCACGGCGAGCGCCTGCGCGCCCGGAACGGCCATCGATTCCGCGATATCCCGGGCCAGCCCAGCGGCCACATCCTGCGGCAAGCGGACATAGGGCAGGGTATTGTCGATAAACCGCGCCCGTGACTTCGCAGGTGACGCCGACAAATCCGCCGGGGTCAGGCCGCGCTCTTCAAACAGGTTCGCAACCGCGAAATCATGCCCGGCGACCCAAAGCCGGCCCAGCGATTGCAGCATCTGCCCCAGCCCACCCTTGCGGCGGCTGTCCAGCGCCAGAACCACCGCTTCGCGGCCCTTTAGCGTGTCCTCGACAAATCCGGTCAGATTTGCCGAAGGGCCGACTTCGAGGAAGATCCGCACCCCATCGGCATAAAGCCTTTCCACCGTCTCGGTAAACCGCACGCGCGACGCCCATTGACCGGCGGCCAGAATGCGAATGTCGCTGGGATCATCGGGCATCGGGGCCGCAGTCATGCAGGAATAGATCGGCAGTTTCGGCGCTCGAAACTCCATCTGGCGATAAACCGTTTCGACTTGCGCGGCGACATCGCCGAAAAGGGGCGTGTGATAGGCGCGGTCGATCGGCAGAAACGCGCACATACCGCCCAAGGCGCGCAGGCTGGCGGCGGCTTGTTCCATCTTGTCGCGGCTGCCGTAAAGCACTGCCTGATGCTCGCAATTGTCCAGCGCCAGATGGATGGCGGGGTCTTTGGCGACCATGGCGAGGATATGATCGCGCGACACCGCGCCCACGGTCAAAAGCGCGCCGCCTGCGATGCCGCCCGCCGCCTCCATCGCCTGATACAACTGGTTCAAGGACCGGATGCGGCTGGCAAATTCAGCGCGGTCGGCGGCAGTGCCGGTATTGCCCAGCACGCCAGCGGCCGCCAGTGCCGAATGCTCGCCGCTGGAATGGCCGACAACGGCATCGGGCTTAATGCCCAGACTTTCGGTTACGGCCAGCAGCGCCTGCGCTGCGATAAAGACGGATTCAGAGCCCAGTTCCAATCCGAACAACCGTTCGGAAAGCTCTTTGGACAGGCCCGGATCCATCGTGGTCGGTGGCGGAAAGACCGAGGCCGAGGGCGGAAAGGTACGGTCTGGAAACAGGCCATCCCAGAAATCAAACCATTCGCGGGCCTGCGGCATGACCGTCAATGCCGATTGCAACATGCCTTGATACTGCGCGCCTTCGCCCGGAAACAGAAAGGCCAGCTTGCCCTTGACCGGCTGCGCTTCGGCAAAAATGCGCGAGCGGGCCTTGAGGCTGGTCTTGCCGGCCTCCAGCCCGTCAGCGGCTTTGCCAAGCTTTTCTATCAGATCCTCGCGGCTGGTTGCCACAAGCGCCAGACGCGCCGGGGCGGTGCCCGCCGTGTTGGCCGCCGCCTGTGCCAACTCCGCCAGTGACAGCAATTTGTGACGCTGCGCGGCACCGGCCAGATCGCGGGCACGTCCGGCCAGGTCCAGCAGGGTCGGCGCGGAAATCACCACCAATTCCTCGGCCCAATGGCGCGGGGTCGGGTCGGGGCTGGGGGCCTCTTCAAGCAGGACATGGGCATTAATGCCGCCAAAGCCAAAGGCATTGACCGCCGCGCGCCGCTTTTCGCCAGGCGCTGAAATCCAGGGCCGGGTTTCGGTGTTGAGGTAAAGCTGCGTCGTCTCGATGCCGAGGCCGTCGCGCACCTTGTCCGAAATCGTCGGCGGCAGCGTCCGGTGATAGAGGGCGAGCGAGGCTTTGATCATTCCCGCAGCCCCGGCTGCCGGAATGCAATGCCCGATCATCGACTTGACCGAACCGATGGCCGTGCGCGGCAACCTGTCATCCGCTCGCGCGCCATACATGCCGCGCAGCGCGTTGATCTCTGTCCGGTCACCCAGCGGAATGCCGGTGCCATGCGCCTCGATGAGACCGGGCGCGACGGCGGACAGACCGGCGTCCTGCAAAGCCCGCTCGATTGCCAGCATCTCGCCTTCGAGCCTTGGTGCCAGCAATCCGCCGCCGCGCCCGTCCGAAGATTGGCCGATGCCCTTGATCACAGCATAGATCCGCTCGCCGCTCGCCAGCGCATCGTCAAGCCGTTTCAGCGCCAAAACGCCCAAACCCTCGCCCAGCAAGGTGCCATCGCCGCCCTCGGTAAAGGGCCGCACATGGCCGCATTTCGCCAGCGCGCCGAGCTGGTGAAACACCATGTAAACCTCGGCCGAGATCGAGGCATTGACCCCGCCTGCCAGCATCAGATCGCTGCGCCCGGCGCGCAATTCATGCATCGCCGCCTGAACCGCCAACAGGGACGAAGAGCAGGCGGCGTCGATCAGATAATTCGGGCCGCGCAGATCCAGGCGGTTGGCGATGCGCCCGGTCATGACATTGGGCACCAGCCCCGGCGCGGTATCGGCGTTAAAGGGGGGCAGGCGGCTGGCCAGTTCGGCGCGCACCCGGTCCAGAACCGCCGGATCAGCGCCGGGCAAAAGCTGCCCCAGCAGGGCGCGGGTCTGGTCCAGAACCACGCCGTGCTGCACCACGGCGGCATTGCCCCGGTGAAGATAGGTCGAATGGCCCAGGATCACCCCGGTTTTGGTATGGTCAAGGTCCAGCGCGCCCGCATCCACAAGCGCCGCCTTGGCGATGCGCAGGGCCAGAAACTGATCCGGCTCGGAGCCATCAACGGACGAGGGCATAACCCCCATTTCGGCGGCATCGGCGGCAAAAGCCTCGCCCAGATAGCCGCCGCGCGAGGTGGGCACGAAGGACGTGCCGGTGGCCTGCAAATAGCGTTCGGCGTCCCAGGCGGGCAGCGGCTCGCCCACGAATTCCAGCTTTTGGCAGATGTTGGCCCAAAACCGTTGCGGCGTATCGGCGCCCGGAAACAGGCAAGCCATGCCGACAATTGCGATATCGCCGCTGGTCTTTGCGGTCATTCGGCGGCTCCCGCAGCGGCAGCGTCGGCTGAATTGCTCTCGCTTACGTCGGCCAGAATCTCGCCCGCCCAACCGCAGAACCGGTTCAGTCCGGCGTCCGAGGTCGCCTCCAGCGCTTCGATCAGCAAGATCGGCTGGCCCAGCGCATTGGCGACGACGACATCGGCAAGCACCTGCTTTGGCCCGGATTCCGGGCGCAGCCGCAAGACCATCCGCCGCGCAGCACCGGTGCCCAGACGGACCGCGCGGCCAATCGCATTGGGCAGTGCCGGCTCGCCGCGGGTAGCCATCGACCAGACCCAGGCCAACTGCGCTGCCGTATCCAGAAGGCCGGGATCAAACAGCCAACCGCCGGGCCCAAAGCTGCCCGCAGCGCTGTCTTTTACTTCAATCGCAACGCCGCGCGCGTCGAGGCCTTCGAGTCGCTTCATCAACTGGAACGAGGGTCCGTGAAACAGCATCTCGCGGTAGATCTTGTGCGCCGACAGGGGGCTGGGCGCAGGCGAAAAGCGCAGCATTTCCCAAGCCGCCGCCAGCGCCTCTTCGTCGACGACATGCGCCGTACCCTTGGGCAGCATCTGCACCGAGGCGCGGTAGTGGGCGCGGGCCTTGTCGCCGGTGCCGCGCAGTTCGACCCGGGCGAAAAAGCCGGTCGCATCGGCATGTTCGGACCCCATGCCGACCAGATCAATCGCCATCGACGCATCGCCTTCGAGCCGTAGCCCGGCAAGCGCGCGCAGATCGGACAGGCCGGTGACCTGCCAATCGGACCAGATAAAGGCTGCCGCCTCGGCGCAAAGCTCGGTCGCGCAGGCCAAGGGCACGACAGGCACGCCGCCAATCCGGTGCTCGCCAAGCCAGGGATCGGATTCGACGGTCAGCAAACGCGGCACTTTGATGCCGCCGCGCGCGCCGGGTTCCTGGCGTGCATCGGGCAAAAGCGGCAGACCATTGGCGGGCATTGCGACGGCGGAAGGCGCTTCATGGCCCGCGCGGTCACGCTCGTGCCGCTCCCATGGACCGGCGCCCAGAACCACATCGGTCACCGACAGGGGCCCACGCAGCATCTCGTCATGAAACGCCTCGGAGCCGCCTTCGGGATCCACCAGGGTCACGTCCTGCGCTTCGAATTTCAGCCGCACGGCATCCGAAACCATGCCCGCGCCGTGGCGCGTGCCGGCCCATGGCCCCCAATTGACCGCAACGACGCGGGCCTGTGTCCAGCGCGCGCCAAGCTGGGCTGCAAGTCGGTTCAGCACCTCATTCGCGGCGGCATAATCGGTCTGGCCGGAATTGCCAAACCGGCCCGCGACTGAGGCGAAGACCGAGAAGAACGCAGGCGGCGCGGCATCCAGTGCCCGCGCCAGCGCTAGCGCGCCCAGCACCTTTGGCAAAACAACGCGGTTCCAGCTGTCGGGCGTTTTGTCATTGATACGCTTGTCTTCGATCACGCCCGCGCCGTGGATGACGCCGTGCAAGCGCGGATATAGCGCCAGGACCTGCGCGACCGCGGCGCCGACCTGCGCCGGATCGCCCATATCGGCGGTGCGGTAATCAACCTTGGCCCCGGCACCGGTCAAATCCGCGATATTGGCGCGAATTTCGCGGTCGCGCTGAATGGCCGAGATCGCCCGTTCCAACAGCGCGGGGGTCACCGGCTCGCCCTTGGCCTTTGCCGCCTCCATCAGATGACGGCGCAGCTGCGCGGTGTCTTTCAGGACGGCCAAGGCGGGCTCTTCGGGCGCGGGCAGGGGCGAGCGGCCGATCAGAACCAGCGTGACGCCCGGCTTTGCGAAGGGACGCAGAACCTCGGCCGTGATGCCGCGCGCGCCGCCAGTGGCCAGAATGACCGCATCTTGCGGGACCGGGCGCGTTTCGGCCGATAGCGGGATTTCGGTCGCACGGAACAGGGTGCGGATCCCGCCGGGATAGCCAACTTCAATCCGGCCCTCGGGGGCGGCAAACTCGGCAAAGAGCGCGGCGGCCTGACCCTTTGGCGGCTGAGCGGGATCCAGATCGACGGCCTTGGCACGGGCAAGCGGCCATTCCTCGCGCAGGGATTTGGCCAGACCGGGGCCGCCGCCGCCGATGAACAGGCCCGGCTTGGCCGATCCCCGGCCAAAATGGCCGCCCATGGCCGAGGCGAACAGGACCCGCCCGGTTTTCAGCGTGTCGGCGTGCGCGCGCGCCAGCCGGTAGGCCGAGCGGTCGGAGCTTTCGATCGCCGCATCCCAGATCGCCGGGTCATCAGTCAGGTTCAGCGCGGTCAATTCGGCCGCGCCCAGATGAATGATCCCGGCAAAGGGGCCAGGCAGCGCATCCGCGGCGCCGGGCGTGCTGACCACAGCCTCGGATCCGGCTTCGGAAATCATCCGGGCCAGAGCTTTGGCCCGCGACGTTCCCGAAGCGACAATCAAATAACGCCCAACAGGCAGGTTGGCCGCCGGGACGGGCCCGGCAGCGTCTTGGATCATCACAAACCGGGGTGGCCGGACCGACAAAGTCGGCACCGCATTCTCCACCCCGGCCTGATCAAAAGGGCCGGCGGTCTCCAGATGCTTGGTCAGCTTGTCGATGATGCCGCCCAGCGTCTTTTGCTCGTTCAGCGCTTCGGAAATCGGGGCCGCAGCCGCCGCCTGTGCACCCGGAAGACCCTTGAGCAGCGCGCCGATAATCTCGACCCGCTTGATCGAATCGATGCCAAGATCGGCCTCAATCGACTGGTCCATGCCCAGCATATCGCCCGGATAGCCGGTGCGATCTTCGACGATGCCCATCAGCAGCGCCGAGATGCCGGCCTTGTCGAGGCCCTTGGCGGAGGCAGCGGCAGGAGCCGCCACCGCTGCCACGACCGGAGCCGCAATCGGCGCGGGCGCCGGTGCGGGTGCAAGAGCGACTGCAACTGGCGCAGGAGCCGGAACTGGAGCCGGAACTGGGGCGGCGAGCGGGGTCGCCATCAGCATCGGCCGGGCAACCGGAACCGCTGCCGGGGCCAGTTGCCGCATCACTTGGCGCGGCTGCGACGCGCTGGGCGCTGCACCCAGAAAGGCCAGCATCACCCGCTCTTGGGTTTCCAAAAAGCGGGCCATGGTCGTCTGAAACTCCGCCAGCGCGAAGTCAGCGGCGGAACTGCTGACTTGTGGCGCAAGGCCGGAGCTGTCTTGGGGCGACATATCCATCCTAGGTTTCTCCATTCTCGTCCAAGTTCGGGGGGCGGGCGCGGCTTGCGCCCGAGGGGTTTGAACAGGCGGCGACGCTTGCGCGGGCGCCGCAGGGGCTGGTGTAATTGCGGGGCCGGGCGCGGCGGGTTTGCTGGCCCGCGCCGCGATTTCTTCGATGGTCAGAACGTGGCGCATCGGGCTGCCCGCCGGGCGCGCGCCCGAACCGTTCAGCATCCAGATGTGTTTTGCGCTCGCCTCGGGGGCGGCAACGGGGCCCTCAAGTGCCAGTTTCTGCAGCCCGCGTCCCGACCAGAGCCGCGCGGCATCCATCTGGGCGCCCTCGGCAAGGAGCGCACCGACAGCGGCCAAAAGCCCGCGCAGACCGCCGGCCTCATCGTCCATCGAGATGGCGCGGTGTGGCTCTTTGGCCAGAATCTGCCGGACCATGGTCGCATGGGCGGATTTTGGACCGACCGACAGGAAGACGCGGGCGCCGTCCTTGTGCATCTGCAGGGTCTCGGCCACGAATTCCACCGGGCGTGACAATTGGGCGGCCAGCTGCGCACCGATGGCCACCGGATCGGTGCCATAGGCCTGCGCTGTGGTGTTGGAATAGACCGTAAAGCGCGGCGCTTTCAGTGGCATATCCGCGATAAAAGTGGCAAGGCGCGCTTCGGCGGGGGCCACGATGGGCGAGTGGAAAGCCGCACCGACCGAAATCGACTTGATCGAGATTCCGCCCGCCTTGCCCCGTTCTTGGGCGGTGGCAATCGCAGCGCGGGTGCCGGACAGGATCGACTGTTCGGGCGCATTGTGATTGGCCACGCAAAGTCCGTCGATCCCAGCGATCAACGCTTCGATGGCGGCGCGTTCGCCCCGCGCGGCGGCCATGGTGCCCAGATCGCCGCCTTCGGCCGCTTCGACCATGAATTGGCCCCGCGCCCGGCTGACGCGGAACAGATCGACCTGATCCATGACGCCAGCGGCATGCAGAGCCACAAACTCGCCATAGCTGTGGCCCGCGGCCATATCTGGCTTAAGGCCCATGGCGTCAAGAACCGCCCAGAGCCCGGATTCGATCGCGCCAAGGGCCGGCTGGGCCACATCAGTGCGGGTCAGAGCTGCGGCCGCCTCAGCCTCAGCGGCCGCGTCATAGGCGCCCGCGGGCAGGATATTGCGGCTCAAAGCAAAGCCGAGTGTTTCATCAGCCAGCGCAAGCGAAGCCGAAATCTCGGGCATCAAGATCGCAATTTCCGACATCATTTCAGGATATTGACTTCCCTGACCCGGAAAGACCAAGGCCAGCTTGCCGCCGTCGGCGAGCAGGGGTGTATCGCTGAAGGCAGCACCCGGCGGCAGCGGTTTGGCCGGGTCGGCAAGATGGGCCGCAAGACCCGCCAAACGGGCAGCCAAATCTTCGCCGCGTCCGATCACGATCGAGGCCGCAAGCCCGCGCGCCGGTGCCGAGGTGGCCAAAGTAAAGGCAAGATCGCCCAGATCAGGCGCAAAGCCCTGCGCCAGACGCGACCGAAGCGCGGCCAATTGACGGGCAATATCGGCGCGGGTCGGGCCGCGCCACAGCAACAACTCATCGCTCCAGCGGCGCCGGGCGGGAGGGTTCAACGAGGGGATCGCGCGCTGCAAGGCGTGCTCTTCGAGCGTCACATGGAAATTGGTGCCGCCAAATCCAAAGGCGGAAACCCCGGCGCGGCGCGGAATGCCTTTGGGACTGATCCAAGGACGTGGCTTGTCGGCCAGAAACAGCGGCACATCCGCTTCGCGCAGTCGCGCATTGGGGGCCGACTGGCGGCCATGCGGCGGCAAGACCGCGTGATGAACGGCCAGCGTCGCCTTGATCAGACCGGCTATGCCAGCCGCGGCCTTTGTATGCCCGATCAGCGTCTTGACCGAGCCAATCGCCGCCTGTTTCGGGACTGCGCCCGATTGCTGCAAAAGCCGGGTGACCGTGGTCATCTCGGAGGTATCGCCCGCCACCGTTCCGGTTCCATGCGCCTCGAACAGACCAACTGTTGCGGGCGAATAACCGGCCATGTCATAGGCCCGGCCCAGTGCGCGGATCTGTCCGTCAGGATGCGGTGCGGTCATGGATTTGGCCTTGCCATCCGACGATCCGCCCACGCCCTTGATCACCGCGTAAACCCGGTCACCGTCGCGCTCGGCATCTTTCAGACGCTTCAGCGCGACCATCGCAATGCCTTCGGAGATCACGATACCATCGGCATCCTCTTGGAAAGTGCTGCAACGCCCGCGCGGCGACAGGGCCCGCGTCTTGGAGAAACACAGATAGCCAAAGGGCCCCTGGACCGTGTCGATCCCACCCGCCAGAACCATGTCCGAGCGCCCGGTTTCCAGCTCCAGCACGGCCTGATAAACGGCCGCAAGCGACGAGCCACAGGCGGCATCAACGGTATAATTCACCCCGCCGAAATCGAGCCTATTGGCCGCACGGCCCGCCGCCACGTTCAGCAAGATCCCCGCGAAACTGTCTTCGGTCCATTCGGGCAGATGGCTGGCGGCCTCGGCATCCAGCGCGCCGACGAATCGCGGCATCTCTGCGCGTACGGCATATTGTGCGCCCACATCGCCCGCGCCCCCTGAAGCCCCCAGAATGATCGAGGTTTTCAGCCGCTGCTGCGCCTGCGCCCCATCCGTTCCGTCAAAACCCGCGTCATCCAGACAGCGCCGCGCAACCTCCAGCGTCATCAGCTGCAGCGGGTCTATGGCCGGAATAGAGCGCGGCGGAATGCCATAGCGCATCGGGTCAAAGGGCATGTCTTTCAGGAACCCCCCCCAACGCGAATATATCTTGTCGGGGGCAGTGGGGTCGGCGTCAAAGTAGATCCGCCAATCCCAGCGGTGTGCCGGGATCTCGGTGATAGCGTTCACGCCGTCCAGCAGGTTCTCCCAATAGGCTTTCAGATCGTCCGAGCCGGGCAACAGGGCCGACATGCCGACGATGGCAATATCCACCGGCTGCGGGCGCAGACCTGAAATGCGCGGCGCAGCTTTGGGCGCGGCGCGGGCAGTCAACCGCTCGGCCGCGCCTTCGGCAATCTCCAGATGCAGGTCAGCGACCGTGGTGATCTTGTTGCGCAACATCGCAACCTGGCCCGTCATATACATGCCCTCGCCAAGCTGGCGCTGCGGGGCCACCGGCAACAGATCGTCGCCCTGACGCTCCGTAGCCTTGGACGCCAGGCGCAGACGGCCCAAGGTCAGGCTTTCCAGCGCCTCGCGCTGATCTTCGGAGGTCACGCCCTCGCCCTCAAGCCGCACACGCTCGCCAGCGAATTCGTCAGCAAAGGGGCTCATCGCGGCGCGGCTGGCATGGCCGGGGCCGGTTTCCAGCGTTACCGTCTTGGTGCATTCGATCATCACGTCTTGAAAGCCCGCGACGATGGTGCCGCTGTCCACGGCTTCTTTGGTGAACAGATAGGCGGTCCCCATCAGCACGCCGCAGGAAATGCCGCGCGCGGCCAGGGGCGCCGCAAAACAGGCCACCATCGCCGCCGAAGCCGCATCATGGATGCCGCCCGCGAACAGGATGCACAGGCCCTCGGCCTGCTCGGGGGTCTGAACCTCTTCCAGCAGGCACCGCACCATGCTGTCCCAAAGGATCATCGACGACATCGGCCCGACATGGCCACCACATTCGCGGCCCTCGAACACAAAGCGCTTGGCGCCCTGTTCTAAAAACATCTTCAGCAGCCGCGGCGAGGGGACGTGCAGATAGCTGGGGATCCCGTCCGCCTCCAGTGCGCGGGCCTGATCGGGACGCCCGCCCGCAATCAGCGCAAAAGAGGGGCCGTGGCGCAGCGAAACCTCGACCTGCGCCTTGATCAAAGCCGAAGGCGCAAAGCCCAAAAGCCCAACCCCCCAGGACCGCCCCTGAAGCCGTTTGGCCGTATCCGCCAGCAGCGTCTCGACCGCATCCGGGCGCATCAGCGCCAGCGCCAACATCGGCAGTCCGCCGCCGGTGCTGACCGCCTCGGCAAAGGTCGCGGTATCGGAAACGCGGGTCATCGGGCCCTGAACGATGGGCCATTTCGTCTTGTGAACCGCAGCAACGCCCTGACCTTCGGCCCAAACGGGCGCGCGGGCGGCCTCGGCCACCAGATCGGAAGAGCGTGAGACGATGGCATTGGTCAGCTTGGCGACATTGCCAAACAGGCGCGCAAATTCCGGTGCAAAGGTGGCCGCCTGACCGATGGGCGCGATCTGGCCCGCCGCTTCGTTCCAGCCAAACCGCGCGGCGGCGATGCCCGCACGCGCAGGCAGGGTTGCGCGCGCCAGCGCCTGACGCAGGCCCTGCGCCGCTTTGGAGCCGGGACGCTCGATACCGCGCCACTGGGCCGCGCCTGCAGATTCCTCGATCAAAACGGTTTCAGCGCCGGTAAAGCGGTTCAGCGCCGCAGACAGCCGGTCGGCCATCGCGGATTCGCGCAGCATCAACAGTTGATCGTCCAGCACAACGCCCAAAGCCCCGCCGGCCCGCATGGCGCCGGCCGAAACCAGCCCGACCCCGCCGCGCACATAGACCGGGCCGGCAGGACCCGCCGCAATCGCTTGCTGCAGCAGAATGAAACTGGTCGCCTCGCCCACGCGGCCGCCCGATTCGTGACCTTTCAGGATGATCCCATCGGCCGCGATTGGCCCGCACAGCCGGTTGTCCCATTCGAGGACTTCAAACAGCACCTGCACCCCGGCGCTGCGCATCGCGGCCACTAGCTCGGCCTGTTCCAGCCCCAAAGCCGCCGGCACCACCACAAGGCTCAAGCCCCGCGCCGCATAGCGTCCGACAATTTCTGCTGCAACTTCAGGAT
>CAIYZT010000085.1 GCA_903930735.1 uncultured Paracoccaceae bacterium | reverse complement strand
CCCAGATTTCCACCGATCAGGACATCGCCAGTGTCACCGCCCCCTCTCACGGTTTGCAAGCAAACCGCTGCCGGGCAACGGACGGTGCCTACGACACCCGCAAATGCAATGATGCCATCCACTGACCGGCAGTGGTTTACTCGCAAACCACGAGAGGGGTAGTCGCGGTGCTGTCGCAATCATCCCGCCCCGCAAGAACGCCAAGCCGTGGAAGGCCATCACGGTAGGTGCGGCTGCGCGCAATGAGGCGCTGCGGGCGTCGAAATATCTCGGCCACGCGCTCTGGCGACCCCTCTCGGCAGAATCTTTTGGATGCGCCCGCCGGGCAATGGATGGAGCGGCTATCACCGCCGGAGCCGTGCAGAGACAAAAATGCACTGTGTGAAACTGCTGGGTCAGCGCCTCCCTTACATGGTTTGCAAGCAAACCATTACCCGTTGCCTGGCAGGGCATGCGAGCATGCTCGAGACGGGGGCAACGCATGGCGCGGGACTTCGACCGTCAGGTTACGGAATTCCAGGTCCGTGTTGCCATCCTGAACGGCTTCACCGCCCTCGGCATCCCCGTCACAAAGGTCGCGGGATAGGTCTGTCCTGGGATAGGGGGAAGTCCGGACATCAGCCGATTTGTGCAACAGAGCAGCGGACATGTGTGTCTCCTTGCTTCCAAAATTACCAAGCAAGGCGTCGACAAATCCAGGGGCCGTTCAAAAGCGAGCCATCTTCCCTTGGGGGTGATCGCCAAAAATGCGCCCCAACGTCACATAAGACCTGCCTTTGAGGCAGTCGGAGAGGTCAGCCGTCATTCCGGCAGGTCGCCCTGGCGCTGGCCGGCGGCGTCGGTCCACCAGCAGCAGAAACCCTCCTCGTCGCGCCAGCGCTCTGCATCGGCTGCGGTTATGGGACGGCTACCTTCGCGGTGGCACGGGGTGCCTGCGATCATCAGGGTTCCGGTCGCGGCGTGGCCCAGATGGGCGGCAAAGACCTTGTTCACAAGGTATGCAGTCAATTCCTCGGGCCGCGCGCAGGCTGGATCGGCGATGATCTTGGCCAGACGCGCGCGTTTTGCGGCATCGGCCAGAAGGATCGCCGCGACCTCGGCGCGAAAGGCGGTTTCGGTGGCTATATAGGCCTCGAGCGCGGGCATCGAGCGGGCGGGAGGTTTCTTCAGCTTCAGATGGCCGCCGTCATGCAGCATCTTCAGGATCCGCGCGCCGACGGGCGAGGTCAGTTGCACATGCGCGTCATGAAAGGCCAGTTCGCGGTCCTCGTCGGAAAGGCGCATCGTGATCGGCCGCCCCTCCAGAACCGCGCGGCGCAGAGCGGCCAGCGCGGGAGTGCGGTGCACGTTGGGGATCATGTCGATCACCTGAAGCGCGGGCTTCATTCGGGTGCGTATATCCCAAAGCATGGCGTCAGCCCTCCTTTGCGGGGTCGGGGGCAATGCCGATGGGCGCCTTGCGGAGCAGCTCGGCAGGCAGCCCTGCCTCGGCCATCATCTCGGTCGCCATGGTGTCGGCATTCGGCCCCGCAGACAGGATCATCTGCCAGATCTGCTGCACCGGGGGCGCGATGCGGGGTTCGTGCTGGGCGCGGGCGGTATGCAGCCAGACGGCCAGACCGTCGCTGAGGTCATACTCGCGCTTTTTGCGCAGGGCGGCGATGCGGGTCTGGGCCGAGGCCGCGAAACGGGCGGCGGCGGCGGCGGGCCAGTTTGCGATGGCATAGGCATCTTGCCCTTCGGCCTGTAGGCTGGCCGCCCAGAACCAAGCGGTTGCGGCGTAGCTGTCAAGTACATGCTTTTTGGCCGATGCCAGCCGGTCAGCAATCGCCTGCGCCTCGCCAACCAGCGCTGCCGTCGCCTTTTCCTGCTGCCATGCGTTGAACATCGTCTCTCCTTGCCAGCCGTCTGAACCATGAAGCGGGCAGGGGCGCAAGCTTTCCCGCTGTTCGGGCGGCAGGGGCGGGCGGTGGATCGTCCAAGGACCCGTTCAGTCGATCCGGGCGATGTCGGTGTGAAACGCCTTCAAATGCACCTGCGCCCATCTGCCCAAGCCCACCAGCACCGGCTGCAATGCCGCGCCCTTTTCGGTGAGCCGAAAGGCGTTGTTTCGGGCCTTTGCGTCGGGGTCCGTACGCGCAATCAGGTCCAGGCACACCAGCAGGTTCAGCCGCGCGGCGAGGATGTTGGTCGAAATACGCTCGGGCGAATTCAGGAACTGCGAGTAGGTGCGCGGGCCGTGGATCAAGAGGTCCGGGATGATCAAAAGCGACCACTTGTCGCCCAGCACATCAAGCGCCGAACTGATCGGGCAAACCGTTCGCCAATCGACCCCTTGAGTCGCCTCTTCCACAAATCCGCTCCTTAGATTGCTGTCAGGGCCTTGGTGCCGCCGCTGATTCTCAGCTTCAGTTGGCCAAGTAGTGGGCAAAAATCTGCCAAATATAAACCAGCATTGCAAATTGCCCGGTGGCGAATACCGCCGAGCGCAAATAGGGGATCCCGGCGACATAAACCGCTGCATAAAGTACCCGCGCCGCCAGCAAGACCGTTCCGGCAATAGCGGTCGTCTCGTTTGCAGCACCAGTGATAAAGGTGATGAGGATAACCGCCGCATACATCGCGAGGTTGCCCGCCATTTTGCTATGCGCACGGACCGCGCGGTCACCCCAAGGGGCGACGCCCGCCAGCACGGTGTCGCGGTTGTGGAAGATCCAGCTCATGCCTCCCGGAACAGATCAGCGCGCGAAGACAGGCGGCGGCGTCAGGAGTTCTGTCAGGACGACGAGGCTAACCAACATCCAAAGTTAGTGTGTCATCTACCATTTCCTTATGGGGGTGAGGTGGGTCTGATAAGTCCCGCTGTGCTGGTCAATTACGCCGAAAGGGCTGCTGCCCTGTCGGTCAACGAGGTCTCCATAGTCGTCGGCGCCTATGCAGCACCTTAAACGTCGCGCTGTTGTCGTAGGACGGGGCCTTTCGCAGAAACGGCAGCAGGCCCCGCATTTGGCGATCGAACGGTCCGATGAATCTAAGAAGAAAGCTCGGCGCCCGCCACGGAGGCATTTTGGAATGACCCGCCCTGCGCAGGATGCTTGCGACACTGGCCATCGCAACCGGCTGGCCTCGTCCCTGGCGCGCAATCTGGCCGTGCCGATCACCCCATAGCCATGCCGCAGCAACTCTGCGGCGCAATGCTGCCCTAAGGATCCGGTCAACCCGTCAGCAAGACACGGCCCATCCGTTCGATCCCTTGGTTTTGTCGACAGTTCACTTGCGCTTTGCAAATATTGCAATAAAACTTGCAAAGCGCAAGTAACCGGCACTCGAAAACTTAGGTTCTCGACATCCTTAACGTTCAAGGACGAGAAGGGCGCCATCGCGACTTAAACGACAGGCCCCATGGGCGTGCAGCCTATCTGCTGGCCGAAAACCCAATGCGGGGGCCAAATCGTTTCCTCCAGATAGGGGCATTTCCCGAAGTGCCTTCGCTTGACCCGTTGGGATCAGTCCAACTGCTTGATCACATCCCGCGCCGCGCGCAGGCCTTCAAGATGGGCGCCGCTGACCGAACATTGCTGGCCGATATGGCTGGCCTCACCGGCGAATTGAATCCGTTCGGCATGGGAGCGGCCCAGCACCTTGCGTTGGCTGTGCCCGCCGGGCATTGCCCCGGCATAGGAGCCGAGGACGTAGGGCTCTTGTCGCCAGGCGGTCGCATGGCCCTTGATGAAGTCGCTGCGAATAGCCGTGCCGAATATGCCGACCAGCGTCTCAAGCCCGTGCTCGATAGCCGCCTCAGGCCCCGCCTTTTGCAGGTCGCGCGAAAAGCTGCCGGAGGTTTCGAAACTGGTCAGATCGGTGCCGGAAATGTTGCACAGAAATCCGCCCCCCTGCGCCACGCCGCTGGCATCAGCGTTCAGCTGGTAGGTCAGCCAGGTATCTGGATCAAGCGGGATCGCGCCGGGCCGGAATAGCAGCGCAGCATGGTTGTAATCGCCCATGGTGATCAACTCGAACGCCTTGCGGCGCTCGGGTTCCAGCGGCGGATCAAAGCGGATGACATCCTCGGCCAGAACCCCGACCGAGACCGTGACGATGACGGCCCGCGCCCGGATCTGGTCCGCGCGGGTTTTGACCGTGACGCCACCGGCCCGTGCCACGATATCGGTCACCGGGGCGGATAGCCGGATCGGCAGGCCTTCGGCCATCCGGGCGATCAGATGGCCAAAGCCCTCGCGGCAGAACCAGTCGCCGCCGCTTTCCCAACTTGCGATATCACGCAGCGAGGTGTTGGGCAGATCCCGGGCGATGGACAGGCCAAAAATCATTGCGGAGGTATAGGACCACGGGCTTTTCTCGACCAGGATATCGGTCAGGGATCGGTCCGTTGGGGTGCCGGTCCGCGCTTCGGTTTCAGTATCTGCGCGCGCGGCCTGCTTGAGGGTTTCATAAAGCGCGTCGAACTCGTCCCAAAGGACCGCTTTATCGTCCAATCCGTGCGTCACGCCAACGTCAGGGTCGGGATATAGGTCAAGTCCCATGGATAGCCCCGGCGCTATCAAGGCGTTGGAATGCGCGTTGTGCAGCCAATGCGCGCCCATATCAAAAGGGGCGCCGAAAATCTCGGTGTCGGTATGGACGCGCCCGCCAACCCGTTCTGACGCTTCGAGGCAGATGACATTGAGGCCCGCCGACCGCAGCGCACCAGTGGCCGCGATACCGGCCGCCCCCGCGCCAACGACCACCACGTCAAAGTCATGCACCGAACCCTCAGCAGCCATCGCTTCCCCCCAGATCAATCGGCTTGACCTTAGTGAATTCCGGTGCGGTGTAAACCAGAGGGGCCCAGGACGGCCCTAGCTGTTTAGTCCCGGCATCTGGTGGATCGGATTTAGGATGAATCGTTCCGGCTCTGATGTCCAGATTTTACAGATGTATTCGCAGGGCGTGAGGCCGTTCAGCGTCTTGAGCCTTCGGGCGAAGTTGTAGGCTGCGAGGAAGTCCGCGAGGTGTGTTCGCAGCTGAACGTGGGTTTCGTAGTGGAACCGTTTCACAGTTGCGTCCTTGATCGTCCGTTTCATCCTCTCAGCCTGGCCGTTAGTCCACGGATGGTTGGGCTTGGTAAGGCGGTGCTCGATCCCGTTGGCCTCACAGATCATGTCGAAGCCCATTGGCCGGGAATAGATTGTGTTGCGGTTCCGGGGCTGCTCGGCGAACTGAATGCCCCTCGCCATTGTCTCTCGGACCAATGGCGTTCCCATGGTTCGATCGGTGAGAATGGTGTGGACCCGGTAGGGCACGGCTTCGAGCAGGTGCTGCAGAAACTCCAAAGGAGTCTTTCTATCAGTCGTTTCAATAAGTTGGGTGACCGCGAACTTGGCTGTCCGGTCGATACCAACGAAAGGATACAGCTTCCCCTCGGCGGTTTGCACCTCGGCAATGTCCCCTCTCGCGGCTTGTAGGCAAACCGCTGCCGGGCAGCGGATGTGGAAGAAGCCGATGGGGTAGCGCTTGAACTTCTGACGCTTGGGTTTGTCGCCCTCAATATCCGGCAAGCGCGAGATGCCATGCCGCTGCAGACAGCGATGCAGCGCCGAGCGTGTCAGGTGCGGGATCGAAGCCGGCAATGCGTAGAGGCAGTCGTCCAGCGGCAGAAGCGTGTGGTGCCTGAACGCGACGACCGCAGCTTCCTCTGCCTCGCTCAAAACGGTTGAGCGCGGTTCCGAGGGCCCAGTCTTCATATCCTCGACCGTCGTCCGCTTCCGCCACTTCGCAACCGTCTTGGGGTTGATACCCAGATCCTGGCTCAACTGCGCGAGCTAAGCTTGCGATCGCTGTATTGCTGCTCTGACGGCGTGCGTGGTCGTGGCGCTTCCGTGACGAATTTGTCCCATGTTGCTTCCTTCCATTCCTGAGAAAGCATCGCACCATCAAACCGTGGGATCAAACAGCTAGTTCCATATTGAGCCAAGCAAAATCAGCCGGTTAGGCGCGCGCGGCCTTTTCCTGGATCCCGGAGATCGCCTCGCGCTCGGTCAGAACCGACAGGACATCGTCCAAAGTCACATCGCGCGCGGCGAGCATGACGAGCAGGTGATAAAGCACATCGGCCGCCTCGGCAGCCAGTTTCTCGCGGTCGCCTTTGACGGCCTCGATGATCGCCTCGACCGCCTCTTCGCCGAACTTTTCGGCGCATTTCTCGGGGCCCATGGCCAAGAGGCGCGCGGTCCAAGAAGTTTCGGGATCCGCGCCTTTTCGGGCCTCAATCGTGGCCGCCAACCGCTGCAAAGCGCTCATGTCATCCTCATCGCAATTCCTGCCGCCGCCATATGGGCCTTGGCCTGCCCGATCGTATAGGTGCCGAAGTGAAAGATCGAGGCGGCCAGAACCGCGCTGGCGTGGCCCTCGGTGACGCCCTCGACGAGGTGGCCCAGCGTGCCCGCGCCGCCCGAGGCGATGACGGGAATGGACACCGCATCGGCAATCGCGCGGGTGAGTGGTAGGTTGTAGCCGCCCTTGGTGCCGTCGCGGTCCATCGAGGTCAGAAGGATCTCGCCCGCGCCTTTTGCTGCCACCAGCTGCGCAAATTCCACCGCATCAATGCCGGTGGCGCGGCGGCCACCATGGGTGAAAATCTCCCATTTTCCTAGGCTTACGGTCTTGGCGTCGATGGCGACCACGATGCATTGCGCGCCAAAACGGTCAGCAGCCTGCGCCACCACATCGGGATCAGCGACGGCGGCGGAGTTGAAGCTGACCTTGTCGGCCCCCGCGAGCAAAAGTGCGCGCACGTCATGGTGGCTGCGCACCCCGCCGCCAACGGTCAGCGGCATAAAGCATTGCTCGGCGGTGCGGGTGATCAGATCAAAGAGCAGGCCGCGGTTTTCATGGGTGGCGTTGATGTCGAGAAAGCACAGCTCATCCGCGCCGGCGGCATCATAGGCCCGCGCGGCGGCCACCGGATCGCCGGCATCGATCAGATTGGCAAAGTTTACGCCTTTGACGACGCGGCCGTCGGCGACGTCAAGGCAGGGGATGATGCGGGTTTTCAGCATGGGTGCAACCTAGCGCCTTCATGGAGGACGGGAAAGGGGGGGGGCGCTGCCCCCCCCGCAGCCTTTGGCCGCGTTCCCCCGGGATATTTAGGGACAGAAAATCAGGTTTTCAGGGCCTTCAGGGCGGTTTGCAGATCAATCGCGCCGTCATAAAGCGCGCGGCCGGAGATGGCGCCTGCGATCACGCCGGTATCGCGCAGGGCAACCAGATCGGCGAGCGTGCTGACGCCGCCGCTGGCGATGACGGGGATCGAGACGGCGCGGGCGAGAGCCTCGGTCGCGGCGATATTGGGGCCCTGCATAGCGCCGTCGCGGTCGATGTCGGTGTAGATGATCGCCGCGACCCCGGCATCTTCAAAGCTGCGGGCGAGGTCGGTGGCCTGAACATTCGTCTCGGTGGCCCAGCCTTTGGTGGCGACAAAGCCTTTGCGGGCGTCGATACCGACGGCGACTTGGCCGGGAAAGGCGCGGGCGGCCCGGCGCACCAGATCCGGGTCTTCGACCGCGGCGGTGCCCAGAATGACTCGGGCCAGACCTTTGCTTAGCCACATCTCGATCGTGGCCAGGTCGCGGATGCCGCCGCCGAGTTGAACCGGCACGCGGACCGATTTCAAAATCGCCTCAACTGCGGAGGCGTTCACCGGCGCGCCGGCAAAGGCGCCGTTCAGATCGACCAGATGCAACCATTCGCAGCCTGCATCCTGAAATTTCAGGGCCTGCGCGGCGGGATCATCGCCAAAAACCGTGGCGGCTAGCATGTCTCCGCGCAAAAGGCGTACGCATTGCCCATCTTTCAGATCAATGGCGGGATAAAGGATCATGGTGGCCTCGCGAAAAACTGCCGCTGCTTTGCCATGCGGTGCGGCGGGGGGCAAGAGCGGGGGTGGCCCCAGTTGGACCCGACGTCACGCTTGCCAGAAGCGCGCTTTGTCGCGATCCTCGGCAGGTGTGTTTTCGGGGAGGAGACCTTGATGAAGAAACTTGTACTTGCGGCCCTGTTCGTGATGGGGGCCAGCGCGGCCTTTGCGGCGGATCCGATTGAAGGCGTCTGGCAAACCGCCAAGGACGACAATGGCAACTATGGCTATATCGAAGTGAAGCCATGCGGGCCGGCCTTTTGCGGCACGCTGATCAAAAGCTTTGATTCCACCGGCGCCGTGCTGGAAAGCGAAAATGTCGGCAAGCTGATTGTCTGGGATATGATCGCTTATCCGGACGGGCTTTACGACGATGGCCAGGTCTGGTCGCCCGACCGCGACAAGACCTATAACTCGGATATGACCCTGACCGGCAATAGCGTGACGGTGCGCGGCTGCGTTTTCGGCATTTGCCGGGAAGGCGGTAACTGGACCCGCGTGAACTAGCACAATCCGGGTCGCTATTGACCGCCGCTTGACCATACTGGGCCAAACGGAGGCGGATATGACGACGCGGAATTGGGTATTATTGACGATCCTCTCCATCCGTTGGGGGGGATCGTTTTTTTTCGAGCTCGCTTTGCTGGGTTTGCCGGTTCTGAGCATCGTTTGGGCGCGGCTGGCTGGGGCGGTGGTTCAAACCGATGGGGCTTGCGCCCGAGCAGGCGGCCTTTGGGCAGGTCAATTGCGCCACGTTGATTTTGCTGCCGATTTGGCTGGCCCTGGATCAGCCTTGGCAACTGGCGGCCCCGGCCGTGATCAGCCTTGAGGCGATGGTGGGGCTGATCAGCCTTTCCACGGCGCTGGCCTATCTGATCTTTTTCCGCATCCTGGCCTCGGCCGGGGCGACGATGCTGTCGCTGGTGACGTTCTTGATCCCGGTCTCGGCCATCGCGCTGGGCATCGGGTTTCTTGGCGAGCATTTGTTGCCGCGTCACATGATCGGCTTTGGGCTGATCGTTGTCGGGCTTTTGGGCATTGATGGGAGGCTGTGGAAATGGGCAAAAAGCTGACCCTTGGCCGGGCGATGGACGACGGGCAATGGGCGCTGATGCTGGCGTGCGCGCCGGTGGGTTACATCTATGCCGTGGCTACGACGGGCATATGCTGCCGGCCCGGCTGCCCGGCCCGAACCCCGAACCGGGAGAATGTCAGCCTGTTTGACAGCCGCGCGCAGGCCGAGGCGGCGGGGTTTCGGGCCTGCAAGCGGTGCTGGAAGCCCTAAAGCGGATTGACGGCAATCCAAGACCAGCACAGGCTGGGTATATTGCGGTTGCGCTCAACCCGGTGAACCCGATTTGAGCGCAACACGCTCTAGCCGAAAACGCTCCAGCCCGTCGCGCGGGCCAGGCGTTCGATGGCGAGGGTGCCGAGCTGCGAATTGCCCTGCGCGTTCAGGCCGGGCGACCAGACCGCGATGCTGGCCCTGCCGGGCGCTACCGCCAGAATACCGCCGCCCACCCCGGATTTTCCCGGCAATCCAACGCGGTAGGCAAACTCGCCCGAACCGTCATAATGCCCGCAGGTCATCATCAAGGCGTTGATCCGCCGCACCCTTGCTGTCGAAATCAGACGTGGCGCCCCCGCCATGCCGGTCAGAAACCGGCCCGAAAGCGCAAGCTGGCGGCAGGACATCTCGACGGCGCATTGATGCACATAGGTGCCGATCGTCAGCGCGGCGGCATTGTTCATGTTGCCGTAGGCCGCCATGAATGCGGCCAGCGCCATGTTGCGATGCGCGGTGTTCTGTTCCGAGGCTGCGACCGATTTGTTGATGTGAATATCCTCTTCACCAACCGCCGAGCGGATAAAGCTGAGGATTTCCGCCAGAACCGCGCGCGGCGTGCTGGCGGTCAGGATTGCATCGATCACGACAAGGGCGCCCGCATTGACAAAGGGATTGCGCGGGATGCCTGCCTCGCTTTCCAGCTGCAAGATCGAGTTGAAAGCCAGACCCGAGGGCTCGCGGCCAACACGGGTCCAGAGCCGGTCGCCAAGGCGGCCGAGCGCGATGGCGAGGGTAAAGAACTTGGAGATCGATTGGAGCCAAAAGGCTTCGTCGGCGTCGCCGGCCGTCAGACATTCGCCGCCGGGCAGGGCCAGAGCAATGGCAAAGCGCGCCGGGTCGACGCAGTCAAATTCGGGGATATAGCGCGCGACGGTGCCGCGGTCCGGGGCGGTGGGCATTTCCGCGGCGATCTCGTTGAGCAGGATTTGCAGATCCAAGGGCTCAAGGCTTCCAGTTGAGAAAATTCGCGATCAGCCGCAGACCGGTTGCCTGGCTCTTTTCGGGGTGAAACTGCATGCCCACCATGGTGCCGCGCCCGATGATCGCGGTGATCTGGCCGGCATAATCGCAGTGAGCCAGCCTTTCAGCGGGGTCCTCGACCGCAAAATGATAGGAATGGACGAAATAGGCGTGATCGCCGGTTTTCAGCCCGGCAAGGACCGGGTGCGGATGGTCGATCACCAGATCATTCCAGCCCATATGCGGGACTTTGAAACTGGGATCTGCGGGGGTGATGCGCCGCACTTCGCCCTTGATCCAGTCAAAGCCCTTGGTGTCGGAGTATTCTCGCCCCCAGCTGGCCATCATCTGCATGCCGACGCAGATGCCCAAGAAGGGTCGGGCGCGGCGGGTGACGGCCTCTTCGATGGCGTCGAAAAGGCCGCCGTAGCTGCCCAAGGCCTGCCGGCAGGCCGGAAAGGCGCCGTCGCCGGGCAGCACGATCCGGTCAGCGCGGGCCACGTCTTCGGGGCGCGAAGAGACCAGAATCTGGCCCGCGCCCGCCTCTTGCGCCATGCGCTGAAAGGCTTTTTCAGCGGAATGCAGGTTTCCCGAATCGTAGTCGACAAGGACGGTGAGCAACTTGCGAGCCTTTGCTCCCGGCTGAGGGGGCGGGTGCCTCCGGCGGGGATATTTAGGGACAGATAAAAGGAGTTAGAGCGGTTTGGGGTCGATCTGATTTTGATTGAACGCAGCCAGAGAAAGTCAAGCCTTTGGTTTTGTTTCGTATTTCTTTCAGTCAGCGGGGGCCGACTAAAAGAAATACTCTTTAGAGCATGCCCTTGGTCGAGGGCAGGGCGGTGCCGATCCGCGGATCCAACTCGAGCGCCACGCGCAGGGCGCGGGCGGCGGATTTGAAGGTGGCCTCGGCGATATGGTGGCTGTTCAGCCCGTGCTTTTGGTCGAGATGCAGGGTGATGCCGCCGTGGGTGGCGAGTGCCTGAAAGAACTCGCGCACCAGTTCCGTATCAAAGCTGCCGATCCTGGCGGTGGGAAAGGCGATGGTCCAGACCAGATAGGGCCGCCCCGACAGATCGAGCGCGGCGGCGATCTGGGCGTCGTCCATGGCCAGCGCGAAATGGCCATAGCGGCGGATACCACGTTTGTCGCCAAGCGCTGCACTCAGGGCCTGACCCAGCGCGATGCCGCAGTCTTCGACGGTGTGGTGATCGTCGATATGCAGATCGCCCTTTGCCGTGATCTGGATGTCGATCAACGAATGGCGCGCCAATTGGTCGATCATATGGTCGAAAAAGCCGATGCCGGTCTGGCACTGGCATTGGCCGGTGCCGTCCAGATTTATCGCGACGCTGATCGCGGTCTCGTTGGTCTTGCGGGTGATCTCGGCCTTGCGCATCGGCGGCTCCCATTGGAATTCAGCGTCTTATAGGCTGCGTCGGGGCAGGGGGGAAGGGTCTGGTTGCGATTGCGCTTGGCAGGGGGGGCAACTTCGGCTTTGTTGGGGCCAAACAGCCCGAGGATATCATGCCCTTTCCCGACCTTTGGCCCGACCGCGTGGCCGGTTATCGATCAGACGCCGTGGCGCCTGAGGATTTCGATGCCTTTTGGGCAGCGACATTGGCGGAGGTGCGCGCGCATCCGCTGGACCTCATCCTGACGCCCTTTGACGCCGGGCTGACTGCCTTTGATGTCTATGATGCCAGCTTTTCCGGGTTTGGCGGGCACCGGGTCAAGGCTTGGGTGATCCTGCCCAAAGGTGATGCGCGCGCGGCGGTGGTCAAGTTTATCGGCTATGGTGGCGGGCGGTCCTTTGCGCATGAGCATCTGCTTTGGGCTGCTTCGGGACGGGCGGTTCTGGTGATGGACACGCGCGGGCAGGGGTCCACCTGGTCGGCGGGGGCGACGCCGGATCCGGTAGGATCGGAGCCCGCCCATCCCGGATCGATGACTCGCGGCATTACATCGCGCGAGACCTATTACTACCGCAGGGTCTTCAGCGACGGCGTTCGCGCGGTTGAGGCGGCGCAAAGTTTGCCCGGCATTGATCCGGCGCGGGTGGCGGTTTGCGGGATTTCGCAGGGCGGCGGTATCAGTCTGGCGGTTTCGGGGCTGGTGCCGGGGCTGGCGGGCGTGATGCCTGATGTGCCTTATCTGTGCGACTTTTACCGCTCGGTCGGGGTAGCAAGCCGCGATCCCTACCTCGAGATTTCGCGCTACCTTTCGGTGCACCGGGGCCAGCAGGAGCAGGTCTTTCGTACCCTTTCGTATTTCGACGGCGTCCATTTTGCCGCCCGGGCCCGCGCGCCGGCGCTGTTCTCGGTGGGCCTGATGGACACGATCTGCCCGCCCTCCTCGGTCTATGCCGCTTTCAACGCCTATAACGGGCCCAAAGCCATCGAATGCTATACTTTCAATGACCACGAAGGCGGCGGGCCAGCGCAGGAAGTGGCGCAATTGCGATGGGCCAAGGCGGTGTTTTAAGGCGCTTGAAACGGCCATCTACGGCTCAGGATGCCCAAGGCGCCGACATGGATTCGGTCAGAAAATCAAGGAAGGCCGTCACCCTGCCACTGGTCAGACGCCGGCGGGCATGCAGCGTCCAAACCCGCGAGGCATCAGGTAGGCGTCCCCAGTTCTGCAATTCACCCTTGGCCAGCGCCTCGGCCACCAGCATATGGGGCAAGATCCCAACCGCCGCCCCGGCCAGAACCGCATCTCGCAGCATCAGGGCGGCGGGCAGGCGCAGGACGGACTTAACGGTCATCTGGCGTGCGGTATCGCCGTCGATCACCGAACGCGCGTGCAGATCGGGAGTGCTGGACCCCGTAACCGCAGGAATCGGGGTCGCAGGATCATTGGGGCGAACCATGCCCGCGGGGGCTCGGCCAATAGCCCCTCGGTGCGGGCATGCAGCGTCTTGCCGTCCTCGGTCAGCCGAAACACCCGGGAATCGCGCTCGACGAGGCGCAGACCCAGGCTCTCCTCCAGATCCCGCACATGGCGCGATAGCGAGGCCTTGGGCCGCCCCGAAGCCCGCGCCGCCCGGCCATCGCCGCCATGGCTGGCCACCAGATTGAAATCGGTCAGGGCAGGGATATCAACCATATGTTCCAACTGTGGGACTGTCTGTTCAAATATCGCGGCCTTCCGGCGCGTTCCGGGACAGGTCATCTGTGCAAGACCAGGGCGGCAAGCCCGTCCGTTCGGCCCGGCGGCGCTGGGCGAAAAACATGGCGAGGACCATTTGATGCCCCAAAAGACCAGCATGAAGGACCGGATTCAGGTCGGATTTTGGCGCGGAGTTATGGGGGCGCTGGCGCTCGGGGCCGGGAGCGCGGCGCCAAAGGGCCGGGTGGCGGAGCATCGTTAAGGCATTGGGGCGCTGGAGGTGCTGGACCATTGGAAACCGGCCCGCGCGGTGCCAGAGCGGGCTATTGTCGTGCATGTCCATGGTGGCGGCTGGATCGCTGGCAGCAAGGGGCGTTTTTACACCAAGCCCTTGATGAGGATGGCAGATGCCGGGCATCCGATCTATATCTGAACTACCCCCTCGCCCCCGAAACCCGTCACCCCGAGCCGTTGCGCGCCCTATTGCGGGGCCTCACGTGGATCAAACGGACCCAAAGCAACGGCGGCGCGGTGCATCTGATCGGCGACAGCGCCGGGGGGCAATCTGGTGATGATGCTGGCCACTATGGCCGCGAATCCGCTGATTTTGCGCGACTATGACGGCATGGACCCCGCCGCGCTGCCCGAAGTGCTGAGCGTCTCTTCGCTCTTCGGCGTGCTGGACCGGATCAGTTTCCAGGAAGACCGCTTTGCGGGCGCCGGGTTATTCCTGCGCTCTTATGCCGGCCCAGCGGCGATTGCGGTGGAGTTTTCGACCCCGATGCCGATCGCGCCGCTGGATCTGCCCACAATCGCCCGCCTGCCGCGCGCCGTTATCGTCGCCGCGGGAAAAGACCCGCTGGCCCGCTCCTCACAGCTTTTCTACGACCAGACTGCGCCCGATTTCCCCAACATGCGCTTTAAACTCTACCCCGGCGCCGCCTACGGATTTTTCTGCTTTGGCACCGGCAACGAGGAATTGGGCCGCGATCTTCTGGCGTTTTTGGCAGGGCAGGGTCCGTCATGAACCCCGCTCCTTGCACGCGCTTTTTTGCGCTTTGGGCAATTCCGGCGCTACCTGTCCGCGCCCCTTTGAAATCCCTCATGACAAGCCTGAAAGGAGATCCCTCATGCCAAGTCCAATGCGCAAGATTTCCTATGACCGTTTCGGCGGCCCCGAGGTTCTGGCCCTGCGCGAGGTGCCGGTTCCGGCGCCGGGCAAGGGCGAAATCCTCGTCCGCGTTCATGCTGCCGGGATAAATCCGATCGACTGGAAAATGCATACGGGCGCGCTAAAAATTCTCTCTGGCTGGCAGCTGCCGCAGGGGCTGGGGATGGAGTTTGCGGGGGGCATCTTCGTCACCTCGCTGCCGGTGCTTTCGCAAATCATGGGCTGGCTTTGGAACAATTTTTGGTCCAAATTCTGTAACCGCCTGTTGGGCCGGCTCCCGAACACCAAATCGCTGAGCGCGCTGACGGCCCAAGTTACCTTGCAAGGGCTGCAGGTGGTGATGGGCGGAAGCTTCGGGTTGGCCGATTTCCGCGACGTCTATGCCCAGACCCTGGCCCGCAAGTTTTCCGGCAAGACGGTGATCACCATGGCTCCCCGCTGCCCCCCTGTCCTCAAGAAAGCAACCGCATGACAACGCAGCCAAAAATCATCCTCGTCGCCGGAGCCAACGGCCAATTGGGCCAGTTGATGCTGACCGCATTGCAAGACCGCGCGGCCCGCAACGGCGAGGCGTTGCTGGTGCGCGCGCTGGTGCGCCAAGGCCGCCCCGTGCCCGCGCCGACACCGACACTGGTCTATGAGGCCATCGACTACACCAATCCCGCCGATCTTGCGCGGGTCAGCGAGGGCGCTTTTGCCGTGGTCTGCTGCCTTTTGGGGGTCGAGGATGTGATCATCGGCGTGCAGAGCGGTCTGTTGAAATCGGCCTTGGACGCGGGCGCGCGGCGTTTTATCCCTTCGGATTTTTCGGGCGATTTCACCAAGCTTCCCGAAGGCGCGCACCGCAATTTCGACTGGCGGCGGCAGTTTCACCGCATCGCGGCGCAAATGATCGCCAAGTCCGGTGCCGGCATGGATTTTACCTCGATCTATCAGGGCGGGTTTACCGAGCTTTTGGCCAGCGGCTGGGTGTTGTTCGATTACAAAAAGCTGCAGGTGCCCTACTTTGGCGCGGCCGATGCCAAGATGGAGTTTACCACCTACGCCGACACCGCCGAATACACCGCCGCCGTGGCGCTGGACGATGCGCCAACGCCCGCGGCTCTTTACATCGCGGGTGCCCGCCTCTCGCCGCAGACGGCTGCCGCTTTGGGCAAACGGATCACGGGGGCCGATTTCGCGCTGAAACACGTCATGCAGGTTTGGGCGCTGCGGCTGGTCATCGGCATTATGAAGCGCGTCAAACCCGACCGCAAAAACCCGATGCCGCTGTGGGTTGTGATGCAATACGGCTATTGCGTTGCGCTTGGCGTGATGTCGCCAGCCCGGATCGACAACGACCGTTACCCCGGGATGCAATGGACAAGCGTTGACGACACGGTTCGAACGGCCTTCATCGCGGCAGGCCACCAAATTCATGTTCCACAGGAGAAATGACAGGACCAGAAAATTCGTACTGACGGCCACCGCACTTATTCTTGGTGTCATTGGCTTCGCATGGTCGATTGTGCCCGCCACATTCGTGGGGATCCGGCAAATCGCGCCCAGCACCGGCGCCACCTATCTTGGCAACCGGATGGGAACCATGCTGTTCGCCGCCTTGGGCGTGACGGCGTGGCTCAGCGGGAATACGGCCAACATCGAGGGCAAGCGGGCGTTGAAGCTTGGTGCGCTGGTTGGCATGGCTCTGATGACCGATCAGAGCCTCTATGGTGCCGTCGTGCTTGTGTACGCCACATGGGGGACTGTGATCGGCGAAGCGCTGCTGACCCTTTGTTTCATCTGGGTTCTGTTCATCCGGCCTGAGCCGGTCGTGTAGAACATGGCTAAATCAAAGAGATTCGACCCTAGGTCCATAGTCGCTTTTGCCGGAAGGCCGGATACGCCGAAGGCAATCCAAGACCAATACAGGCCGGGAATATTGCGGTGGCGCTCAACCGGGTGAACCCGATTGAGCGCAACACGCTCTAATAGATGGCCTTTGTCGTTCTGGGCGCTGCGGCGGGTCAAAGGCAACCTTGCGCGAGTCAAGTCAGACCGAGGGAAGCCGATGCTGCTGTGGTTCACGTTGCAATAGGCCTATGGCAGCCTGGCCTGCACAATGATCGTTGTGAAGGCATCAACTGCACCGGCCCGTACGACATCATCGCCAAGGCCTATGCCTCGTGCGAGGCAAGCGCGAAAGACCTGCCCCATGATCGGCGCGGGGCGCGCTTGCGACAATGAGGTCAGGCAAATAATCGAAAGGTTCAACGCGGCACCGCCCCTAATGGGGCGGCGCCGAATGTCATGAGCCAATCCTTAGCCCTTGTAGGGGCCTTCGATCCCGAATTTCCGCATCAGGCTGGCATGGGTGTTGCTCGCCTTGACCAGCATCTCGCCGTAGCGCTGCACCAGCACCGCCTGACGCCCTGCATCGGTGGCCGAAGCCAGCGCCCCCCAGATCGCTGCCAGGCTTTCGGCTGCGTCCCGAGCGGCGGTCAGATCGGCAGCGCTTGCCGCCAAGGTCTTGATATTCCGGCCCGTCGCCGCACCGATGCCGGTGACGGTCAGCGCCGCGCCATCGCTGTAGCCCGCCGGAAGATCGCCCTTCAGGTTCACGACGCGTTTGAACTGGATCAGATCATAGATCTGGTCCACCGCCTGCCGGGCGCCTTCGACGCGGGAGTTATG
>CAIYZT010000084.1 GCA_903930735.1 uncultured Paracoccaceae bacterium | reverse complement strand
GGTTCGAAATCACGGGTATAGTGGGCGAATTCCTGAGTGAGACCCTGGCGCTGGAGCGCACGCAGGCGCTCTCGATACGCGCGCTTGGGCGCAAATTGCGGGGCGACGGCTGGCCTTTAGGCGATTATCGGGCCAAGGTTTGGCTGATGCGCGCGGGGCAGCGATTGACTGGGCCGAAGCCGTCGTGACCATCGCGCCCTAGCGTTCGGTCAGTTTCAACTCGATGCGGCGGTTTTGTGCATTGGCGTCGGGCGTGTCGCCAGCGGCCACGGGCCGGTACTCGCCAAAGCCGGTCGCGGCCAGCCTTTCGGGTGGAAAGCCAAGGACATCAACCATATAGCGCACCACGGACAGCGCGCGGGCCTGCGACAATTCCCAATTATCGGCAAAAGCGCCCGCGCCCGACAGGGGTACGGCATCGGTATGGCCGTCGACGCGAATGATCCAGTCGATCTGCGGCGGGATCTGATCCATCACCTCTGTAAGGGTCGCCACGACCTCGGCAATCTGAGCCGAGCCTTCGGCGGCCAGATCGGCCGAACCCGGCGTGAACAGCACCTCGGAGGAGAAGACAAAACGGTCGCCCACCACGCGCACGCCCTCGCGGCCTGCAAGAACGGTACGCAGTTGGCCAAAGAATTCGGACCGGAATTTTTCGAGATTCTGGTTCTCGGCCTCCAGCCGCTTGCGCTCAGCCTCTTCCAACTCGGCCCGGCGTTTTTGCTCGGCAGCGACTTGTGCCAGCGCCGCGTTCAGCTGGTTTCCCAGGGCGTCCAGTTGCACATTGGCCTCGACATCCTTGGCGACAGAGGCATCCAGCAATTCCTGAAGCGAGCCAAGCTGACCGCGCAAGGCCGCGATCTGCTGGTTCAAAAGCGCAACCTTCTGCGCGGCCTCCAGCGATTTTTTCTGTTCATCCGAAAGGGTTTGCTGCGCGACGGCGAGCAGAGCGCGCTGGCGCTCGGCCTCGGTCAGATCTGCGACGGATTGCGCGGCGGCCTTGCCCGCATCCGACTGGGCGGCGGCGAGCAGGGTCAGCGTCTCTTCGGCCTCACGGCGCTCTTCCTCGAGCGCGAGGGTCATCGCCGTCAGCTCGGTATCGGCATTTTTCAGCTTTTCGCGCAAAGCCTCCAGCGCGGCGGCATCGACCAGCCGCGCTGCCTCTTGCTCGGATACCTTTGTTTGCGCCTCGGCGATCGCTTTGCCATCGGCGGCGCTTTTCGCGTTCAGATCGGCGATCAAAGCCTCGATCGCTTGGCGCTGCGCTGCGGCCAGTCGGGCGGCTTCGGTCCGCGCGTCGATCTCATCGCGGGCCTTGGCGATGGCCAGCGTCATCGCCTCCTGCTCGCTGATCAGCCGCGCCTGAGCCGATTTCAGATCCTCGACCGAGGCAGTCAGGCTGGAGACCTGCCCCCGCGCGGCATCCCTTTCGGCCAAAAGGCTGGCGACTTGGGATTCAAAACTGGTGATCCGCGCCTCGGCCGCGACCAGCTGCTGTTCGCGGCTGGCAAGGCTGGCGGACAGCGTGCCGATCAGCGCGTCCTGTTCCTGCCCCTTTTGGGCGGCGGCGGCCAGATCAGAGGTCAGGGTACCAACCTGCGCGGACAGCTCATCTGCCTTCGCTCGCTCCAGCCCCAGCGCGTCCGCCAGCTGCGATAGCTGCGCATTCAGCTCGGATAGTTCGGTGTCCTGCGTGGTGATCGTCTCGCGCAGGACCGATTGCATCACGGTGAAGATGGTCAGAACGAAAGTCAGCACCATCAAAAGCGTGGTGACCGCGTCCACGAAACCGGGCCAGATATTGGTATTCTCGCGGCGCCGGGACAGGCCCATTTCAGGCCCTCGGCAGGGTTGTGCCGCGGGCGAGCGAGCGGATGGCTTGGGTCAAGGCGCCGATATCACCGCGCAGATCGGCCATGGATTCTTGTCGCCCGGCAGAGATTTCTTCAAGAATCCTAAGAAGTTGCACGTCGATAGAGCGTAGCCGCATCCGGCTTTCGGCATCCGAATGCGCCCCGCCTTCGGAGCCGGTCAGAGCCGCGATCAGCCGGTCCTGACCCTGCGCGATCCGGTTCAGCGCCGCCGCCTGCCCCGCTTCGGCCTCCAGCCTTTGGGCCAGCGCCGCAACGGCGACGGCCAATTGGCCAATCCGGTCTTCCGCGCCTTCGCGGTTGGATTCGGTCTGGGAGAAAAGCGTCTGCAAAACCTCGATCTGGCCCGTCATATTGTCCAGAATCTGGGTCAGCGCGCCTTGATCGGTGCCTTCACCCTCGCCGCCCGCATAGCCAAGCCGGGTGATCGAGGACAGCCATTCCTCGAGCTCGCGGTAAAACCGGCTTTGGCCATGGCCCGCGAACAGCTCCAGCAAGCCCAGAACCAGCGATCCGGCAAGTCCCAAAAGAGACGAGGAAAAGGCGGTGCCCATGCCGCCAAGCTGGTCTTCAAGGCCGCTCATCAGCTTGGCAAAAACATCGAGGCCGGATTCGCCATCCTGCGGCGCCAGCGAACGAATGGTATCGACCACGGCCGGAACCGTGGTGGCCAGACCGTAGAACGTGCCCAAAAGGCCAAGGAAAACCAACAGGTTGATGATATAGCGCGTGATGTCGCGTGCTTCGTCGATGCGGGTCGCGACAGAATCCTGAATGGAGCGGGCCGAGGAATTGTTGATCTGCATCTTGGCCCCGCGCGAGCGCAAAAGCTGCGCCAAAGGGGCCAAAAGACGCGGCGGGCTGGCGTCTTCGGAACCGGGGCGGCGCTGCACGAAAGCTTCAATCCAGGAAACCGACTGAATCAGGATAAAGACCTGCCAAAAGCATGTTGCGACGCCGAACAGAAAGACCGCAATTATGAAGCCGTTCAGCATAACATTGGTTTCGACAATGCCGACGACGACATCGCTTATAAACCAAGCACCCGCGCCAATGAGGGCGCTGGCCAAAAGCATGGCTACAATTTGCCGGATCGGTTGGCTGAAATAGCCTACCGGAGCGATCTTGATCTTGTCCATAAAGCCCGCCCCGCCGTTGTTTTGCCTCGCTGTCAGCATAACAGGGTTCGGGGTCCTGCCAAGTGAAACAATCTTACAAAGCGGTCATGCGCTGCACGAGCCACGCCATATCTGGGTCATCCAGGCCCAGTTTCGTCAAATGATGGTAGGTGGACAGCAGATACTCGCGGTTCGGACCGCGGACACCGGAGGCGCGTGCGATGATCTGTGCCTGCTCGTTCAGGCTCAAATCCTTGGCGTATTGGTCGTGGCCCGGGTTGATGACATAGGTCACGGCGTTAACCTTTCGGCCGTCCGGCAGGGCGACGGGCAGGCGCGCCTCGCGGTAGGCGTAAGAGATCAATTCGCGGGCGCGCAGGGCGGCGAGGGTCGCGGCCTCGGTGCCGGGCTTGGCGCGCAGGGCCAGGCCCTGACAATTGGCGCCTGGGCTGAGGTCAAGCGCAAGCACCAGACCCGGGGCATCTGCGGTGCCGCGATAATGGACCGACCACATGCAAAAACTGCGCTGATAGCCATCGAGCCGCGCGACATGGGTTTCGGCCGCCTCAAAACCGGGATCCCAGATCAGCGAGCCATAGCCAAAAACCCAAAGTTCGTCTTCCACCGCTGGCCCTCCTGCTGGTTTGGCCTTATCAAACGCGGGCGGGTTTGGGGAGGGGCGAATGCGGTTCTTGGCGGGTGGAATTTTCGGATTGCTGATGCTTTGGGCCGGCTATTGGTTCGTCGGGCAGCGCATGATCGAGGGCCAGATCGCGGAAGAGCTGGCACAGTTGCCGCCGGGGGTGCAGATCGCGCAGGACGGGTTCAACGTGGCGGGCTTTCCCAGCCGGTTTGATCTGACCGTGACAGCGCCGCAGGTAAGGCTCGCCTCGGGTTGGGGGTTCAGCGCGGAATTTGCGCAGGTCTTTGCGATGACCTGGAAGCCCTGGCAGATGATCGGTGCCCTGCCCCATAGCGTTACGATCGAGACGCCGCAGGGGCAGGTGGCACTGAATTCCGCTCGGTTCATGGCCAGCTTGCGGTTTGGTGCAGCGGCGGAT
Source organism: uncultured Paracoccaceae bacterium (assembly GCA_903930735.1). GTDB lineage: Bacteria > Pseudomonadota > Alphaproteobacteria > Rhodobacterales > Rhodobacteraceae > CAIYZT01. The sequence continues at coordinate 384 of CAIYZT010000084.1, read as the reverse complement.
TTGCCGTTTGAAGAAGCTGTTATCGAGGTCGAAGGCGGCGAATTGCAGTTGATCCTCGGGCCATCGGTGACGGCGGAAAAGCTGATCCTGGCGCTGAAACATGAAGGGACGCAAGGGTTTGCCTATCGGCTCGGGGTGCAGGTCACGCAGCTTTCGCCCCTTGTTGCTGCGCCTTCGGGCGGCAATCTTACGGGGCGGCTGGATGCAGTGATCCATAGCAGCGCGGCGCTGGACCGGTTGGCGGGCGCGCACATGCCGCAGGTGTCCGGGATTGATTTGAAGGCGCTGTCGCTGGACTGGGGCGCGGTTAAGGCGATGGGGGCGGGCGATCTGGTTCGGACGGACGAAGGCTATGCTGAGGGCGAGATCGCGCTGAAAGTGGCC
>CAIYZT010000083.1 GCA_903930735.1 uncultured Paracoccaceae bacterium | reverse complement strand
TAGCCTCGGCATCGGCTGCATCATTCTTCTGGCGTTTAACAAAGGGCTTGATGTAGGCGGGAGGGATGAGCCGGACGTCATGACCAAGTTTGCCAATCTCGCGGCCCCAGAAATGCGCGCCGCCACAGGCTTCCATCGCGACAACACAGGGCTGCAACTGGCTGAAGAAGGTCAGCACCTGATCACGTCGCAACTTCTTTCGCAGCACCGCCCGACCCGCGCCGTCAGCCCCATGCACCTGAAACACATTCTTCGCTAGGTCGAGCCCGACCGTGGTAATCTGCGACATGACCGCTCTCCTTTGCGGATTCTCGCAGACCCACCTTGGCACATTGATGCCGTCGGGGGGCCGTTACATCATCAAAGCCGGTTCAAGGTGATCTCGGCCAGCAACTAAGGCCGATTAGTCGACGATGTTGGCCTCGGTCGCGGCGCGCAGTTCGGCATTGGTGACCCCGTCGGCGCATTCGACGATGCGCAGGCCTCCCGGCACCACATCCAGCACGCCCAGATTGGTGATGATCCGGCTCACCACCGATTTGCCGGTCAGGGGCAGGGTGCAGGCTTTCAGCACCTTGCTCTCGCCGTGTTTGGAGGTGTGGTCCATCACCACGACCACGCGGCCAACGCCCGCGACCAGATCCATCGCGCCGCCCATGCCCTTGACCAGCTTGCCGGGGATCATCCAATTCGCCAGATCGCCGTTCTCAGCAACTTCCATCGCACCCAGGATCGCCATGGCGATCTTGCCGCCCCGGATCATCGCGAAGGACTGAGCGGAATCGAAATAGGCGGTCTGCGGCAGCTCGGTAATCGTCTGCTTGCCGGCATTGATCAGATCGGCGTCTTCTTCACCTTCAAACGGGAAGGGGCCCATGCCGAGCATGCCGTTTTCCGATTGCAGCGTCACGGTGATCCCTTTGGGGATGTAATTGGCGACGAGCGTCGGTATGCCGATCCCAAGGTTGACGTACCAGCCATCTTGAAGTTCTTGTGCTGCACGCGCGGCCATCTGGTTGCGGTCCCACATGGATCAGGCCTCCTTCTTGCGGGTGGTGCGGTTTTCGATCCGCTTTTCATGGGTGCCTTGCACGATCCGGCTGACATAGATGCCGGGCAGGTGGATGCTGTCGGGGTCAAGCGCGCCCAGCGGCACGATCTCTTCGACCTCGACGATACAGATCTTGCCGCAGGTGGCGGCGGGCGGGTTGAAATTGCGGGCGGTCTTGCGGAAGACGAGGTTGCCCGAGGGGTCCGCCTTCCAAGCCTTGACGATCGACAGATCGGCGACGATGCCGCGCTCCAGAATGTAATCCTGACCGCCGAAATTCATCACTTCCTTGCCCTCGGCAATCACCGTGCCGACCCCGGACTTGGTGTAAAAGCCGGGAATCCCGGCGCCGCCAGCCCGCATCCGCTCGGCCAGCGTGCCTTGGGGGGTGAACTCCAGCTCCAATTCGCCCGAGAGGTACTGGCGCATGAATTCGGCGTTTTCCCCGACATAAGACGAGATCATCTTGCGGACCTGCCGGGTTTCCAGCAGTTGGCCAAGGCCAAAGCCATCGACGCCCGCGTTGTTCGAGGCAAAGGTCAGATCCTTGGTGCCCGCATCCCGGATCGCGGCGATCAGGAGCTCGGGTATCCCGCACAGGCCAAAGCCTCCGGAGGCAATCAACATGCCGTCGAACAACACACCCTCAAGCGCGGCGCTGGCGCTGGGATAGATTTTCGTCATGGGTTCTCTCACTTTTGGGGCCCGGCAGGCTTGTTGGGCTATTTAGACCGGGGGTGAGGGGCAAAGTCAATTGCCGCGCTGCGGCGGCTGCCGGACTTGTCGGGTATGCTCGCGCCTCCCGATCAGGCGACTTCGATGGGCGATTGATTGGCGTCGGCTGGGTTGATAAAGGGCAATCTCGGATCCGTCACCCCATGTGGTGAAATTGGTAAACACAGGAGACTTAAAATCTCCCGCCTTTGGGCTTGCCGGTTCGATGCCGGCCGTGGGGACGGATCTGAATGC
>CAIYZT010000082.1 GCA_903930735.1 uncultured Paracoccaceae bacterium | reverse complement strand
GGGATCGGGGGCGATCAGGGCCCCGGCGTCGGTAATGGGCTCGATCGTGTGGCTGCGCAGGACGCGCAGAAACTCGAGCCTTTGGTAATCGGCGGCCAGAATGACCCGCAGCCGGCCATCGGCGTCCTTGGCGACCTGACCAACGAGCAGACCGGCCGGAAAAACCTCGCCGTCGCCGGAGGTGATCACCCGGTCGCCGGGCTGCACCGCATCGGCATCTTCCAGAAAATCCAAGGGCGGCCAGACGCTGTTATCGCCCGACAAAATCCCGCGCTGCCCTGATGGCTGCACCGTCACCGGCACCCGGCTGTTGCTGTCGGTCAGCAGGATCACCCGCGAAGACCGCTCGCCCACGCCCGAAATGCGCCCGACCAGACCGATCCCATCCATCGTTGCCCAACCGTCGCGGATGCCATCGCGGGCGCCCACATTCAGCAGCACCGACTGGCGAAACGGGCTGCCGCTATCGGCCAGAACCACGCCCGTCACATGGGTCAACCGCGGATCCAGCCGCACCTTGTTCAGATCGAGCAGGCGGGCGTTCTTTTGCTCCAACTGCAAAGCGGCCTCTTTCCAGGCCTTCATCTGCTGCAATTCATCGCGCAATTGCTGGTTTTGCTCGTAAAGGCGAGCGTAGGATTGAAAATCGTCAATCATCCCCATGGCATGGGTTACAGGCAGCATGGCCCAGTCGAAAGAGGGAACCAGCGAATCGACCAAGGCCGCACGAAAACGTTCAACCCTGGGACTGTCGATGCGCCAGACCATAAAAATTGCGCCCAGAATCAGGATCACCAGCAAAACCAACACCCGCCGCAGGGGGCGAGCAAATTCCTCGGGTTGGTAGCTGCGCGGCTTGCTCATCCGGTGCCTTGGGGTTGATCAGCATAGAGGGGCCGAAAAAAGCGGTTAGCATTCAATTTGGATCACGGGCGGGGGCGGCAAGTTGGGGGTCGGCAAGGGCGGGGTCGGCTGGGTTGTCCTAGCTGTCGTAGTCGATCACATGACGCAGTTGCTTTTCATATTCCAGCGCCTTGCCGGTACCAAGAGCCACGCAATTCAGCGATTCGTTGGCCACCGAGATGGAAAGGCCGGTCTGCTCGCGCAGCGTTAGGTCAAGATCGCCCAGCAGCGCGCCGCCCCCGGTCAGCATCACGCCCCGGTCCACGATATCGGCGGCCAGATCGGGCGGCGTCGTCTCCAAAGCCTGCATCACCGCATCGCAGATGTGCTGCACGGTTTCGGACAGCGCCTCGGCCACCTGGGCCTGATTGATTTCGGTTTCCTTGGGCACGCCGTTCAGCAGATCGCGCCCGCGGATGGTCATCGACAGGCCCCGCCCATCGTCGGGCATCCGGGCGGTGCCGATGCTGGTCTTGATCCGCTCGGCAGTTGATTCGCCAATCAGCAGGTTCTGGTGGCGGCGCAGATAAGAGATGATCGCCTCGTCCATCCGGTCGCCGCCAACGCGGACCGAGCGGGCGTAAACGATATCGCCCAGCGACAGGACCGCGACCTCGGTGGTGCCACCCCCGATATCAACCACCATATTGCCGGTGGGATCGGTGATCGGCATGCCCGCGCCAATGGCGGCTGCAATCGGCTCGGCGATCAGGCCGGCGCGGCGCGCGCCGGCGGACAGAACCGACTGGCGGATCGCGCGCTTTTCAACGGGGGTCGCGCCATAGGGCACGCAGACAATGATCTTGGGCTTTGAAAACGTGGTGCGTGGATGGACCTTGCGGATGAAATGCTTGATCATCGCCTCGGCGGCTTCGAAATCGGCAATGACGCCGTCCCGCATCGGGCGGATCGCCTCGATGCTGCCGGGCGTGCGGCCCAGCATCTGCTTGGCATCTTCGCCCACCGCGAGGACGACTTTCTTGCCGTCCTTGGTGTGATAGGCCACCACCGAAGGCTCGTTCAACACGATGCCCTTGCCGCGAATATAGACCAGCGTGTTCGCGGTCCCAAGGTCGATGGCCATGTCCGACGAGAAGATGCCCGATAAGAACGACATTGCGATGGTGTCCTGTACTGAACCGATCGCGGATGCGACTCGGGGAGAGCGAGTGTCCTTATATGAATACCGCTGCCCGGGCGAAAGGCCCCCTAATGGGCTAAGCGGGCTTGTGACTGCGCGAAAAGTGCAAGTTTTGGGGTGTACGGATGGTTCAGGTCCTGACGGTATCAGGGCCGCATTGCTTCCGTCACTTTGCCCAATTCGTCCGAATGCTTGGGATTGCTGATGGTCCCTTGCGCAACGGCATCCCGCCTTACGGTCAACGGCCCGAAAAACGCTCCCTGACGAGCGTTTTCAGATCGTGCCGAAAAGGCAGGCGAAGGAAGGCAGAAAATTCGAAGCCTCTTGGCCCTCAGCGTCTATCGCCTTGGTTGATCGGGCTTGTTGATGAACACCGAAGTCAGTCCGCAATCGGTACTGGCCGTCGGCCAAAGCCGTTCGATCAGGTGGAAGACGGTGCCGTCATCGGCAATCGGCTCGTTCGGATAGGGATAGGCCTCGCCGAAATAGCTGACCATTTTGCGCACCACCTCGGGCCGTGTCCAAAACATGTTCCCGACCGTAAAGACCAGGGGATGCGGCGGCAG
>CAIYZT010000081.1 GCA_903930735.1 uncultured Paracoccaceae bacterium | reverse complement strand
TTCGCATTTCGACGGCAACATCAGCAACCGCCGCAAACTCGTCGTCTGGTTTGGCTTTTTCGGTGAGACCAAGCAGCGCAAATCCTACCGCGAATGCACCGCCGCGCTGGACATGGAGAGATTGGATACCGAGACGGATCTGTGCCGCGCACTGATTGCGCAGGGCGGCTATGACCATGTCAGCCCGCAGGGCGTTGGCGAGGCGCTGGAGGCGCTGTTTGATGGTTTCTGGCTGAATATTCTGATGTACCCGGCGCGGTTCTCCAATGACGCGGCCAAGGCGCAGATCTATGCCTATCTGGCCGGCCAGTTTCCGCGCCATTTCACCGCCGCCGGGCCGCGTTGATGCGGCTTGTGACGGGATCAATTTAGCGCTTTGCGGCTATATCCTCGGCCAAATTCTTGGCGTCCTGCCATACCCCCCAGATGAAAGGCGAGGCGCGGCGGGTCAGCCAGGACAGGCCCACAAAGTAAAGCCCCGGCACTTTGGAGATGCCGCGATCATGCAGGGGCGTGCCTTTTGCGTCGAAACTATCGACCTTTAGCCAACCGAAATCGACCGCATATCCGGTGGCCCAGACGATCGCGGTGATCCCGGCCTTTGCCAGATCCAGTGACAGGACCGGGTTGGTCACACAGTCCGGGACCGGGCCAAAATGGCGCGCCTCAGGCTCCGCTGGCAGATCGAGGCCCTGTGTTGCGGCATAGGCATCGGCGGCGTCCAGAAAGGACAGGTAATGCGCATCGCCCGCCGCGATATTGCGCGCCAGATCGGGGGCGAAGTTCAAAACGCCGTGCGTGACCGCACCCGCGCGGCCAAGCAGGGTCATGCCCCGCGCAGCAAAGCGGCGGAAATCAACCGTATGGCCGCCATGCGCGCCGCTGACGGCAATGGTCACATGCTCCATCCCGGGCGCGCGGGTCTTGGCGTCCCAAAGGCCCAGAACCCCCATCCACCAGCAAAAATCCTTGCCGCGATAGCGCAAAGGCGGGCGGTCATGAGGGCCGATGGACAGGTAAACCCGCTTGCCCGCCCGCGCCAATTCATCCGCGATCTGCGAGCCCGACGCCCCTGCTCCCACGACCATCACTGCGCCTTCGGGCAGTTGAGCGGGGTTTTTGTAGTGGGCCGAATGCACCTGCAGGATCCCCAATTCCGCCGGCACCACCGAGGGGATCAGCGGGCGCTGAAACGGCCCGGTCGCCGCGACCAGATGCCGGGCCTCGATCACCCCACCAGAGGTTTCCACGCGAAAGCCTTGGCCGCCGGCCATCGGCTCGGCCAATGCTACCTCGACGCCGCAGCGGATCGGGGCCTTGATCTGCGCGGCATAGGTCTCGAAATACGAAACGATCCGGTCCTTGGGGGCAAAGGTATTTGGGTCGACATCGTCAAAGGTCAGGTCAGGGAAACGGTCGTGCCAGGCCGGGCCATTGGCCACCAGTGAATCCCAGCGTCCGCTGCGCCATTTCTCGGCAATCCGGTCGCGTTCGAGGACGATATGATCGACGCCAAGGGAGCTCAGATGCCTGCTCATCGATAGCCCTGCCTGGCCCCCGCCAATGACCAGCGTGTCAATCTTTTCAACTGCCATTTGGCGCCCTTTTCGGTTCATGCCGGATTGCGGCCCCCAAGGTTTAGGCCCAAGCCCGGCTTTGGAAAACAACCTTTTCATTCAGCGTTGATTAGCCCGTGGCTAAATCCCCGCGCCATTCCTCCGGCAAAGGATGAATTAGGGCAGACCTAACCAGTAATGAGCGAAACACTGGTTTTGCTATCTTGCGATTTTGGTGGATACTGCGCGCGAGACGGCCCCTCACCACCGGGGCCGCACCCCTTTGAACCAACCTGTCGTCACCCCAAAAAGGGCTCCCCCCGCCATGGCCGATCCGCATACCCGCTACCGCAAGTTCAACACCAAAGAGACCTACCCCGAGCAAAACTTGTCTAACGATCTGTGCCAAGCGGTCGCCACGCGCGGCGGGCGCACGCTGTATCTGCGCGGCCAATGCCCGCAGAATCTGGATGACGCAGCGGATATCGGCAGCCATGACCCGGTCGAGCAGACCCATAAGGTGATGCAAAACATCAAGCAACTGATCGAAGAAGCCGGCGGTGAGATGCAGCATCTGGTCAAGGTCGTGGTCTATCTGACCGACGTGCGCCACCGCGAGGCGGTCTACCGCACGATGGGCGAATACATCAGAGGCGTGCATCCGGTGTCGACGGGCCTCGTGGTTTCCGCTCTTGCCCGCCCCAGTTGGCTGGTCGAAATTGACGGCACCGCTGTCATTCCCGATTGATCCAAGTCCAGGAAATCCCATGACCTTTTCCCTCGTCGCCCGCTGCGCCAAAACCGGCCAGTTCGGCATGGTAATCTCTTCGTCCTCGCCAGCCGTCGCGGCGCGCTGTGCGCATTTGCGGGCGGGGGTGGGGGTGGTGGCCAGCCAGAACATCACCGATCCCGGCCTCGGGCCGGAGCTGCTGGACCATATGGCGCAGGGCAAATCGGGGGCGGAGGCTTTGGCCGTCGTGACCAAAGGCCGCGCCCATATCGACTATCGCCAGCTGCTGGTGGTCGATGCGGCGGGAGGCTGCGCCATCCACTCGGGCGCGCAGGTCCTGGGGGTTTGGGGGCAAGCTTTGGGGTTAGATTGCGCGGCGGGGGGCAATCTTTTGGCCAATACCGAAGTGCCAAAGGCCATGGTTGCGGCGTTCGAGGCGGCATCGGGCCACCTGGGCGACCGGCTGATCGCCGCCCTTCAGGCGGGGTTGGACGCGGGGGGCGAGGCGGGGCCCGTGCACTCGGCGGGCCTTAAAATCGCGGACAAACTGGACTGGCCTTTGGCCGATCTGCGCATCGATTGGTCGGACAGCCCAATCGCCGATCTGACCACCACCTGGGCTGTCTACCGCCCGCAAATGGCCGCCTATGTGCAGCGCGCGCTTGATCCGACGATCGCCCCTTCTTACGGCGTGCCCGGCGACGAATAGGCGCCAAGTTTGACAAAGCCCCTGCGCGCGCGTCAACCTGCGCGGTGCGGGCTGTGAAAGTAGGGACGTGATGCAGACCAGATTCACCCTGCGCCAGCTGGAATATCTGGTGGCCGTTGGCCGTTTTGGCTCGATCACCTTGGCAGCCCAGCATTTGTCAGTCTCCCCGCCCTCAATCTCGAACGCCATCGCGCAGATGGAGGCCGAATTCGGCCTGCCTATGTTCGTGCGCAAACACGCGCAGGGCATGGCGCTGACGCAAAGCGGGCGGGCTTTGATGGCGCAGGCGGCAAAGGTGCTGGAGGCCGCGCGTGATTTGTCGAACCTTGCTGATCTGCAGAAAGGCACCGTCCGAGGAGAGCTGAATGTCGGCTGTCTTTTGACCTTTGCGCAGATCATCGTGCCGCGCCTGCGAAAATCCTTTACCCAGACCTATCCCGACGTGGTCTTCCGCCAGTTTCAGAACCATCAGATGGGCCTGATTGAGGGCCTGCGCGATGCTTCGATCGACGTGGCCCTGACCTATGATCTGGCTATCCCGACCGATCTGGAGTTTACCGAATTGGCGAATCTTCCGCCCTGTGCGGTGCTGTCAGAATCGCATCCCCTTGCCGGCCGCACCAGCCTTTCTGTCCAGGATCTGGCACCTAACCCGATGATACTGTTAGACTTACCTCTAAGCGTGGACTATTTTTTGTCCCTTTTTGAACAAGCCGGCGTCAAGCCGCACATCGTTGAGCGCACGCAGGACATGGCGGTGCTGCATTCGCTGGTGGGTAATGATTTCGGCTATACAGTGATCAATATCCGGCCTTTGTCCGATATGTCGCCGGATGGCAAAAAGCTGTGCTTTGTGCCGCTCGTCGGCCCCGTAAAGCCGATGCGAATGGGTCTGCTCTGTGCGCGCGGGGCGGATTCATCGCTGACGGTGAAGGCCTTTGTTGACCTTTGCACCCAGCTTTTGGACAAGGATGCGCTGTCGCAAAACACGATCCGCGTAAGCACAGGGCTGACTTGACCCGGCGAGGCGTTAGACTGCAGCTTATCATCAGTTAAGGATGCAGTAATTTAACACGGCCCTAGGGCCGATTTATCTGCCCAGATGCCGCCCCTGTCGGCATTCGCAATGCAAAGGCCCGACCCATGCGCGACCCCCGCTATGACGTCCTTTTCGAGCCGCAAAAGATCGGGCCCGTGACCGCCAAGAACCGGTTCTATCAGGTGCCCCATTGCAACGGCGGCGGCTACCGCGATCCCTCAGCTGCCGCCGCCATGCGCGGCGTCAAAGCCGAGGGCGGCTGGGGCGTGATCTTTACCGAGCAGACCGAGATGCACCACACCTCGGAAATCACCCCGTTTATCGAGCTGCGTTTGTGGGAGGATCAGGACATCCCCTCGATCGCCAAGATGGCCGCGGCGATGAAAACCCATGGCGCGCTGGCGGGGATTCAGCTGGCCTATTCCGGCATCAACGGGCCGAACATGTACACCAAAGAGGTGCCGCTGGCGCCTTCAGCCCTGCCGATCCGCACCTTTACCAACGACCCGGTGCAGGCCCGCGCCATGGACAAAACCGACATCAAAAACCTGCGCCGCTGGTTCGTGAACGCGGCCCGCCGCACGCAGGTGGCTGGGTTTGATCTGATCTGCCTTTACGGCGCGCATGGCTTTGGCATTTTCCAACATTTCCTTAGCCGCGCCACCAATCAGCGCAGCGATGAATATGGCGGCAGTCTGGAGAATCGCTCCCGCTTTGCCCGTGAAGTCATCGCCGATATGCGCGACGCGGTGGGCGATACGATGGGCATCACTTTGCGGGTATCCTTGGACGAAACCATCGGCAAGCTTGGCTTTTCCAACGCCGAGGTCCGCGATTTCATCGCCATGAACGCCGAATTGCCCGACCTTTGGGATCTGGCGATGGGGACCTGGGAGGATTGTTCGGGCCCCTCGCGGTTCAAGGAAGAGGCGGCGCAGGAACAATGGGTGACGGGCATCCGCGAGCTATCGCCGCGCCCGGTGGTGGGCGTGGGCCGCTTTACCTCGCCCGACGTGATGGTGCGGATGATCAAAACGGGGCGGCTCGACTTCATCGGCTGCGCGCGCCCGTCGATTGCCGAGCCTTTCCTGCCGCTAAAGATCGACGAGGGCCGGGTTGACGACATCCGCGAATGCATCGGCTGCAACATCTGCATCAGTGGCGACATGACCCAAGGCATGGGCCGCTGTACCCAAAACCCCACCTGGATGGAGGAATGGCGGCGCGGCTGGCACCCGGAAAAGATCGCCTCCAAGGGCGGCAGCCAAACGGTTCTGATCGTCGGCTCCGGCCCTGCGGGACTAGAGGCCGCCCTTGCCGCCGCAGCGCGCGGTTACGACGTGGCGGTGGCCGAGGCGCGCGGTGAATTCGGCGGCCGCGTCACGCTGGAGCGGAAACTTCCCGGCCTTTCGGCCTGGGGTCGGGTCGCGGATTACCGCCTTTACCAGTTGAACCAGCGCCCCAATGTCCAGCTTTACCCCGTCTCAGCTCTAACCGCCGACGAGGTGATGGATTTCGGCTTTCAAAACATCTGCGTGGCAACGGGAGCGCATTGGCGCCGCGACGGCGTTTCCCGTCAGCACGTCACCCCGATGCCCATCGACGCCGCCATGCCGATCTATACTCCCGATGACATCATGCAGGGCCGCCTGCCCTCGGGCCGCGTCGTGCTGTTTGACGATGATCACTACTACATGGGCGGCGTTCTGGCCGAACTTTGCGCGCAAAAGGGCTGCGACGTGGTGCTGATCACGCCCTCGGCCTTTGTCTCGGACTGGACCGCCAACACGCTGGAGCAAAGCGCCATTCACCGCCGTCTGGCGGGCCTTGGCGTCAAGATCACCCTGAATACCGGCATCGCGGCGATCCATGCGGGTGGGGTGGAGACCAATTGCACCTATACCGATGCCCGCGCTCGGCTGGACTGCGATGCCGTGGTGATGGTCGCCTCGCGCCTCGCGGACGACGCGCTGTTCCATGCGATCAAAGCCCGTCAGGCTGACTGGGCGGGTGTCGGCATCCGCTCGGTCAAGCTGATCGGCGACGCGGCGGCCCCCTCCCCCATCGCCTGGGCCACCTTTGCCGGCCACCGCTATGCCCGCGAGTTGGACATGCCCGATATCGGCGACGCGCTGCCCTTTCGCCGCGAGGTCACGCAGTTGGCGGTGGATTAAGGTCACCGGAACCCCCGCAAACCTGCTGTGAAGAATAACCCAGCGCCTAGCCCGCCATCGGCCGCCGCGCGGCGCAGTCCAGCCAGGGCAGCGCCCGTTCAATCGCGCGGCCGACATAAAAGACCCGCGCATCGTCATAGGACCGCGCCACCACCTGCACCCCGCCCGGCAGCCCGTTGCGGGCAATCCCCGCAGATACCGACAGGACCGGCAGGCGCGATAGCATGTTGAAGGGGGCCTGCATGTTGATGTCATAGTCGCTGTCCAGATCGCGGCCTTTCACATGGATCCGCTCCCAGGGTTTCTGGTCGGCGCGGATTTCGTGCGTGACATAGGGCGGGCAGATGGAGGCGTAGTACTCCTCCAGCATCGGCCCAAAGTGTTGATTTTCACCCAGAACTGAGCCGGGTTTTTCACCGAGAAGTGAGCCACCTCTGATTATGGATTTCGTGTCATGCTGTGGTCAAGCTGTGTGTTGTCTCCTTCTTTTTCTTAGCGGCAGATGCG
>CAIYZT010000080.1 GCA_903930735.1 uncultured Paracoccaceae bacterium | reverse complement strand
TTGAGCAGGTCTTTTGTGTTGGTTCGGTTCCTCCTCCAACGGACAGCGTTTGGGGCCACAGAGAGGCCAAAACGGGAAAGAAGCCTGAACTTTATGAGCGAGGTGCCGAGTCTGGGAAAGAGCAAGCCATTGATCAAGCTCTTCAAACTAGGATGTTGCGTTTGGGGTATGACTATGATCCAGCGGAAACACTCGTCCTAATGAGTGGTGACGGAAGTGGCCACGAAGAAAATGTCAGATTTTTCGCGGACATCAAGAGATTAAATAGGGTCGGCTGGAGCGTCGAAGTGGTTGCTTGGAGGGAAAACTGTTCGCGGGCAATGCGCGAGTGGGCGGAGGATAAAGGGATTTTTATCGACCTCGGTGAATTCTACTCACAGGTTACATATTTGCAAAAAGAAAAGGGTGCCGCCGCGGCAAAAGGCGGAAGGTATTCAAAGACACTCGACCTGTCACAAAGACCCCGCAAATGACCGATCTGACCCCGCGCGAAATCGTATCGGAGCTTGACCGCTTCATCATCGGCCAAAAGGATGCCAAACGCGCCGTAGCGGTGGCGCTGCGCAGCCGCTGGCGGCGCAAACATCTGCCCGAGGATCTGCGCGACGAAGTCTATCCCAAGAACATCCTGATGATCGGCCCCACCGGCGTCGGAAAGACCGAGATTGCCCGCCGTCTGGCCAAACTGGCCCGCGCGCCGTTTCTGAAGGTCGAGGCGACCAAGTTCACCGAGGTTGGCTATGTCGGCCGCGATGTCGACAGCATCATCCGCGATCTGGTCGATACCGCGATCTCTGATACCCGTGCCCGGATGCGCGAGGATGTCCGCGCCCGTGCCCGCGCCGCCGCCGAAGAGCGGGTGGTAGAGGCTTTGGCAGGCAAGGACGCCCGCGAGCAGACCCGCGAGATGTTTCGCGGCAAGCTGAAACGGGGCGAGCTGGACGATACGATGATCGAGATTGATGTGCCCGACGCCGCCCCGCCCGCGATGTTTGGCGCGGTTCCCGGCATGGAAACCCAGATGCAGGGCCTGACGGAACTGTTCAAATCCATTGGCGGGCGCACCAGCCGCAAGCGTGTTTCGGTCTGCGACAGCTATGATCTGTTGATCGGGCAAGAGGCCGACAAGCTGCTCGACGACGAGGCGATCAAGGCCGCCGCGCTGGAGGCGGTGCAGGAGAACGGCATCGTTTTTCTGGACGAAATCGACAAGATCTGCGCCCGCGCCGATGCCCGAGGCGCCGATGTCAGCCGTGAAGGCGTGCAGCGCGATCTTTTGCCCCTGATCGAGGGTACCACGGTCTCCACCAAATACGGCCCGGTCAAGACCGACCATATCCTGTTTATTGCTTCGGGCGCTTTTCACGTCGCAAAACCCTCGGATCTTTTGCCCGAACTTCAGGGCCGCTTGCCGATCCGGGTCGAATTGCAGGCCCTGACCGAAGGCGATTTCGTGCGCATCCTGACCGAGACGGAAAACGCCCTGACCCGCCAATATGCCGGACTGATGGCCACCGAAAAGGTCACGGTCACTTTTACGCCCGGCGGAATTGCCGCGCTGGCCCATATCGCAGCGCAGGTCAATCATGCGGTCGAAAACATCGGCGCGCGGCGGCTTTACACGGTGATGGAGCGGGTGTTCGAAGAGCTGTCCTTTACCGCGCCCGAGCGTCCTGGCGAGACCATTCACGTCGATGAAACATTTGTAGAGGCAAATATAGGCGCGCTGGCCCGCTCGGCGGATTTGTCGCGCTATGTCCTGTAAGTCCCGAACCGGAGCCAAAACATGAGCAAACTTCACCTGGTTTTTGGCGGAGAGCTGATCTCGCCGCAAAAGTCGACGTTCAAAGACCCGTCCAATCTGCATGTCGTCGGGATTTTCCCCGATTACGAGACCGCCCGCCGCGCCTGGAAGGCCGAGGCGCAGCGCACCGTGGACAATGCCCATATGCGCTATTTCATTGCCGCGCTCGACCGGCTGCGCGAAGACGGCAGCGCTGATGCGCCCGATCCGAAAAGCTGAACCAGACCCCGCATGGCCTATTCGGTCGGCCTGACCCTGTATAACCTGACCGCGCGGCCCGAGCCGGGCCCCGCGCCCCCGCGGCCGATGCGCCCGGCGGGCCGTCTGGTCTGGCTACACGCGCCCAGCGCCGAAAGCCTGTCGGGGATTGCCGAACTCGGCCGCCGGTTGATCGAAGAGGACGGCATCGCGGTCTTGCTGACCTGCCCGGACGCCCCTGCGCTTGCGGACATGATCTTGCAGCCGCCCCCGCCCGATCATCGGGCGGATCTGCGCGAGTTTCTGAACTATTGGTCGCCTGAAATGGTGCTTTGCGCCGAGGGCGAGCTGCGCCCGGCCCTGATGAACGAGGCCTCAGCCCGCAAGATCCCGGTTCTGATGGCCGAAGGCACCCAGCCGCGCTTGATGGCCGACCGGGACGGCTGGTATCCGGGCCTGATCCGCAGCACATTGGCCAAGTTTCGCACCCTGCATGTGACCGATGGCACCGCCGAGCGCGCCTTTCGCAAGGCGGGCGCCGATCCCGCGCGGGTGCAGGTGTCGGGCCGCATGGAAAAGGCGCCGATCATTCTGCCCTATCTTGAGGCCGAACGCGCCTCGCTTGCCGGGCTGTTGGCAGGGCGCCCGGTCTGGCTCGCCATGGCCGTGCCGCAAGAAGAAGAAGACGCCGTGATCGCTGCCCACCGCCACGCGCTCGCCCTGTCGCACCGATTGCTGTTGATTCTGGTCCCCCACGATCTGAACCGCGCGCCAGCCCTGGCCGAGCGGATGGAAACCACCGAGGGCTGGCAGGTCGCCCGGCGCAGCGCCGAACAGGAGCCCGAACCTGAGGTTGAGGTTTTCATCCCCGATCAGCCGGGCGAGATCGGCCTTTGGTACCGGCTCGCCCCCGTTACTTTTCTGGGCGGCAGCCTAATGGGGCAGGGGTGCAACGCCAGTCCGATGGAGCCTGCGACCACCGGCTCGGCCATCCTTTTCGGGCCGCGGACCGGAGTTCATGCCGCGGCCTATGGCAGCCTCGGATCGGCGCTGGCCGCCCGCATGGTCGCCTCAGCCGAGGATTTGTCGCTGGGCCTGTCCGATCTTCTGTCGCCCGACCGCGCCGCAAGACAGGCACATTCGGCTTGGGAAGTGGTCTCGGCCGGCGCCGATGTAACCTCGCGGCTCTTGGCAGATATCCGCGCGATCTTGGACGGGACCACCTGATGCGCCCGCCCGGATTTTGGTTCACCGCGCCCGAACGGCCTGCCCTCGCGGCGCGGCTGCTGGCGTCTTTGGGCTGGATTACCGCCGCGCTCACCGCGCGCCGCGTTGCGGGCGCTGGGTTTCGCGCACCGGTGCCAGTGATCTGCATCGGTAATCTGAATGTCGGCGGCACCGGCAAAACTCCGGTTGTCATCGCGCTGACGGCGCAGCTGATGGCGCGCGGGCGCCGGGTGGTGATCCTGTCGCGGGGCTATGGGGGCAGCCTGACCGGGCCGCTCGCCGTGGATATCGCGCGCCACAGCGCATCGCAGGTCGGGGACGAGCCGCTACTGCTTGCAGCCTTTGCGCCTTGCGTCATTTCGCGGGACCGGGCTGATGGAGCGCGGTTGGCGGTCAGCCTTGGGGCAGATGTGATCTTGATGGATGACGGGTTTCAAAACCCCTCGCTGCACAAGGATCTGTCGGTACTGGTGGTGGATGCAGAGACCGGCTGGGGCAATGGGCGCTGCCTGCCGGCGGGGCCGTTGCGCGAGCCGGTCGCGGCGGGGCTGGCCCGCGCGGATCATCTGATGCTGATCGGCCGCGAGGCCGCCCGCGCCCAGTTTGCCCGCCCCGATATCGCCATTTCCGAGGGCAGTATTGCGCCCCTGTCCACCGGGATGGATTGGCAGGGACAAAAAGTGATTGCCTTTGCCGGTATCGGGCGCCCGGAGAAATTCTTTGCCACCCTGCGCGACCTCGGCGCACAGGTGGTCAAGAGCGAGGCTCTGGATGATCATCAACCTTTGTCCCTCGGACTGATGCTGCGGCTGGAGGCGGATGCCATTCTGCACGACGCCCATCTTGTGACGACGGAAAAGGATGCGACGCGCTTGCCGGAATCCTTCCGTGCCAAGGTTCTGACCCTTCCGGTGCGGCTGGAGGTGGCAGACTGGACGGCGCTCGACGCTGCGCTTTCGGCGCTTGGGCTTTGAGGGTCCAGGGGGCCTTCCGCCCCCTCGCCGCGAGCGGCTCACCCCCAAGGATGTTTGAGCCACATTGAAGGCAAAGATTTGCGCTTCATCTTGACCCAAATATCCCGGGGGTGAGCGCCTTGGCGCGTAGGCTCAGCGCCCCCTTTTGTCGACGGTGATGCCTCAGACTTGGCGTAAAACCTCGTCTTGGTGTTCGCCTAGTTTGGGGGATGGGCGATCCAATGACAGCTGCGCGTTGGAGAAGGTCATCGGCGAGCGGACGCCCGTGACGCCACCCGGCGCAATCTGCATTGCCCGCGCGACAACTTGCGGATCGGCGAATACCTCGGCCAGATCGTTGATCGGTCCGGCGGGAACGCCCGCCGCCTCGCAGGCCGCCAGAAGGTCGGTCTTGGTCCAACCCTTTGTCGCGGCGGTCAGCCGCCGGGTCATCTCGCCTCGGTTGGCGATCCGGTCGGCGTTGCCCAGATAGGCGGGATCGCTGGCCATGTCCTTCAGGCCCAAGAGCCGCACAAGGCGTTGATATTGTCCGTCATTGCCGGTCGCCAGAATGATCCAGCCATCCGCGCATTCAAAGACCGCATAGGGGGCGAGGTTGGGATGGGCGTTGCCCATCTTGACCGGCGCCACCCCGGTTGCGAGATAATTCATCGCCTGATTGGCCATGATGCTGGTCGCCACATCCAACAAGGCCAGATCCAGATGCTGCCCTATCCCGGTACGCCCGCGCTGCACCAGCGCCGCCAGAATCGCCGTTGCCGCATAGACGCCGGTGAAGATATCGGTCACAGCCACGCCCACCTTTTGCGGCTGGCCCTCCGGCTCTCCGGTGACGCTCATCAGCCCGGACATGCCTTGGATAATGAAATCATAACCCGCGCGCTGCGCATAGGGGCCGGTCTGGCCAAAGCCGGTGATCGAGCAATAGATCAGCTTTGGGTTCAGCGCGCGCAGGCTTTCATAATCCAGCCCGTATTTCGCCAGCCCGCCAACCTTGAAATTCTCGATCACCACATCGGCACCCGCCACCAGTAGGCGCACCATTTCCTGCCCCTCGGGCGTGCGAAAATCGCAGGTGATCCCCCTTTTGCCCCGGTTGCAGGCGTGGAAATAGGCGGCGGTCTTCTCGCCGTCGCGCTCGATCCATGGTGGGCCCCAGCGGCGCGTATCATCGCCTTCAGGGGCCTCTACCTTGATCACATCGGCGCCCAGATCGGCGAGCGTCTGCCCCGCCCAGGGCCCGGCCAAAATCCGGGCCAGTTCAATGACCCGGATCCCCTCCAGCGGCGCCATTTACTTGGCCAGTTCAGCGTCTAGAAGCGCCTTCATTTCTTCGTAGCTCCTGTTGGAATGCATGACGCCATTGATGAAAAAGGTCGGCGTGCCCTCGACCATGTCGCGCGCCATGTTCGTCTCGAACTGCGCGACCAAAGCCTCGGCCATGACCTGATCTTTCAGGCAGATATCCATCGCCGCATCTTCGAGCCCGACCGAGCGGCCAATGGTCTTGAGGTTCTCGACCACCTGCGCCGGGGTTTCCGCCGCTGCCCATTCGGTCTGCTTTTCAAACAGGACATCCGAGATCCCGAAATAGCGCATCTCGCCGCCGCAGCGGGCCAGCATCGCCGCCCAGAGGCCGAAGCGGTCGAAATAGACCTCGGAATATTCAAACCGGATCAAGCCGGTGTCGATGTATTCGGGCTTGATCTTGGAGAAGACCTCGGCGTGGAAACGCGCGCAATGGGGGCAGGTAAAGCTGGCATATTCCACCACCGTTACCTTGGCCACAAGATTGCCGGTGACCATGTTGGCGGTCAGGGTCGGCGTGGGCGCGGCGTCCAAGAAGAACAGCGCCACAACTGCAGCCGCAAGGCCAATGGAAAGGGTCAGTGCGCCAAGAAGGCCTGCAAGTTTCATCATCATGTCTTTTTGCTTTCTGCGAGTTTGTTCCGTGTAAAGACGTTTTGCGCCAGATTCTCAAGAGCCTGCCGCAGCGCGCCATCTTCGATCGGCGCGGCGCAGGCCAAGGCAGCGGCCTGAACCTCGGG
>CAIYZT010000079.1 GCA_903930735.1 uncultured Paracoccaceae bacterium | reverse complement strand
CCGCAAGATCCTGGCCCACCTAAGGGCGCTGCTTGCGCTGATCATCGGCGCAATCCTGTCGCCCCTTCGCGCGACAGGACCGGCCCAAATACCCGCCGAAACCGCCTGATCAGGTTATTCAGGCCGAACTGATGACTGTCGAAAGGGCAACAGCCCAAAGCAGCAGCACCTGAACCGATGTCTCCTGAGGCGCCATTTCGCTCCTTGCGCGACTTACCAGCCTCGGTCTTCAGCCAACCACCAACTTCTCGGCAAAGGGGTCCAGCTTGCTTTGCCGCTCCGGCGTCGCAAACTTTGGCTCGATGGTATTCGCCGCCAGATGCTTGATCACAGTATTCCGCGACACGCCTGTAAGCCGTGCAATCTCGCGGATCGACAGCTTCTGTCGCAAATGCATCCGTCGGATGATGTTCAAAAGTCCCATGTGGATCACTCCGTTGCCCCCGCTGCTCTCCGCTTTGAGCGGTAGGTTCCCATGGCTCAGTTCTCAGTGATAATTATCCGCCTAACCGGCTCAGTTCTGGGTGAAAGTCAACACCTCACTCATTGAAACCTGCAAGCTGAATGCCGTCGACCCTTCCGCCTACCTCCGCGCAACACTGACAGCCATTGCAAACCGCCACCCGGCATCGCACCTCGACGGTCTCATGCCATGCGCCTTCCAAAAGCAGTCAAGCTGAAACCCAGGCGGCGGTCTGCCAACGCTTGCGCCCGTAACGGTCTTGGGAAGGGGCCAAAGGGCTCCGATCAGCCCCAGTTCATTCGGTTGGCGATCAACTCTTCGACCACGGCAGGATCGGCGAGTGTCGAGATATCGCCCAGCGCGGCGAAATCATTTTCCGCGATCTTGCGCAGGATGCGGCGCATGATCTTGCCCGAGCGGGTCTTGGGCAGACCGGGTGCCCATTGAATGAGGTCGGGCGCGGCAATCGGGCCAATTTCGGTGCGGACCCATTTCACAAGCGCGCGGCGCAGATCCTCGCTGGGGGTGACGCCCTGCATCAAGGTCACATAGGCGTAGATGCCTTGTCCTTTGATATCATGGGAATAGCCCACAACCGCGGCTTCCGTGACGTCGGGATGCGCGACAAGCGCCGATTCCACTTCGGCGGTGCCCATGCGGTGGCCCGAGACATTGATCACGTCATCGACGCGGCCGGTGATCCAGTAATAGCCGTCGGCGTCGCGGCGGCAGCCGTCTCCGGTGAAGTAATAGCCGGGATATTGGCTGAAATAAGCCTCTTCAAAGCGGGCATGATCGCCCCAGAGCGTGCGCATCTGACCGGGCCAGCTGTCTGCGATACACAAAACGCCGCTCGCCTCGGTGGCGTCCTGCACCTCGGCATTCGCGGGATCGAGGATAACCGGCACGATGCCGAAGAACGGCAGCGTGGCCGAGCCGGGCTTTTGCGCGATGGCGCCGGGCAGAGGCGTGATCAGATGCCCGCCGGTTTCGGTTTGCCAGAAGGTGTCAACGATCGGGCAGCGCCCCTTGCCGACGTTAACGTTGTACCAATTCCAGGCTTCGGGATTGATCGGCTCGCCGACTGAACCCAGCAGTTTGAGGCTGGAAAGGTCATGCTTGGCCGGCCACTGCGGCCCGAGGCCCATCAGGCTGCGGATCGCGGTCGGGGCGGTGTAGAACTGGTTGACGCGGTGCTTTGCGATCACTTCCCAGAACCGGCCGGCATCGGGATAGGTCGGCACGCCTTCAAACATCACGGTCGTCGCGCCATTCGCGAGCGGGCCATAGATGATATAGCTGTGCCCCGTGACCCAGCCCACATCAGCCGTGCACCAGAAGACATCACCGTCGTGGTAATCAAAGGTCATCTGATGCGTCATCGCCGCATAGACCAGATAGCCGCCCGAGGTATGGACCACCCCCTTCGGCTTGCCGGTCGAACCCGAGGTATAGAGGATAAACAGCGGGTCCTCGGCCCCCATCTCGACATAGGCGCAATAGGGCTTGGCTGCCGCCATCTGCGCCTTGACGTCGATATCGCGCCCCTCGGTCCAAGATGTCTGATCGCCAGTATGTTTGACCACAAGACATTTGACATCCCGATTGCAGTTTGCCAGAGCCGCGTCTGTATTGGCCTTGAGCGCCGTTTTCTTGCCGCCCCTCGGCCCAAAATCGGCAGTGATCACCAACTTGGCGTCGCAATCATTGATCCGGTTGGCCAGCGCATCCGGCGAGAATCCGGCAAACACGATCGAATGGATCGCCCCGATCCGTGCGCAGGCGAGCATGGCATAGGCGGCTTCGGGGATCATCGGCAGGTACATCACCACCCGGTCGCCGCGTTTAACCCCTTGAGCCTTCAGCACATTCGCCATCCGGCAGGTGTTTTCCAAAAGCTGGGCGTAGGTGATGTGCTGGGCCGGCGTCTTTGGATCATCCGGCTCCCAGATGATCGCAGTCTGGCCCGCACGGGTGGTCATATGCCGGTCGATGCAATTGGCCGAGACGTTCAGCGAGCCGTCCTCATACCATTTGATCGACACTTCCCCGCGCTTGAAGGTGGTGTTCTTGACGGTCTGATAATCGCGGATCCAGTCGATGCGCTGGCCCTGTTCGGCCCAGAAAGCTGCCGGATCGGCAACCGATGCCTCATATTGGCGGGCGTAGGTTTCGGCATTCACATGCGCCGATGCGATGAAGTCCTTGGAGGCGCTATGGGCGCCCGCCTGATGAGTTTCTTGCGACATCTATCCCCCAAATTCCGGCCCCTCGCCCGAGCTGCTTTTCAAGAGGAAAAGTTGCGGGGCAGCTTTGTCAGGGACGATCCTAGCGCGGTTGCAAATGAACTTTAACCCCTTTTTACGCCCAGCCTTGCGGCAAGTTCCAGTTCGGTTATGGGGGGCAAAGTGGTGATCCCGGGACGACTCGAACGCCCAACATTCTGATTAGAAATCAGATGCTCTATCCAGTTGAGCTACGGGACCACGCCCTTACCTTTACAGAAGCTCTTTGGTCATGAAAAGCGAATTTGGATCATTCTCGTAGCCCTCAAAGGGCCCACAAACCGCATATCCCGCCTTTTCATACAGCGCGCGCGCGGCCACAAAGGTCGGCTGGATACCGGTTTCAAGGTTCAGACGGTTGATGCCCACCGCCCGGGCCTGCGCCTCGACATGGGCGAGCATCGCCTTGGACAGGCCCCTGCCCCGCGCTTCGAGCAGCACATGCATCGACTTGATCTCGCCTTGCGCGCCCGAAAGGATTTTGAACGCCCCCATAGCCAAAGGCACCCCCGCCTCGCGCGCCACAAAGAAATGCACCTGCGGCACCGCGAGTTCGGTGGCATCCATCATATAGATGCTTTCGGGCGGGGTATCGGCGTGCATATCGGCGGTGTGGCGCGTGAAAAGCAGGCTCAGGTCCGCCCCAACGGGGCTTTCGTTGGAAATCGAAATGCTCATTGGCCGCCCATCATATCCATGCCGTTGACCTTGAGACTGCCGGGCGCCGAAGCGTCGATGTCCCAGACCAACTCGCCCGCAGCGCCGGGCTGTCCCATGGCCTGCGCCATGCCAAGCACCGGCAGCACCTGCCCCGACATTTCGGGCGGCGCGGCCTGCAGCGCAGCCAGGATCGCATCGATCCCCGCAAGCGTGATCTTGGCGGTGCCGGTCGGCATGCCGTCGATCCCCGCGCGCATTGCGCCCTCATAGGTCAGATTATAGGCCGCATTCTTGACGCCGCCGGGGGCAAGGGTGATGTCCACCGCGCCTTCGGGCATCAGCGCCGCCAACATCTGCATATCGAACCCCTCGGGCGGCTCGGACCCTTCGGGCAGATCCAGCATACCAAGCACCAGTTGCGCCGTTGCCGCCAGATCAAAACCAGAGGCGGTCACGTCAATCGCCACTTCCTCGGGGATCATCGGCACGGCAAAGGACGGCACCAGACCTTCGGGCAGGCTCAGGCCCCTGAGGGTGATCGCCTCACGGAACAGGCCATCGGCCACAAGGCCGTTCATGTCGAGCGCGACGGCCACCTCGTCCAACCCGAACGCCCCGACCGGCGAGGTGACCGAGATATCCGAATAGGCCCCTGTGATCGACATCGATTCAACAAACGGCAGTGCGGCGGCAAGCTGCGCCTTTAATCCGGCCTTATCGGCGGTAATCGCCGCTTCGTTCGGATGGGCGACGAACCAGGCTAGAAGGCCATAAATCGCCGCCGGCTGATAGCCGTTCATGGCAAGATCCACAGTTCCCTGAGCAATATTCCCGGTTATCTCCACCGCTGGCACGCCCTCGCTGGCCGGCAACGTCACTGCATAAACGATTCCGCTGGTGACCGAGGAATATCCACCATCCACGCCGCCCTCGCCCGCTGCCGCGCTGCCCTCGATGGTCAGGCTGTCAGCGGTCATGCTGATCGAAATCTCACCCAAGGTCGGATCGCTCTGGGTCTGAGAAGAGTCTATTTCGCTGATCTCGATCATGTATTCGCTGGAATCGCCCAAGGCTTCGTCAAACACGCCGTTCATGATGACCGAGCCATAGCCGGTCTTGGCGCTCATCAGGCCCTGCATGGCATAATCAACATTCACCGACTGATCGATGCCGTAATTCCAAGTGCCATCGCCGTTGTCGGTCAAGGTCACCAAGATTTCCGAAACCGTGGCAACCATCCCCTCAACCGGCAAAGCAGACATCAGCACGCCCGGATTCAGCGTGACAGCATAGTCATCGCCGGCAACCGCGACGCTGACTACGCCCTCGGTTGTGCCCAGATAGGTCTGGAACACCGAAAGCAGTTCTGCCGCGCCCGCATCCGTGGCCTCGGCCCAGATCGGACCAGCGGCAATCGCGCCCAGCGCTGCAAGGCAGGTTGTTGTCATGAGTTTCATGTTCAAACGCTCCGTTCTAAAAATCAGGGCCGCCTGATGGGCCCCCTGGCAGCAAAATCAGTGGGTCCAGGCACCTTTGCGGGCGGTGGCGAAATTCTCGCCATAGCCGCCGGGGCGCAGGACCGGCTTGCGCAGCTTCGGCTCCTGCACCTCGGCTTCGATTCCTTTGGACGCGGCATAGGCCAGCGCGGCCTCGCGGCTGTCGAACTGCAGTTTGACCTGGGTTTCGGTGTCATCAGAGGCGGTCCAGCCCATCAGCGGGTCAATCTGCCGCCCCGAGGCCTGCGCGAATTCCAGCACCCAGACTTTGGTCTTGCCCATCCCCGACTGCATGGCATTGCGGGCAGGCTGATAGATACGGGCGCGCATGGGAACCTCATGGAAAAACGGGATCGGCTGGGGATGGTTATTCCCAAAACCGCTGAAAAACACAAGGGCATGCCGAACATCGGGCACGGCTTTCACGATAGGGCGGTTTGAGGGAAGGTTGCTGCCAGCCAGCGCACCGGGAGTGTGGGTGGGGTGTGGAGTGCGCTGGCTGACAGACTTTGTGCTACTTGCAAGATCATACAGTCGCAAGGCGCACCCAAAAGCAATCATAAGATGATCAGTTTTCGAAAAATAATCCCTAAAATTGCATCAGATTTATTAAGTATGCGTCAAAACCCCTTAACCAAGACTTAACGCGAGAACAAAAACAGAATATCGTGCGGACTTACCAGGGAATCATCCATGCCGCATAACAATTCCAACGCCATCGCCCCGCGCCCCGAGGTGCTGTCCAAGCCAAAACTTGAAGGCGGGCGCCGGTTTGTCATGCAAACGCCGTTTCAGGCGGCGGGCGATCAGCCAAAGGCGATTGCGGAACTGTCCAAGGGCGTGCTCGGCGGCGAGCAAAATCAGGTTTTGCTGGGGGCCACCGGGACCGGCAAGACCTATACGATGGCCAAGGTGATCGAAGTGACCCAGCGCCCGGCGATCATTCTGGCCCCGAACAAGACCCTCGCCGCGCAATTATACGGCGAATTCAAGGGCTTCTTTCCCGATAACGCCGTCGAATACTTCGTGTCCTACTACGACTATTACCAGCCCGAGGCCTATGTCGCACGCACCGAGACCTTTATCGAGAAAGAATCCCAGATCAACGAGCAGATCGACCGGATGCGCCACTCGGCCACCCGCGCGCTTTTGGAGCGGGATGATGTGATCATCGTCGCCTCGGTCTCTTGCATCTACGGCATCGGCTCGGTTGAGACCTATTCAGCAATGACCATCGATCTCGTGCGCGGCCAGATCTATGACCAGCGTCAGGTGATCGCCGATATGGTCGCCCAGCAATACCGGCGCAATGACATGGCCTTTGCCCGCGGCTCCTTCCGGGTGCGCGGCGACAGCCTCGAGGTTTGGCCAGCCCACCTTGACGACCGGGCATGGCGGTTTTCCTTTTTTGGTGAAGAGCTTGAAACCATTACCGAATTCGACCCCCTGACCGGCCACAAGACCGACACTTTCGACAAAATCCGCATCTATGCCAACAGCCATTACGTCACCCCCCGCCCAACGCTTCAGCAGGCGACAAAGTCGATCCGACTGGAGCTGCACGGCAGGCTGAAACAACTGGTCGAAGAGGGCAAACTGGTCGAAGCGCAAAGACTGGAACAGCGCTGCAATTTCGATCTGGAGATGCTGGAGGCGACCGGCTCCTGCGCCGGGATCGAAAATTATTCGCGCTATCTGACGGGCCGCGCGCCGGGCGAGCCGCCGCCGACCCTTTTCGAGTTTATCCCTGACAATGCCATTGTTTTCGCCGACGAATCTCATGTTTCGGTGCCGCAGATCGGCGCGATGTACAAAGGCGACTTCCGCCGCAAGATGACCCTGGCCGACCATGGATTCCGCCTGCCCTCGTGCATGGATAACCGCCCGCTCAAATTCGAGGAATGGGACGCGATGCGCCCGCAGACCGTCTTTGTCTCGGCCACCCCCGCCGCTTGGGAGATCGAGCAAGCTTCGGGCACTTTCACCGAACAGGTGATCCGCCCCACCGGCCTGATCGACCCGATGATCGAAATCAGACCCGTGGAGATGCAGGTCGATGACCTTTTGGACGAGGTCCGGCTTGTCGCCGCGCGCGGCATGCGCACGCTGTGCACCACCTTGACCAAACGCATGGCCGAGGATCTGACCGAATATATGCACGAACAGGGCATCCGCGTACGCTATATGCATTCGGACATCGACACCTTGGAACGAATTGAAATCCTGCGCGATTTGCGCCTCGGCGCCTTTGACGTGCTGATTGGCATCAACCTTCTGCGCGAGGGCTTGGATATTCCCGAATGCGGGCTGGTGGCGATTCTGGATGCGGACAAGGAGGGCTTTTTGCGATCGGAGACCTCGCTGATCCAGACCATCGGCCGCGCCGCCCGCAACTCTGACGGCCGGGTCATCATGTATGCCGACCGGATCACCGGCTCGATGGAGCGCGCAATCGGCGAGACGGATCGCCGCCGCGCCAAACAGGTGGCCTATAACACCCTGCACGGCATCACCCCGACCACGGTGAAAAAGAACGTCGAGGATGTGCTGGCCGGTCTGTGGAAGGGTGATACGGATCAGGCGCGGATCACGGCCAGGGTGGACAAGACTACTATCGGGCAAAACCTCGCCGCGCATCTGGAGGCCTTGCGCCTTGCGATGCGCAAAGCCGCCGAGAATCTGGACTTTGAGGATGCAGCGCGGCTGCGCGATGAGGTGAAACGTCTGGAAGCGGTGGAACTGACCGTCGCCTCGGACCCGCTGGCGCGCCAATCGGTGGTGGAAGAGGCGGTTGAGGCCGCCGTCAGCCGCGCGGGCCGATCAACCGCCGGTCGCGGCGGCATGCGCGGCGGGAAATCCCGCAAGAGCCGCTAAGCCGGTGGCAGGGGGGCCGGGGACGCACCCGCCCCCCTGCCCAGGAAGGGCTGGATCATGTTGCCGCCAAAGCCTATATTGGGTGCGCAGTGAGGGCAATATGAAGAAATTTCTGGACCGCGACCACCCGATGTTCCGCCGTCTCTGGGTGCGGGTTCTGACCGTAGCGGTGCCGGGGGTCATGGCCTTGATTGAGTTCTCTCAAGGCAGCCCCGGCTGGGCCGCCCTCTTTGGCGCCGCCGCCGCCTGGGCGCTTTACGAGCTGTTTCTGCGCCCCTAGAACGGGATAAGTTTTCACGAAAACAAGTGAATCGCATCCCGCTCTAACAGCGGATCGAAGCCCGCAGTTCGCCGCTATCGCCGGTCAGCGAGGCCTCGTCCAGATTGCAACCCGTGACCTGCGGGATCAGCGCGATCATGTCGGCGCGGATCTGCTGATGCTCGCCGGGGGATGCCCAGCCGTGCCGGACCACCTCGACACGGGCGTCGGTGAACCAAAGCGTGTAGCTCCGCCCATTCACGGTCACCTCGGCCTTGGCGGCGCCGGCCATGCCCGGCATCGGGCTGGAGGCGCAGGCGGTCAGGAGAAGAAGGGTGAAGAGGCGCATGGGATCAGTTTGGGCCCGCAAAGGCGCTGGGTCAACGGGCGAAGTTTGGAGCCCCAGCAACTGCGACAAGGTCTGGGCCGCGCTTTTCCGGGTGGCGTCCCTTAAACTTGGCCCGAAAACGCCGCAAAAGGCTGCGTTACGATTGGCATTAGACGCGAAGCCAGCTGGTGGGATAAAAACTCTCGTCCGCCTCATACTCCGCTTGTGAGGGGGCATCGTTGAAGTACCGCGCGGGCACGATCTTGATCCCGTCGTCAAACCGGCTCAGCAGGGCCGACCAAAAAAACTGAAGGTGCTGTTCGAGCAGATATAATGCCGGCAAAGGCGGGCAAGCTCCAGACTTTCGATCGGCGTGAGGCTGGGCAGCACGGTAATCCCCCGGCAGGGATCCAGTTCTCGTGCAACGAAATCCGGCTCGTCCGAAAATATAAAGTAGCTGGGATCTGGCACCTTGCCGGCAATTATCTGGCGGGCGGGGTGGTAATATTCCACGCCCAGATAGGTGAACAGATGGGTCATCTTCTTGTACTCGCCGCGCCGGATCTGCACGCAGACCGGATGGGCGCAGCGGTGATCCGGGCGCGGGCGGCAAGATACCCGGCCTTGATGCCTTGAAGAAGATTGCGCTAGGGCTTGAGGTATCTTTGGATTGGTTGGTCTTTGACGCTCAACCAGTCGGTGATGACCTTGCGCGGATAGTCCGGCTTTCTGCCATGTCAGGCGCGCTGCCTTGTTTCGAGCTGCTCTTGAACAAGCTGCAACAAGGCGAAGCCGTCCTGAGATCGGACGGAACGTTGCTCGGATTGACACCCCAAGAATGGGCGGCTGACATCGGTTGGCGAGCGGGCGATAAAGCCAAGGAAATTTCTGAAACGGGAACCAACAGGTTCCCTTTGATCGATACGCGCCATCGATTTCATTGACTATTTTTCTGACGCTAGAGTTTGCAGACCCCGCAAACCCTGCTTTTCCACCTGAAACGTGTCAAACCAAGTGACACCGAATCCCCATAACGACTTGATTTTAAACAATACGCCACTTCCTCAACTGTCAAACCAAGTGTCGTCGCTCAATGGGGGGGGCCGCATCCGGAGCGGACCGCACAAGGCCCGATGGCGCGCCGCCGCTTCAATGTGATCTGACAGCACCGCCCAAACGTAGTGCTATAAACCCAAAGGAGGCCTCCAATGTTCCGCCTGATCGCCCTGACCCTTTTTCTTGCCAGCCCCGCCCTCGCCCATTCGCCGCTGCTGGACCTGTCGCCCAAGACGCGTGACGCGCCTTTGGTGATCGACGCGCCGGAACATTCCAAGGCGATTTTCTCGGAACTGACCGGGGCGTCGCAATTTTATCAGATCATCTCGGACGAGGAGTTTGATTTTTACGTGGGCATCACCGCGCCGAAACTGGAAAGCTGCGGGCTGAAACAGACGTTTTCGTTCCGGGTGCTGGATGAGGGTTTCAAGGAGATCGACGCGCGCGACGGGGCGGCGATGGAGTGGACGGAGTGGTACGAGGAATACGGCAAGAACTGGTATTGGGTCGGGCCCGAAATCGGCAAGGCTTTCGCCCATGACCGGCAGTACCCGGCGGGGGTCTATTATGTCGAGGTGTTCAACAAGGCGAACACCGGGGAATATGTGCTGGCGGTGGGCGATCAGGAGCGGTTCGGGCTGGGGACGCTGCTGACCATCCGGGGGACGATGCGGGAGGTGCAGGCGAAGTTCTGGGATGAGAAGGGGTGTGAGTGAGGGTGAGGCCCGACCCCGGCCTTTGGCCGGGGGCAAATTGGTCCATTGGACCAATTTGAGGGCCGAACGCCCGCGCAAGCCTGCGCGGGCTGGGGGGACCCTTGCGTGAGTTTGGCAGAGTAGGTCGGGTGATAGCCCGACACGGCGGGAGAGTCGGGCAATGCCCGACCTACGGCTTGCTTGCTGTTTGTTCTAAAAAGTCACGCGTCACGGATCATCTGAACGAAATCTATCGGATCATAGAAATAGTTCCTGTAGGCAGATCGAAGTTGGTGAGGCTTTTCTGCACGCACATAGACTGCGTTTACACTAGTCCCAGCTGCCTCCAAGTCTGTTGCGTAGAGAATGGCATCAGCAGCCTCTTTAAATGGCTTAGCTTCGAAAGTATACTCTCCCGCATCGTCAATAGAAATGCTAAGAACATTGTGCTCCAAAAGAGTCTCATAAGCATCAAACTGCCGCAACAAGCCTAATCGCTGAAGTAATCCAAGCTTTTTATCCAACTCTTCTAACTCGGCCTTTAGATCGCTCGTGGATACTTGGATAAAGGCCCGCGTTTCGCTTTCATAAACTCGCGCAATAATTTCGCTCGCCAGTGCAAAAAATCTACCTCGCTCGGTCTGATTCACTTCAAACTTCGTGCGCTCACCATCAAGAAGATCAGAAATCTCCACAGCTGTAGCCCAAGCGTGCTGAGCACGTGTGCGATATTGAAGTTCCACCAAAAGACCATCCCAAGGTTTCTTCTCCTCTTTGCGACTCGTGCCTCTTGGAAAATGCTTATAAACGTCGTGAATACCTCTATAGCCTGATGCCTTCGGATTTTGGATATAGTCATACTTATCTGGCTCGTGTCGAAGTTTATGCTCCACGTTCTTAATAACTACGCCAGAGTGCATGTACGATCTAAAACTGTTTAACTCTTGAATAGTATCGAAAATCATTCTGCAACCAGCAAAATCATGCATTGCGGTCACGTCAGAGATCAGATGATTCCCGTCAACATCCACCCTTCGCAGTTTATCAATCACAGTATTCCTGCGCTTCAATCGCTGCGCAAATTCGACTTCCATATCAGCGTGGCTAATGTGTCTCTTTATCCAAGCTTGAAATGTATTGATCACGTAGCCGTGGGAGGCCCGCCATCTATCTACAACCTCCAAGTCTTCTGGAAGATATGCGCCCGATGCAATCTTCTGGCCAGCTCGCCGAACATCAGCCTTGGGCGACGGGGGAGAAGGATATGCCATTATCTACCCATCCATCTTCAAAGCGCTAATAAACGCCTCCTGCGGGATCTCCACTTTCCCGAACTGCCGCATCTTCTTCTTACCCGCCTTCTGCTTGTCCAAAAGCTTCCGCTTCCGGGTCGCGTCGCCGCCATAGCATTTCGCGGTCACGTCCTTGCGCATGGCCGACAACGTCTCGCGGGCAATCACCCGCGCCCCGATGGCCGCCTGGATCGGGATTTTGAACATGTGGCGGGGGATCAGTTCTTTGAGCTTTTCGACCATCGAGCGGCCGCGCGCCTCGGCCCGGTCGCGGTGGACCATCATCGACAGGGCATCGACCGGCTCGTCGTTCACAAGGATCGACATCTTGACCAGAAAATCCTCGCGGTATTCCGAAATCACGTAGTCGAAGGAGGCATAGCCCTTGGTCACCGATTTCAGGCGGTCGTAGAAATCGAAGACCACTTCGGCCAAGGGCAGGTCATAGACGGCCATGGCGCGGGAGCCGGCGTAGGACAGGTCCATCTGGATGCCGCGGCGTTCCTGGCAAAGCTTCAGGATGTCGCCAAGGTATTCGTCGGGCACCAGAATGGTGGCTTTGATGCGCGGCTCTTCGATATGGTCGACAAAGGTCAGGTCGGGCATGTCGGCGGGGTTGTGCAATTCGCGCACCTCGCCGTCTTTCATGTAAAGCTTGAAGACGACCGAGGGGGCGGTGGTGATGAGGTCAAGATCGAACTCACGTTCCAGCCGCTCGCGGATCACCTCGAGGTGCAAAAGGCCCAGGAACCCGCAGCGGAAGCCGAAGCCGAGGGCGGCGGAGGTTTCCATTTCGGTCGAGAACGAGGCGTCGTTGAGCGAGAGTTTCTCGATGGCGTCGCGCAGGGGTTCGAAATCGGCGGCATCGACCGGGAAGAGGCCACAGAACACGACGGGCTGGGCGGGTTTGAAGCCGGGCAGCGGGGTGGTGCAGGGTTTGCGTTCGTGGGTGATTGTATCGCCGACGCGGGTGTCGCGCAGTTGCTTGATCGAGGCGGTGAAAACGCCGATCTCGCCCGGACCAAGCTCGTCGATATCGACCATCTGCGGTTTGAGGACCGAGAGTTTGTCGATGCCATAGGTGGCATTGGTTTGCATCATCTTGACGCGGTCGCCGCGGCGCATGACGCCGTCCATGATCCGGACCATAACGACAACGCCAAGGTAGGCGTCGTACCATGAGTCGACGAGCATCGCCTTGAGGGGCGCATTGGCGTCGCCCTTGGGGGCCGGAAGGCGGGTAACGATCGCCTCCAGCACGTCGGGGATGCCGAGGCCGGATTTGGCGGAGATCGGGATGGCCTGGCTGGCGTCGAGGCCGATAACGTCTTCGATCTGCTGTTTGATCCGGTCCGGCTCGGCGGCGGGCAGGTCGATCTT
>CAIYZT010000078.1 GCA_903930735.1 uncultured Paracoccaceae bacterium | reverse complement strand
CGTGATCAGCATATAACCGGCGAACAGGAAGGCCGTGGCGAGCGGATAAAGAGCCACCCAGCCAAAAGCGGCCAACGAGGGCTGGATGACCAAAAGAGCGCCCAGAAATCCCACCAGCGAGGCGCCGATCCGTTGCGCGCCGATCTGGTCGCCGAAAATCAGATTTCCGAAGATCAAGAGGATGAAGGGCTCGACAAAGAGGATGGCCAAGGCATCGGCGATGGGCATGACCACGACAGCGGCGACGAAGGTATAGGTGGAGACGATCAGCAGCACAGCGCGGGCGATGATCAGCCAGGCCAGGCGCGGCGCGATGCGCAAAGGCAGGCCCATGACCAGCGCGATGGGCAACATCAGCGCGCCTTGAACCAGGAAACGCGCGGTGGTGATCTGGCCGACAGGAATGGTCGTTGTCGCTAGTTTGGACGCCGTGTCCAGCAGCGGCGCCAGAGCGCAAAAGGCCAGCATCAGGCCAATGCCGCGCAGGGTGGGATCTTTAATCATAGGCATGTCATAGGGGGTTTGCTGGCGGGAAACGAGCCTGAATGCGACATGGGCGGCACCTTTGGGGCCACGGCAAGAGCCTCCGGCGGGGATATTTTGGTCAAAGTAAAGGGCAAAGTAGGGGCGGGCGAGCGGCCGATGGGGCCGCTCCCAACTGGAGAAGGAGGGCGTAAGCCCGACGGCGACATATAAAGGGCGCGCTTGCGCTCTGCTGGATCCAGCCGGTTCAGCAGTTCGGGACGTTTACGGCCAACCCGCCCAGCGAGGTTTCCTTGTATTTCTCGTGCATGTCGGCTCCGGTCTGACGCATGGTTTCGATACAGGCATCAAGGCTGACCAAATGCACCCCGTCGCCGCGCAGCGCCAGGCTTGCGGCCGATACCGCCTTGATCGCGCCCAGACCGTTGCGCTCGATGCAGGGCACCTGAACCAGCCCCCGGATCGGATCGCAGGTCATGCCCAGATGATGCTCCAGCGCGATTTCAGCGGCGTTTTCCACCTGCATCACCGTGCCGCCCATCACCGCGCAGATCGCGGCGGCGGACATGGCAGCGGCGGATCCGACCTCGGCCTGACAGCCACATTCCGCGCCCGAGATCGAGGCATTGTGTTTGCACAGCCCGCCGATCGCGGCGGCGGTCAGCAGAAAGTCGGGAATCTTTGCGGCCGAAGCCCCCGGCACATGGTCAAGATAGTAGCGCAGCACCGCTGGCAGTACCCCCGCCGCCCCATTCGTCGGCGCGGTCACCACCTGCCCCCCGGCAGCGTTTTCCTCGTTCACCGCCATGGCATAAAGGCTCATCCAGTCGTTAATCGTATGCGGCGCGGTCATGTTCAGCCCACGCTCGGCGATCAAGGCATCATGGATGCCCTTGGCGCGTCGGCGCACATGAAGCCCGCCCGGCAGGATCCCCGTTCCCGCCATACCGCGCGAGATGCAGTCATTCATCACCTCCCAAAGCCGCGCGATACCGGCGTCAATCTGGGCCTTGGTGCGAAACTTCAGCTCATTGGCCAGCTTCATCTGCGCTATGCTGAGGCCCGAAGATTTGGCCATGGCCAACATCTCGTCTGCGGTTTCAAACGGATAAGGCACTTCGGCGCGGGCGCGGGATTTGGCACCGCCGGCCTCGGCCAGCTCGCCTGCTGTCAGCACAAAGCCGCCGCCGATGGAATAATAGGTCTCTTGCAGGATCACATCGCCCTGCGCATCGGTGGCCTTCAGGATCATGCCATTGGCATGGCCGGGCAGGGCGGGACCGTAGTCAAAGAGCAAGTCCTTTTTGGGATCAAAATGCAGGGCCGGCAGGCCCTCGGGCTCGATCAGATGGACCTCGCTGATCCGGGCCAGCACCGCATCGGCCTTTTGCGCGTCATAAGTAGCCGGTTCAAACCCCGCGAGCCCCAGGATCGTGGCGCGGTCCGCATGATGCCCGACCCCGGTAAAGGCCAGCGAGCCATGCAGCGAGGCCTTTAGCCCGTGAAAGCGAAACGGCGAGGCGCGCAGCGCGGTCACAAACCGCGCCGCCGCGACCATCGGTCCCATCGTATGCGAGGACGAGGGGCCAACGCCCACCTTGAACATGTCGAAGACGGAAAGAAACATCGGGTGGTCCTTAGATGACAGAGCCTTCCGGCGGGTCGGCATAGTGCGGGGCAGTGAAAATCGTCGAGCCAAGCCCTTCGGCTGTGCTGACGCGCAGGGCGGCGGGACGTTCCTGTAGCGCCAGGGCGAGCGCGTAAAGGGCGGGAAAGTTGGCCAGGTGCAACCAGCCGGTGCGGTCGGTCGGATACAGGTTGATCCAGCGGATCAGACAGCAGATGTAATAGCCAAGCGCCGAAGGGCTTTGCGCATTCAGATAGTCCGGCGCGCTGGCCGCAAGCGCCTCGAGCAGGCCAAGGTCGCGGTGGATGCGCGCCTCGCAGGCGCTGCGAAAGGCCGGGATGGCTTCGGGCGATCCGGCATATTGCTCGGGGTAGAACAAGAGGCGCGAATCGGCGTGCAGGGTGTTGGCGGTGAAGAAGAGCCATTTGAGAAAGTCCGCGCGGCCCGGCGCGCCGGGGGCGGGGGCCATGCTGACGTGGCTGTCGCACAGCCAGAGCAGAATGGCCCCGGTTTCGAAAAGCGTGGCATCGGGGGTTTGCAGGGCGGGAATCAGGCCGGTCGGATTGACCGCCCGGTACTGGGCGCTGTCCTGCGCCCGCGTGCTGCGGTCCAACAGGGCGGTCCGGTAGGGCAGGCCCATTTCCTCCAGCATCAACCGGATGATTTGCGAGGCGTTGTCGGGAGCGTAATGCAGGATATACATGGCGCTGCCGCTCAAATCGGATCGGTGAAGGGTTGGGCCCCAAGACCCTCGGCCTCGGCCACCGTCCTGGTTGCCGCGCGGGCCTCGAGCATGGCCACGACTTTGTGCAGGGCCGGGTAGTCGGTGGACCGGATATAGGCCACCGACGAGGGCTTGTTTTGGCCGAGCCAGCGCATCAGGACCGCCACGTAGTATCCCAAAAGGCTGGGCTTATAGGCGGATAGCCACGCCGGATTGGGCTCCGCGGCGGTATCAAGTGCGGCCAGCAGCACCTTCATCCGCGCCGCTGCGTGAACCGCAACCGCCTCTGCCGCCGCCTCGCCTGCCACCCGTTCGGGATAGTAGATCTCCATCAAGGTGGGGTGGATATTGGTCGAAGTGAAAAAGAAC
Organism: uncultured Paracoccaceae bacterium; assembly: GCA_903930735.1. Classification (GTDB taxonomy): domain Bacteria; phylum Pseudomonadota; class Alphaproteobacteria; order Rhodobacterales; family Rhodobacteraceae; genus CAIYZT01. The sequence continues at coordinate 7,341 of CAIYZT010000078.1, read as the reverse complement.
CATTTGAGGAAAGCCGCCCGGTCCAGAGCATCGGGGGCAGGGGCAAGGCCGGGGTGCCGGTCGGACAGATAAAGCAGAATCGCGGCGGATTCGAACATCGGCCCATGTGGGGTTTCCATCGCCGGGATTTTCCCCAAGGGATGCAGCGCGCGGTATTGCGGGCTCGACAGCTCGCCCGCATCGCGGTTGATCGGGCGGGCCTCATAGGGCAGGCCCAGCTCTTCGAGCACGAGCCGCACGATCAGCGAGGCGGAATCGGGGGAAAAGCGCAAGATGTACATCTGGGCGGCCTAGGATTGCGGGTGTGGGATGCAGCGTGCAGCGGTCGGATGCGGAGCGCATCCAATCAAATAAGTATGACTCGAATTGCGCGGGAAAGCCGGATGAAAAGCGACCACTTGATTGCGGATATGGCCGCCCTGAGCCGCCATGGGCTGTCAGCAAGGGTCGTCAGATTGCCGTCCCGCGCGAAAACCCACTCGCCCCTCGGGCAAAGCCGCCCTATAAGAGAGGCACACCGCAGGGAGACACAGATGAGCGCAGAACTTTCCCCGATCGACAAAGCCAAATTCGTCGCCGCCAAGCGGGCGGTTGCCTTTGTCGAGCCGGGCATGAAGGTCGGCCTTGGCACCGGATCGACCGCGGCCTGGATGGTGCGCTGCCTGGCCGAGCGGGTCCGCGAAGAGGGTCTTCGCGTCGTTGGCGTGCCCACCTCGACCCGCACGGCGGAACTCGCGCGCAAACTCGGCATCCCGATCACCAGTCTGGACGACGCCAAATGGCTGGATCTGACCATCGACGGCGCGGATGAGTTTGACCTCAATCTGGCCTTGATCAAGGGCGGCGGAGCGGCGCTTTTGCAGGAAAAGATCGTGGCCACCGCCTCGGATCAGATGATCGTGATCGCCGATGCCGCCAAGGAAGTGGCCCAGCTGGGCGCGTTCCCTCTGCCCGTCGAAGTGATCCCCTTTGGCTGGCAGACCTCCAAAGCACTGATCGAGGAACTCCTCGTTTCCATGGATGTTCTGGACCGGCGCGTGACCCTGCGGATGAACGGCGACAAGCCGTTGATCACCGATGAAGCCAATTACATTCTCGATCTGCATCTCAAACGGATCGGCAACCCGCGCCAGTTGGCCCTGGTGCTGAACCAAATTCCCGGCGTGGTTGAAAATGGCCTCTTCATCGACATCTGCGATATCGTCGTCGTCGGCCATTCCGATGGCCGCGTCGTGGTCAAAGACATCAACGCCGGTTCCGAAACCCAAGAACGCATCGAGTTCGCCCCCGCCCTGAATATTTTCGCTGATATGGGCGAATAGGCCCCCTTTCCCCTTCAATGTGGCCCAATTATCCCGGGGGAGAGGCGCCGCGCGCCGAGGGGGCAGCGCCCCCTTTACGCCGGCAAGGAAAAGGGCAGTGCTGGTGAATCCGGCGCAATTCATGCAACATAGCGCAATCGAGCGGGAGGCCTGTCGTGTTTGATTTCGACTTTTTCGTCATAGGCGGCGGCTCCGGCGGAGTGCGCGCGGCGCGCATAGCCGCCAGCGAAGGCGGCGCGCGCGTGGGGCTTGCCGAGCAAAGCCGCATGGGCGGCACCTGCGTGATCCGCGGCTGCGTGCCCAAAAAGCTGATGGTTTTCGCCAGTGAAATGCCGCAGGCCGTCGCTGAAGCGTGGGCTTACGGCTGGAACTCCAGCCTCGGCACCTTCGATTGGTCCCGGTTCCGCACCAGCCTTGAATCTGAATTGACCCGGCTAGAAGCTGCCTATCGCAGCACCTTGAAAAACGCCGGAGTTCAGATTTTTGATAGCATCGCCCATCTGATCGACGCCCATACCGTCGCGCTGGCCAGCGGTCAGCGCTTCACCGCCAAGCATATCCTCATCGCCACCGGCGGGCGCCCCTTCGTGCCCGATATTCCGGGGGCAGAGCTGGCGGTCACTTCGGATGTGATGTTCCATCTGCCCGCCCTGCCCAAAACGGCAGTGATCGTCGGCGGCGGCTATATTGCCTCGGAATTTGCCTGCATTCTCAATGGTCTCGGCGTTCAGGTGACGCAGATCTATCGCGGCTCCGAAATCCTGCGCGGCTTTGACCACGAGGCGCGTGCCCATGTCGTGGCCGGGATGGAGCGGTCGGGCGTCACCATCTTGCGCGGCTTTGACGTGGCGCAGCTAACGCAGGCGGGCGCGCAGATCTCGGTTCAGGGCACGCAGGGGCAGGCCCTCCTTTGCGATCTGGTGCTCTACGCCACGGGCCGCAAACCCAATACCGCCGGTCTGGGCCTTGAAGCTTTGGGCGTGCGGCTGAAACCTTCGGGCGCGGTAGAGGTGGACGCTTACAGTCAGACCTCCGTGCCCTCGATCTATGCCGTGGGCGATGTGACGGACCGCATCAACCTGACGCCGGTCGCGATCCGTGAGGGCCATGCGCTGGCCGATACGCTGTTTGCCGGCCGCCCGACCAAGGCCGACCACGACCTCGTGGCCAGCGCCGTCTTTACCCAGCCCGAGTTTGGCACCATTGGCCTGAGCGAAGAGCAGGCTGCGGCGCAAGGTCCGGCGGAGATCTATGTCGCCAAGTTCCGCCCAATGCGCACTGCCTTTGGCGGTATGCCCGACCAATATCTGATGAAGCTGGTGGTTGATGCACAGACCCGGCGGGTTCTGGGTTGTCATATCGTTGGTAGCGCCGCCGGCGAGATGATTCAGCTGGCGGCAATCGCCGTAAAACTCGGGGCCACGAAGGAAGATTTCGACCGCACCGTCGCCGTCCACCCCACCGCATCCGAGGAATTGGTCACCATGCGCCGCCCGGCGCGGCAGGTAGGGCCAGAGCCATCAAAAGCAGCACCGGCGGGCGCTTGAATTTCGCGCAAGAATGCACAGTTATGTCGCAAGGTAATCGAAAAGGAAAAATCGATGGCGGGAAGCGGAGGCCCTTGGGGCGGCGGTGGAAACAGCGGCGGGCCGGATGACGAAGATAAGGGCGCCACGAACGGCGCTCGGGGCCCGCGCAAGCCGCAGGGCCAAAGCGGCGTGCCGGAAATCGACGAGATCATGCGCAAGGGCCAAGAGCAGCTGCGCGTCCTGATGGGCGGGCGCGGAAATGGCGGCGGCACCGGCGGCGGACGCGGCGGCTTGCCCGCAGGTCCCGCCTTTACCAAACAGGGTATGGTTCTGGGCGCCTTCGCGGCCGTGGCGCTATGGGGCTTCATGTCCTTTTACACCGTCAAGCCCGAAGAAAAATCGGTCGAATTGTTCCTCGGCAAATTCTCGGCGATCGGCGAGCCGGGCCTGAATTTCGCGCCCTGGCCCTTGGTGACTATCGACGTTCTGCCGGTAACCCGCGAACAGGTGACGGATATCGGCGTTGACGAAAACTCGTCGCTCGGCAACGGGCTGATGCTGACCCGCGACCAGAACATCGTCAATATCGAGTTTCAGGTGGTCTGGAACATCACCGACCCCGAGCTTTACCTGTTCAACCTTGCCGACCCGCAGGGCACGATCAAGGCCGTGTCGGAATCAGCAATGCGCGACATCATCGCCCGCAGCGAGCTGGCGCCGATCCTCAACCGTGACCGGGGCCGGATTGCCACCGATCTGCGCGCGCAGGTACAGGCGACGCTGGACACCTATTCCTCGGGCATCAATATCGTCCGGGTCAACTTTGCCAAGGCCGACCCGCCAAGTCAGGTGATTGACGCCTTCCGCTCGGTTCAGGCCGCGCAGCAGGAAGGTGACCGGCTGGAAAAGCAGGCTGATGCCTATGCCAACACCGTAACCGCCGGCGCGCGCGGTCAGGCCGCGCAGCTGGCCGAAGAGGCCGTGGCCTACCGCGCTTCGGTGGTCAACGAGGCCGAAGGCGACGCGGCGCGTTTCCTGTCGGTCTATGCCGAATATGTCAAAGCGCCCGAAGTCACGCGCCAGCGCATGTATCTGGAAACGATGGAGCGGGTCTTGGGCGGCATGACGAAAGTGATCATGGACGGAACGGCGGGCGGCGAGGGTAACTCGGGCGTCGTGCCAATTCTGCCGCTGAATGAGCTGGGGATTTCCGCCAGCCGGGATGCCGCCGCTGCCGGAGGGACCAACTGATGCGTAGCACCTTTATCCTCCCCGCCTTGGCGCTTGTCGGCGCGCTGGTTGCCTCTTCGGTCTATACCGTGGACGAGCGCGAGCGTGTTCTGGTCCTGCAGTTCGGCAATATCGTCGCGGTCCGCAATGAGCCGGGCCTTGGGTTCAAGATCCCCTTCGTTCAAGAAGTGGTCCGCTATGAGGACCGTATCCTGGGCCTGTTCACGCAGGAAATGGAAGTTACCCCGGCCGATGACCGCCGCTTGGTGGTCGATGCCTTTGCCCGCTGGCGCATCGTCGATCTGACGCGCTTCCGCGAGGCGCTGGGCGCGGGCGGTGTGGATCAGGCGCAACTGCGTCTTGACCGGATCGTCAACGCCGGCATCCGCGAAATCTTGGGCTCGGTTCCCTCCAGCCGGGTGCTGTCCGAAGACCGCACCGCGCTGATGAACCAGATCCGCGATATCGCCAAGCGTGAGGCTGTCGAGTTTGGCGTCGAGGTCATCGATGTGCGACTGACGCGCACCGACCTGCCGACGCAAAACCTTGAATCGACCTTTGCAAGGATGAGGGCTGAGCGGGAACGCGAAGCTGCCGACGAGATCGCGCGCGGTAACGAGCGCGCGCAGCAGGTTCGCGCCGCGGCAGACCGTGAAGTGGTCGAGGTCACCTCGGAGGCGCGTAAAAACGCCGAGATCATCCGCGGTGAAGCCGATGCCACCCGTAACAGCGTCTATGCCGAGGCTTTTGGCAAAGATCCGGAATTCTTTGCCTTCACGCGCTCTTTGACGGCTTACGAGCGCGCGCTGCAGGGCGGGAATTCTTCGATCGTTCTGTCGCCCGATAGCGAGTTCTTCAACTATCTGGGTGGACCCGGAGTTGGCGGCGCTGCGGCCAAGGCGGCACCTGCTCCATGAGCCTTGCGGCCTTGGCGCTGGGGCTGGTCCTTTGTCTAGAGCGGTTCAGGTTTTGCCGATTCCATAAAAACCTGAACCGCTTTTGCAGGGCTGGTTCTGGCGCTGACGCCGGGCCGAATGGACGATCTGGCCGCGCTGGCGGCCAGCCTGACATTGAAACAGCGCCGCGGGCTTGGGCTCGCGGCGCTTGGCATTGGGGTGGTCCTGATCCGGATTGCCGGGCCTTTTGAGCCATAATCAGCGCTGATGCAGCCGATCACGGGGCTTTGACCAAAGGCGAATTGACTGTGTATTGCGCCGCCCCCAGTTATCACCAAGATAGAGACGCAAGCAGCCCAGGCTGCGCCGCACATCCAGAGGAGTTCGAACGTGCAACTTTCCAAGGAAACGTTTGTGATCAAATCCATGCGCTCGCTGCCCGGACCGCTCTTGGCGGTTTTTCTGGGGCTCGGCCTCGGCTTCGGGCCCGGCGCGGTGCCCGCCTTTGCCTTTGGCGCGCCCGAAAGCTTTGCCGATCTGGCCGAAGGCGTCAGCCCCTCGGTGGTCAATATCACAACCTCGGCGGTGATCTCGGCCCGGGCCGACGGCGTGCCGATGGTGCCCAAAGGATCGCCCTTTGAAGAGCTGTTCAAGGATTTCATGGAAGAGAATGGTCAGGGTTTGACGCCCGATGCCCCACAGCAGGAGCCGCAGCGTGAAGAGGCTTTGGGCTCGGGCTTCGTAATTTCGGCCGACGGCTATATCGTGACCAACAATCACGTCATCGAAGGCGCCGATGAAATCTCGATCGAGTTCTTCTCGGGCGAGCGGCTGGAGGCCAAGGTGGTCGGCACCGATCTGAAGACCGATATCGCATTGCTAAAAGTCGAGAGCGACACGCCTTTGCCCTTTGTCGCCTTTGGTGACAGCGATGCGATGCGAGTCGGCGACTGGGTCATGGCGATGGGCAACCCGCTGGGTCAGGGATTCTCGGTCTCGGCCGGGATCGTTTCGGCGCGGGGCCGCGAATTGTCGGGCACCTATGATGACTTCCTGCAAACCGATGCCGCGATCAACAAGGGCAATTCGGGGGGCCCGCTGTTCAACATGGAAGGTCAGGTGATCGGCGTGAACACCGCAATCCTGTCGCCAACGGGCGGCTCCATCGGGATCGGCTTTTCGATGGGGTCGAACGTGGTTTCCAAAGTGGTCGCGCAGCTGCAAGAATTTGGTGAGACGCGGCGTGGCTGGCTCGGCGTGCGCATTCAGGATGTGACCCCGGATGTGGCCGAGGCGATCGGTCTGGCAGATGCCAAGGGCGCCTTGATCACCGATGTGCCCGAAGGTCCGGCCAAGGATGCCGGGCTGCTCGCCGGAGACGTGATCATGACCTTCAATGGCGTGGCCGTTGATGATGTGCGCGATCTGACCCGCAATGTCGCCGACAGCCCGATTGGCGAAGCGGTGCCGGTGGTGGTGATGCGCGACGGGGCGCAGATGACGATTTCGGTGACGCTCGGGCGCCGTGAGACGGCCGAGGGGGAAAACGAATTGGCCGCCGTGCCCGAAGATGTGCCGGTCGAGCCTGAGGTCAGCGAGCTGCTTGGCCTGACGCTGGTGCCCTTGGACGATGCGGCCCGCGAAGCGTTGGGCATGCCGGCGAATGCGACGGGTGTGCTGGTAACGGGGGTCGATGTGAGCTCTGAGGCCTATGCCAAGGGTCTGCGCGAGGGCGATCTTTTGACCGAGGCCGGCCAGAAAAAGCTGATCGGCGTGGCCGATCTGCAAGAGCGGCTGAGCGAGGCCAAAGAGGCCGGGCGCAAGTCGATCCTTCTGCTGGTGCGTACCAACGGCGATCCGCGCTTTGTGGCGCTCTCGGTCGAGTAACGCCTCTTTACCAAAAGAAATGCGGCTGGGCAGGTCCTTGCCCGGCCGTTTTCGTTTTGTCCCCCTCGCCGCAGGGGGATGCGGCCCTTGGGGCGATGCTGGCGGCACCTCAGCGCGCTCCGCGGGGGATAATTGAACCACATTGAAGGCAGCCCCTTACGCCTTCAATGTGGCTCAAATATCCCCGCCGGAGGCTCCTTTGCCCCGCAAAGCCAGGATTTGACCGCGCGCCTTTCCCCTAGCCAGAGGGCTCGGATTTCGCTAAGATTTATGGATCGACCCGGGGTCAACCCGGGCGAGCGTAAACGAGCAGACGGCGACAAGCGAAAACAGGCGGATTATCCATGACTGAAATGGTCTTTGGCGCAATGCCCGCGCAGGTGCGCGAACCCGTGCTTCCAAAGTGGTGGCGCACCATCGACAAATGGTCGATGACGGCGGTCATGGTGCTGTTTGGCATCGGGCTGCTGCTGGGGT
>CAIYZT010000077.1 GCA_903930735.1 uncultured Paracoccaceae bacterium | reverse complement strand
GATCGAGGACATGGATCTGCGCGGCAAGATTGTGCTGACGCGAGTGGATATCAATGTGCCGATGGAAGGCCCAGTGGTGCCCGACACCACGCGGATCGACAAGATCGTGCCGACGGTGAATGACCTTTTGGGCAAGGGTGCGCGCGTGGTTTTGTTGGCGCATTTTGGGCGGCCCAAGGGCAAGTTGGTTCCGGAAATGAGCCTGCGTTTGGTGCAACCGGCTTTGGAGGCGGCCTTGGGCCGGGCGGTTACCTTTATCGAGCGGCCCTCGCGCGCCGCGATTGAGGCTTGGCCGTCGGATGCGGTGGTTCTACTTGAGAACACCCGTTTTACGGCGATGGAAGAAGAAAACGACCCGATGATGGCCCAGTTTCTGGCCGGATTGGGCGATGTCTTTTGCAATGATGCTTTCTCGGCGGCGCATAGGGCCCATGCCTCGACCACCGGGGTGGCGGGGCTGTTGCCCTCGTTTGCGGGGCGGCTGATGGCCGAGGAATTGGCGGCGCTTGAGGCGGCTTTGGGCAAGCCAACGCGGCCTGTTGTGGCCGTTGTGGGCGGGGCCAAGATTTCCAGCAAGCTTGACCTTTTGGGCAATCTCGTCACGAAAGTTGATCATCTGGTGATCGGCGGCGGGATGGCGAATACGTTTTTGGTGGCTCAAGGGATCGAGGTCGGTAAATCCCTGGCCGAGCGTGATATGGCGTCGACCGCGATTGAGATCCTTGCCAAGGCCAAGGCCGCGGGCTGCACCATTCATCTGCCGGTCGATATCGTGGTGGCGCGGGAGTTCAGGGCGGGGGCGGCGAATGAGACCCTGAAGGCGGATCAATGTCCGGCAGATGCGATGATCCTTGATGCTGGGCCTCAGACGGTGGCGGAATTGGCGGCGGTTTTTGGCGCCTGCAAGACGTTGATCTGGAACGGGCCCTTGGGGGCCTTTGAGATTGAGCCTTTCAATCGGGCGACCTTTGCGGCAGCGCGGGCTGCGGGCGCGCTGACCCGGGCGGGCAAGCTGATTTCGGTGGCGGGCGGCGGCGATACGGTCGCGGCCCTGAACCAGGCCGGGGCCTCGCAGGACTTTACCTTTATCTCCACTGCCGGCGGCGCTTTTCTGGAGTGGATGGAGGGTAAGGAGTTGCCGGGGGTTGCGGCCTTGATGCAGTAAAGACGCGGCGGAGCCATTCGGCATGAAAACACCTGGGTTAGGACGGGACTGTTAGCGCTATAGGTGCTTGCAGCAGGGCCCGGCATTTCCTATCCCTGTGAGAAAGTTTTCAACAAGAGGTTTCCCATGCGCACAACCGCCATCGTCAAGAAAATCCTGAGCCATTACGAGGGCGAAAATCCCGGCGTAAAGGGCAATCTGGCCCGCATCTTGATGGAGGGCAAGCTGGCCGGGACCGGCAAGATGATCATCCTGCCGGTCGATCAGGGGTTCGAACACGGACCGGCGCGCAGCTTTTCGGTCAATCCGGCGGCCTATGATCCGCATTACCACTACCAGTTGTCAATTGATGCGGGGCTGTCGGCCTATGCGGCGCCGATCGGGCCGCTCGAGGCGGGGGCAGATACCTTTGCTGGGCAGATCCCGACGATCCTGAAGGTGAACTCGGCCAATTCGCTGCTGCCATCGGTGGCGCCAAGGACGCAAGCGATCACCTCCAGCGTTGACGACGCGCTGCGGCTGGGCTGCGCGGCGATTGGATTTACCATCTATCCGGGCTCCTCTATGTCCTTGGAAATGTTCGGAGATATCGCCGAGATGCGGCGCGAGGCGGCGGCCAAGGGCATTGCCAGCATCGTTTGGTCCTATCCGCGCGGCGAAGATCTGGACAAGGACGCCGAGACGGCCGCCGATGTGACGGCCTATGCCGCCCATATCGCGGCGCTTTTGGGGGCGCATATCATCAAGGTCAAACTTTCAACCGCGCATCTGAGCCAGCCGGAGGCCAAGAAGGCCTTTGAACAGGGCAAGGTTGCGGTCGCAACGCAGGCCGACCGGGTGCGCGAATGCGTGCGATCGGTGCTGAACGGGCGGCGGCTGATCGTGTTTTCGGGCGGGGCGGCAAAGGGGACGGACTCGGTTCTGGACGATGCCCGCGCGATCCGCGACGGCGGCGGCAATGGCTCGATCATTGGGCGCAATGCGTTTCAGCGGCCGCGGGCTGAGGCTATGCAGCTGTTGCAGACCATGATCGATATCTACAAGGGCAAGGCCTGAGGTTTTTAGCCGGCGCCGGATCACGGCCGGGCCGACATTTTTGCGGGGATTTCTTGGCGCGCTTGGTCGGGGGCGGTTTTGGTGGCTGGGGTGCTGGCAGGATGCCAAACGGGTAACGCTCCGCAATCTGGTGAGCTCATCGACCCCATTGAGGTTGACATCTATGCGCCGCCTCGGCCGGCCGGCTATCCTCCCCAAATGGGGGATGTGAGGGCTTTGATCGACGGGTAGCCGACCGCTCTTGAGACTTGGTTACGCAGGTTCAATTTGACTATCAGCCCGACGCATGAACCGCGCGTGGTAACCCGCTGAATCGCGGAGAAACCTCCGAAGCTTTGCATTTTTGGGATTCACAGGGCGAATCAGCTGTGGCAATGTAGGCAGAACACCCCCGAGCGGATGAGGGGTGATCTGAGGCGGACGATGAGCAACACTTCTGCAAGCGCATCTTTGGGCGGCACGGTCTATCTGGGGCTGACCCTGGTGCTGGGCACCTATTTCGGCTATGCTGCCATTCAGGGGCAAAGCGGGGTTTTGGCGCAGCGCAAGGTTGCGGCGGAACTTGAAGTTTTGACAGCCGAGCGCGATGCGCTGGCGGGTGAGCTGAGCCGGTTGCAAAACCTGACCCTGCGGCTTTCGGATGCCTATCTGGATCTGGACCTTTTGGACGAACGCGCCCGCGCGGTCCTGGGCTACATCCGCGCCGACGAGATCGTTCTGCGCTAAGCTTTAGAGCGGATTGCGCTCAATCGGGTTAACCCCATTGAGCGCAACCGCACTATCCCCGGCCTGTGCTGGTCTTGAATTGCGCGGCCTGCATCGGCGGACGGCGAATTTGCTTTTTGCCCTTTTTTTTCCTATGTTGTATAGATAGTTTAACACTGAACTATTCCGCAGACTGCCGGGAGGATGCGCGCGTGGCCACCAAAAAAACGCTTGAGAAATCAAATATCTCGAAAAATGACTTGCTGCAGTATTACCGCGAGATGCTGCTGATCCGCCGATTCGAGGAAAAGGCGGGGCAGTTGTACGGGATGGGGCTGATCGGGGGCTTCTGCCATTTGTACATCGGGCAAGAGGCTGTTGTGGTGGGGCTGGAGGCTTGTACCAAGGAAGGTGACAAGCGCATCACCAGCTACCGCGACCACGGGCATATGCTGGCCTGCGGGATGGACCCCAAGGGGGTGATGGCCGAGTTGACCGGGCGCGCGGGCGGCTATTCGCGCGGAAAGGGCGGCTCGATGCACATGTTCAGCCGGGAAAAGCATTTCTACGGCGGTCACGGGATTGTTGGGGCGCAGGTGCCCTTGGGCGCGGGGCTGGCGTTTTCGGACTGGTACAAGGGCAATGACAACGTCTCCTTCACTTATTTTGGCGACGGCGCGGCGAACCAGGGCCAGGTCTATGAGACCTATAATATGGCCGAGCTGTGGAACCTGCCTGTGATTTTTGTTATTGAAAACAATGGCTATGCCATGGGCACGTCGATCAAGCGGTCCACCAAATCGGTGACCTTCTTTGGTCGTGGCGCGGCTTATGGAATTCCGGGCGAGCAGGTTGACGGCATGGATGTGATGGCGGTCAAGGCTGCGGGCGAGAAGGCCGTGGCGCACTGCCGGGCGGGCAAGGGGCCCTACATCCTGGAGATGATGACTTACCGTTACCGCGGCCATTCCATGTCGGACCCAGCCAAATACCGCACGCGCGAAGAGGTCGAAAAGATCAAATCCGAAAAGGACTGCATCGAACATGTGCGCGATCTGTTGACGCAAGGCGGACTGGCTTCTGACGAGGAACTCAAGGCGATCGACAAGTCGATCAAAGAGATTGTCAACGAGGCCGCCGAGTTTGCCAAGGACAGTCCAGAGCCGGACCTGTCCGAACTTTTCACCGATATCTACGTTTAAGGAGCGACAGAAATGGCAACCGAAGTATTGATGCCCGCCCTGTCGCCGACGATGGAAGAAGGCACGCTGGCCAAATGCCTGGTCAAGGAAGGCGACAAGGTCAAATCCGGCCAGATCATCGCCGAGATCGAGACCGACAAGGCGACGATGGAGTTTGAGGCCACGGATGAGGGCACCGTAGGCAAGCTTTTGGTCGCCGAAGGCACGGCGGGCGTGAAGGTGAACACGCCGATCGCGGTGATCGTGGATGACGGCGAGGCTTATTCGGCGGCCCCTGCGGCGGCGGTCGTTGCGGCAGTCTTGGCGGCCCCAGTGGCGGCAGTTTCGGCTCCGGCGGCGGCGGTTGCTATTGTGTCCAGAGCCTCGGCGGATTGGCCGGCGGATGCGCCGATGAAGACCATGACGGTCCGCGAAGCGCTGCGCGAGGCGATGGCCGAAGAGATGCGGGCCAATCCGAATGTGTTCTTGATGGGCGAAGAGGTGGGCGAATATCAGGGAGCCTACAAGATCTCGCAAGGCTTGCTGGATGAGTTCGGCCCAAAGCGGATCATCGACACGCCGATCACTGAGATGGGCTTCACCGGGATTGCGGTGGGCGCGGCCTGGGGTGGCTTGAATCCGATCGTCGAGTTCATGACCTTCAACTTCTCGCTGCAAGCCATTGATCATATTCTGAATTCGGCGGCAAAGACCAACTATATGTCGGGCGGACAGTTGGGATGTTCCATTGTTTTCCGGGGCACGAATGGGGCGGCGGCCCGCGTGGGCGCGCAGCATAGTCAGGATTTTGCGGCCTGGTATGCGGCAATTCCGGGGTTGAAGGTGGCGATGCCCTATTCGGCGGCCGATGCGAAGGGCCTGCTGAAATCGGCCATTCGCGACGGCAATCCGGTGATCTTTTTGGAAAATGAGATCCTTTACGGACAGTCGTTTGAAGTGCCGGATCTGCCGGACTTTACCATTCCCTTCGGCAAGGCGCGGATCTGGCGCGAGGGGAGCGATGTTACCATCGTCTCCTTTGGCATCGGGATGAAATACGCGCTGGAGGCGGCGGATCTGCTGACCAAGGACGGGATTTCGGCCGAAGTGATCGATCTGCGCACCCTGCGTCCGATTGATTACGACACGGTTCTGGCCTCGGTTATGAAGACCAACCGCTGTGTGACGGTCGAAGAAGGCTTCCCGGTCGGCTCGATCGGCGATCACCTCGCCTCGACGATCATGCAGCGCGCTTTTGACCATCTGGACGCGCCGGTGGTGACTTGCACGGGCAAGGACGTGCCGATGCCCTATGCGGCGAACCTTGAAAAGCTGGCTTTGCTGACGACGGCGGATGTCGTCGCGGCTGTCAAATCCGTTTGTTACCGGTAGGGGGGCGAGACATGGCTGTTGAAGTTTTGATGCCGGCGCTGTCGCCCACGATGGAAGAGGGCACGCTGGCGAAATGGCTGGTCAAGCCGGGCGATGTGGTGAAATCCGGCCAGATCCTGTGCGAGATCGAGACCGACAAGGCGACGATGGAGTTTGAGGCCGTTGATGAGGGGATCATCGGCCGGCTTCTGGTCGCAGAAGGCACGGCGGGGGTGAAGGTGAACACGCCGATCGCCGTGATCGTTGAAGAGGGCGAGAGCACGGATAGCGCCCGCGCCCCGGCAAAATCAGCGGCTCCGGCGGCTGCTGCGGTTGCGCAAGTGGCTGTCGTTGTTGCGCAAAAGGCTCCGGTAGCAATGGCGACGGGTGCGCGGGTTTTTGCCTCGCCTCTGGCGCGGCGAATCGCGGCGGAGAAAGGATTGGATCTGACCAAGGTCCAAGGCTCGGGGCCACATGGGCGGATCGTACGGGCGGATGTTGAGGCGGCAAAGCCGGTGGCAGCGGTGCAAACGACGTCTGCGGCGGCTGCCTCTGCCCCGGTCAAGGCCGGAATGCCAAGCGGGATGTCGGCAGAAACCGTGATGAAAATCTATGCAGACCGCGATTATGTCGAGGTGCCGCTGGACGGGATGCGGCGCGTGATTGCGGCGCGGCTGACCGAAGCCAAGCAGACCATCCCGCATTTCTATCTGCGCCGCTCGGTGCGGCTGGACGCGCTGTTGGGGTTCCGCGAGCAGATGAACAAGGGGCTGCAGCCGCGTGGGATCAAGCTTTCGGTCAATGATTTCATCATCAAGGCCTGTGCTTTTGCATTGCAGGCAGTGCCGGATTGCAATGCTGTTTGGGCCGGGGACCGGATCTTGAAGCTGAAACCGTCGGATGTGGCGGTCGCGGTGGCGATCGAAGGCGGGCTCTTTACGCCCGTGCTGCGCGATGCTGACAAGAAATCCTTGAGCGCCTTGTCGGCGGAGATGAAGGATCTGGCGGGCCGGGCGAAAACCAAGAAACTGGCGCCCCATGAATATCAGGGCGGCAGCTTTGCGATTTCCAATCTGGGGATGATGGGGGTCGAGAATTTCGACGCGGTCATCAACCCGCCGCATGGGTCTATCCTCGCGGTCGGCGCGGGGATAAAGCAGCCGGTGGTTTTGGCAGATGGCACGCTTGGGGTGGCCAATGTGATGTCGATGACGCTGTCGGTGGATCACCGGGTGATCGACGGGGCGCTTGGGGCGCAGTTCCTGAAAGTGGTTGTAGAATGTCTGGAAAACCCGATCGTGATGCTGGCCTGACCTAGATCTGGAACGTCAACAGGTTGTCCATCGGTTGACCAAGGCGACTGATGGGTGGCTTTGAGTTTAGGCTGCCTTGGGTGCGGTGCCAATTGTACATGTGGGTCCATTCTGGCAGGTGAGACTTGCGCTGGTCCGAGGTTTCATAGGCTCTGGCATAGACCCGTTCTCGCTGGG
>CAIYZT010000076.1 GCA_903930735.1 uncultured Paracoccaceae bacterium | reverse complement strand
TGTATTCCGTTTCCGAGAAGATCGGGTAATACTCGGGAAACTCTTCGATCAGGCGGCGCGCCAGCAGGCCCAGATCGCGCATCGACATGCGGTGCGCCGGGTCGGGCCAGCCGCTGGAATTGGCAAAGACCGAGTTTTCCAGCCCCAGGGCCGTGGCCCGTTCGGTCATCTGCGCCGCAAAGGCTTCTTCGCTGCCCGACAGGCCCTCGGCCACGACGATACACGCGTCATTGCCCGAATTCACGATAATCCCGTGGATCAGATCATTGACCGCGGGGCGGTCATTGGCCTGCAAATACATCGTTGATCCGCCGCGCGCGGTCATCTCCATCGCGCGTTCGGACACGCCAAAGGTGGTGTCCATGGTGATGCGTCCGTCGCGCAGCGCCTCGAAAACCATGTTGATCGTCATCAGTTTTGACATCGAGGCCGGCGGCACCGCCACCGAGCCGTTCTTGTCCAAAAGCACGGTATGGGTGGTCATATCATAGACCCAAGCCGTGGTTGCTCTGGTGTCAAAGGCCTGCGCGGGCAGGGACATCAGCCCTGCCAGAAGGGGAAGCAGCATCAAGATCAGTTTGGACAACATGGCGAGCGGGAGGCCTTTTGGTTAACTTTTCAGAACATAGGCATCGGCAAAACCGGCCTTTTTGATAGCGGCCAGGGTGGCCTTGTCGCCGCGGGCGGTGACGCTCCACAGCGCTTTGCCTTGAGAAATCTCTTTGGAAATGCGCGCCGCGATCCCGACCTTGGCAAGCTGTTCGACGGCGCGGGCGGCATTGGCCTCGACCGAGAAAATGCCGATCTGGATCAAGCTGCCTGTTCCCGAGGCGGCGGCCGCCGGCTGGGCGGGCTGTTCAACGGCGAGTTCGGCGGCAGCTTCTGCGGCGGGGGCAACCGGAATTACCGGATCGTCCGCTTGCTCGATCGCGGCAGCGGCGCTGGCGGCGATATCGGCGGCCTCACCGCCCGGCTGAACGGTTTCCGCCTGATCGAGGATCGGCGCATTGGCCGCTGGTCCTTCGACCGGAACCTCTTCGCGGCGCAGCGCCGTCACGTTGATCGTGCCCGGCTGTCCGGCCAAAAGGCCCAAAGCCTCGGCCGCATCGGAGGAGATCTGCAGCGCTGGGCCGGGATTGTTCCGCTCGCGTTTGAAAAGGGCACCGATGACAAACTTGCCATTGGCCGGGTTGCGCAGGATCACGCGTTCGGGGTCGACCGCATCCGGCGAGGCCACCCAAACCCCGCCAAGCGAGGGGCGGCCGTCCCAAAGCGCCTGATCGGTCACCTGAAACACATCCGGCGCCTCGACATCAAGGTCCACCAGCCGGACCGACTTGGCCGAGGGCGCGGCGGGCAGCGCGGCTTCACCGTCCAGCGGGGCGCTGGAGACCGCCTCGCCGCTGATCGAGCCCGATTCGCCGGTGCCCGCGCCCGCTTCGCCATTGCCCGCGCCGGTGACAGGAGCAAAAACGCCGGTGCCCGTCTGGCATCCCGCAAGGACCAGTGCCGCGCAGCCGCTCAACAGCAACTTTCTGATCAAGACCTGTGTCATTCTGCGCCCCATAACCTGCGTCCGGTCTGTGCCGAACTTGATACCGCCCCAGTCAAAGCCACTTTGTCCGACCAGCAGGGCCAAGTGACCCCGAACTGCCACCATCATAGGGCCTTGCGGCCTTCAGGGAAAGCCACAAGGCAGCGAGGCGGCCATAATGCGGCGGAAAGGGCCCGGGGGAGGTGGTCGGGGTCGGGCCAAAGGCCCTTTCAGAATCGATTGCAGCCCGCTATTCCCCCCAGATCGCGCCTGCCGGGGCCTGATCGGATCACGGCCTAAACTGACGCGATTTGGAAGTGTGGCCGAGTGGTTTAAGGCTCTAGTCTTGAAAACTAGCGTAGGGGGAACTCTACCGTGGGTTCGAATCCCACCGCTTCCGCCATAAATTTCGCAATAAATGTAATTATATCAGGGCCTTGGATTGATCGTGCCAAATTTTGTATACCGATCTGTATACCGATTTTGATCATTGCAGCGCGCACTGGGCGCTGAGCATCAGTCGACTTGATACATTTTCGGGTGAACCTCTAGCGCAGCCAACCTCGCCTCGAATTCGGTAGTCTCTAGCGTGCGCCTGTAAACATCGACCAGCGCCATGACCTGCGCCCCTGCCGTCGGCGTAAGGTCGCCCTCGGCAACGGCTCTCAGGACCCCCGCGGCGGCATCTGAGGCATCGCGAGCGCATTGCATGGCGGGTAGGTCGAACTGAATGGGAGCATCCTTCACAGGAGGCACGAGGCGCTCCAGACAAAGCCGCAGGGCCGTTGTGTC
>CAIYZT010000075.1 GCA_903930735.1 uncultured Paracoccaceae bacterium | reverse complement strand
CCGCATGACCGCTGATCCCGCCATTTTATACATCATCCTGGGCACCGATGATCTGGACCGGGCCATCCGGTTTTATGATGCGGTGCTGCCGATTTTGGGAATGCAGCGCTTGCCGGATGCACCTAACGGCTGGGCAGGTTGGGGCCTTACCGAGGCCACGAGCCTCTGGCTTTGCCCGCCCTTTGATGGCGCGCCCGCAAGTCATGGCAACGGCACGATGGTCAGCTTTCGCGCCGCCTCTTCTGCGCAGGTCCGGGCCTTTCATCGCGCGGCCCTTGCCCATGGCGGCACGGACGAGGGGCCTCCCGGCACCCGCGCGGCCTACGGTCCCAGCTTCTATGTGGCCTATGTCCGCGACCCGGACGGTCATAAACTCGCCGCTGCCCATATGAGCTATGATCCAAAGGATGACCTCGGATGAGCCAGGATCACTATCCAACCCGCATGATCGCCATGCTGGAATCTATCTGGGGCGAGGGGTTCCTCTCGCCCGGCGGCCCCGAAGAAGTGGCCCGTGTCATCGGCAGCCATGATCTGACCGGCAAATCCGTGCTGGATATCGGCTGCGGGGCGGGCGGGATCGACATCGCCTTGGTGCGTAACCACGGCGCGGGCTATGTCACCGGCATCGACGTCGAAGATCCGGTTCTGACCCGCGCCCGCACCCTGATCGACCGCGAGGGCCTCGGCTCCCGCATAGGCGTGGTCAAGGTTGCGCCCGGCCCCCTGCCCTTTGCGCCGGGCAGTTTCGATGTGGTCTTTTCGAAAGACAGCATCGTCCATATCCCGGACAAACGTGCGCTGATGGCCGAGGTCTTTCGCGTCCTTAAACCCAGCGGCTGGTTCCTCGCCTCTGACTGGCTGATAGGCACCGACGAGATCAGCCCGCTGATGGCCGAATACATCGCGGCGGAGGGCTTGGATTTCGGCATGTCCACCCCGATGCGCTATCAAGAAGCGATGGCGGCGGCGGGGTTTACCGGGGGTACCACTTTGTCCCGCAATGACTGGTACCGGCTGCGCGCCCGCGAAGAGTTGGCGCGGCTGCAAGGCGCGGTTGGCGCGGCTGCGGCTAAAGTCGTGGGTCAGGATTTTGTCGATCAGAACGTCGGCATCTGGAGCCGGATGATCCCGGTTCTGGACAGCGGCGAGCATTGCCCAACCCATCTGGCCGCCCGCAAACCCGGCTGAAGACTGGGCGATCTGCGTTGCCCGGCCAAGGGCCGCTCGGGCAGCCAACCACGGGCGAGATTGCAATTTTAGGCCGCAAGGCAGCGGGCCTGCCGCCCGAAAAGCACCTTGTGAAAACCGTGTTCCAAAGCCAAGGTGGATTATCTTCAATCTGATTCAGATTGAAGATAATCCAAGACCAGCACAGCCCAGGAATATTACGATTGCACTCAATGCCCTATTTCCGCATCTAAGCGTGGCGCAGGATATCGGATTTGCCTTGCGCATTCTAAGCCGGCCCAAGACCGAGATTGCCGCCACGGCCGCCAAAATAGTCGAACTGGCAGGCCCCGAAGGGATGGAGAACCGCCACCCCGATCAGCTTTCTGGTGGGCAAAAGCAGCGCGTTGCCTTGGCGCGGGCGCGGGCTCCGGAGCCAAAGATTCTGCTGCTGGACGAGCCTTTGTCGGCGCTGGACGCGAATTTGCGGCAAAGGATGCGGTCCGAGTTGAAGGCGCTGCAGCGCGAGACCGGGATCACCTTGGTCTTTGTCACCCGTGATCAGGACGAGGCGCCGGCCGTGTCCGACCGCATCGCGGTGATGCAGGGCGTGCGCATTCAGCAGTTGGGCCGGCCCGAGGATATCTACGAGACCCCGGCGCGGATCGGCCCGCAAGGCACCGAGGCCGAAGGCTTGGGCCTGTTTCCGGCAGCGGGGGCCATGGGGGCCGATGTTCCCTTGGCGATCCGGCCCGAGCGGCTGGTGATCTTGCCCGCCGCCAGCCAGCAGCCCTGCGATCTGGGGCCACTGCGGGTGGCCGGGCGGATCTATATGGGCAATGCGCTGTCCTTTCGCCTCGAAGGCGCATCGGTGCCTTTGCTGCATGGCACCTTGCCGCGCGGCGGCGCGCGCGGAGCCCAAGACTTCGCCCCCGGCGATCATGTGTCCTTGCGCCCCCAAACCCGGCGCCGCCCGGATGCTTTCCTCTTGAAACTGCGCCACCTTCATTTGCCCCCCCTTGGGGACCATCCTGATTTTCGGGGCGCTACCGATCGCGATCACCGCGCTTTATTCCGTGCTGACCCCGGCGCAATAAGGCGGCGTGATCTGGCAGCCCTCGCCCGGGGCCTATATGCAATGCGGGCCGGCGATGAAAAGCGGTCAATCCTTCATGTCGATCCCAACGAGGCTATACTGACTGGATGGACAATGTCGCCGTGCCAAAAGTCTCGCCGAAACTGGACACTGACAAGGCTTGGGTTAACTTTGTCTTTGACCCCGAAAATGCCGCGATGATCACCAATTACGCGCTATTCCAACGGCATCATGCGCTCCGAAGCCTTTATCGAGCCCGCCCTCGCCGCCGCCCCCGAAATCAACCCGCCTGCGGATGCGCCGGCACCCGAATTCCTGCCGACCTGCTCGCCCGCCGCTCCTGCGCTGATCGACAAGGTCTGGACCAAGCTGATGAACTGAAGGAGTTTTCAAATGGCAATCGTGACATTGGCCGCCACCCAAATGGCCTGTTCCTGGGATCTGGATGAGAATATCCAGAAGGCCGAGGAACAGGTTTTGGCCGCGACAAAAGACGGCGCGCAGATCATTCTGCTGCAGGAACTGTTCCAGACGCCCTATTTCTGCATCGAAAAAGACTATAGCTTTCAACGCCATGCCAAGCCCATGCAGGCCGACCGTGCCGTACAGCATTTTGCCGCCCTCGCGCGCCGGTTGGGTGTGGTTCTGCCCGTCAGCTATTACGAGGCGGCGGGAAATACATTTTTCAACTCGCTGGCGATGATCGACGCCGATGGCACGGTCATGGGCAACTACCGCAAAACCCATATCCCCCATGCCATCGGCTATGAAGAAAAGTTCTATTTCACCCCCGGTAATACCGGTTTCAAAGTCTTTGAAACCCGGTTTGCCAAAGTAGGCTGCGGCATCTGCTGGGACCAATGGTTCCCCGAAACCGCGCGCGCGTTGTGCTTGCTGGGCGCCGAAGTGCTGCTGTTCCCGACCGCCATCGGCACCGAGCCGGGCGACACAAGCCTTGATTCCTCGGCCCATTGGCAGCGCGTGATGCAGGGCCATGCGGCGGCGAACATGGTGCCGGTGGTGGCGTCAAACCGGGTGGGTTTGGAAAAGGGCCCGAACCTGGAGATGACCTTTTACGGCTCCTCCTTTATCGCCGATCATACCGGCGCGATGCTGGCCGAGGCGAACAAGGTGGACGAAACCCATCTGATCGCCCGGACCGATCTGGACGCCACCCGCGCCTACCGCCAAAGCTGGGGAACCTGGCGCGACCGGCGGCCCGAGACCTATGGTCTGATCAGCGGCCACGACGCGACGTGAGGTGAACAAGGGCAGCGGCGGACCGTGCAGCCCCGGTTTTCTCTTGGGGTAGACAGGGCGGATTCAAAGATAAAGTGCAACGGTTGAGCTGAAGGCACGGATTTCTTCGGCCATGGCTTCATCGGGGGTTTTCCATCCAAGGGTTTTGCGAGGTCTTTCGTTCATCAGCCGCGCAACATCGTTGAGCCATGTCTGATTGGCATCGGAGAGGTCTGTGCCTTTGGGCATGAACTGGCGCAGTAGACCGTTGGTGTTCTCGTTTTATCCACGCTGCCAGGTATGAGGCGGATCAGGAAACAGTCCGGGGGACTGTTTCCCCGCCGATTGGTGTGGGTCGCAGTACCAGATATCGATGTTGAGGCGGCAGGCCAGCTCAGGGTGGCAAGCCATTTCGGATCCGCGGTCATAGGTCATGCTCTTTCGCAGCGTCGACGGCATGCGTTTCATCTGCCGGGTGAAGCTGTCGAGCAGGGCTTGCGCCCGCTCCAGCTGGATGCGGTTCAACTCGAGCCGTGCCTCGGTCGCCGCGATACTGGCGGCGCTCTGGTCGCGCCAAAGCGCGATAGATCGAAATACTTCAGGGCAGAAGTCAAGTCGTAGCCCAAGTTCCCTAACGCCGGTACAGAGGTCAGAGATGGTTGACACCCTTGGCGTCGCACAGTATCTTAAGTTAAAATAATTTATCTTCTGATGAACTTAGCGAATACTGGCACATGGTTTTGCGTCAAGCTAGGTGTATAGTCCCGATGTCAAGTAGCACGGCTCTTCATAGAAGAGTTCCAGCTTTGCCTGCCATTCCTTCCAGATGAACTGTGCTGGCGTGAGTCCCTTGAGGGTGACCTGCCCCCCGGAAACGCCCTCGCTTTAATGTAGAGTCTGCCCAACCCCCGAAGGAGCAGACGAATGCGAAAGAGCCGTTTCACCGAGACGCAGATTATTGGGATG
>CAIYZT010000074.1 GCA_903930735.1 uncultured Paracoccaceae bacterium | reverse complement strand
TGTACTGGAAACTCGCGAGCCCAAGCCAGGCCTCGCCCTCTTGGCTTTGCACCAACGAAATCGGAAAGGCGGCCTTTGACCAGCCCGCATTCTCGCCCTCCGTCAGGGTCCAGGTCTTGCCCGGCCCCGCGATTATTTCCCAGAACGAGGCGGTACGCTCGGCCACCGGACGGCGGATGATGCCGCGATCCGCCGGGATCAGATCGCCGGTTTCCGTGGCGACAAGGTCCAGAGGCAGGCCCGGAAACAGGCTGGCATCCAGCTGCATCAACGGCACCGCGCCGGGCGGATCTTGCTGGGCCAGAAAATCGAAAATTCCCCACCATTCGAACGGATGCAGGATCATCTTGTCGGCGGGGTCGGCCACGACCGTCATCTGCGTCGTGGTCAGCTCCAGACGGGCGGCAAAGGGCTGGCCGGGGGCGGCGCTCTCGGGCGGGCTGAAATCAGCGGTCATGGTCCATCCCGGCGCTTCGGCAAAGGCATTTCCTGCCGTCAAAAACGATGCCGCCACCGCAGCGGCGCAGATCTTGGTGAAACGTGACATGCAGAAACCTCCATCCATCCAGCAAAACGCAAGCCGCCGCGCATTGGTCCATCGGCGTAACATGCGGCAGGCCCCAAGGCCGGGCTAAACCCAAAGTGGCTCAAGGCCCGTCCTTGGCGCAAGCAACCAGTTTTCACGCTGAGGGGCTGATTTGGTTATGGCTCTGTCAAGCGATCTCGAACAGTCCCGCCGCCCCCATGCCGCCGCCAACGCACATGGTGACCACCGCCAACCGCGCCCCGCGCCGCCGCCCTTCGATCAACGCATGTCCGGCAAGGCGCGCACCGGTCATCCCGTAAGGATGCCCAACCGAGATCGCGCCGCCGTTCACGTTGACGCGCTCCGGATCAAGGCCCAGCACCTGAATACAAGGCAGCGCTTGGGCGGCAAAAGCCTCGTTCAACTCCCACAGGTCGATATCGGCCACGGTCAGGCCCGCGCGCTGCAAAAGTCGCGGCACGGCATGGATCGGGCCGATCCCCATGGTTTCCGGCGCGCATCCCGCCACGGCCATGCCGCGAAAAATGCCCATTATCGGCAAACCGCGGGCCTCGGCCGCGCGCCGCTCCATCATGACCAGCGCCGCCGCCCCGTCGGACAGTTGGCTGGCATTGCCCGCCGAAACCGTGCCGCCCTCGCGCACGGGTTTCAGCCCGGCGAGGCTGTCCAGCGTGGTCTGCGCACGGTTGCCTTCGTCGCGGGCAAGCGTCACCACCTCTGCCCGTGTCTCGCCCGTCTCGCGGTTCTTGATCAGCCGCGTCGCGGTGATCGGCACGATTTCAGCGTCAAAACGCCCCGCCGCCTGCGCCGCCGCCACCCGCATCTGCGATTGCAGGGCAAATTCGTCCTGCGCCGCGCGCGTGATGCCGTATTGGCGGGCCACAAGCTCGGCCGTGTCCAGCATCGGCATATAGGCATGGGCCGCATGGGCCATGACCGCCGGATCCGTTTCTGCCGAAACCCACTCAAAATAGCGCGCTTGCAGAGCCGAGATATTCTCCTGCCCTGCCGCCACTGCCACCTGCATCCCCTCTTGCACGATCTGATGCGCAGCGATCGAGATTGCCATCAACCCCGAGGCACATTGCCGGTCCACCGTCTGGCCCGAGACAGTCACGGGCAGGCCGGCGGCCAGCACCGACAGCCGGCCAAGGTTCATCCCCGCCGTCCCCGCACCCAAGACCGTGCCCATGACCATATCCTCGATCTCGCCCGGATCAATACCCGCCCGCGCCACCGCAGCCGCAATCGCATGGGCCGCAAGGCTGGGCGATTTGATATTGTTCAGACTGCCCCTGAAGGCCTGCCCGATCGGCGTGCGGGCAACCGAGACGATCACAGCTTCGCGGTTCATGCTATTTCTCCTTTTGCCATCATCTGCCGGATCAATTTCTTGTCGATCTTACCGACCGAGGTGCGCGGCAAACTTGTCACCACGCAAATCCGGTCGGGCATGGCCCATTTCGGCAGGTCCCCCGCCGCAATCGCCCCCGAGAGGCGCTGTTTGATGGCCGCGTCCACAGGCTCCGACCCGGCCAGAACCACCACCAGAACCGGCCGCTCGCCCCAGCGCTCATCCGGCACGCCCACCGCCGCCACCTCGCGCAGACCCGGCGCCGTCGAGGCCAGATTTTCCAGCGCCAGTGACGAGACCCATTCCCCGCCCGACTTGATCACGTCTTTCAGCCGGTCGGTGATGCGCAGGGTGCCGTTGGCCGTCATATGCGCGACATCCCCGGTGTGCAGCCAGCCGCCCTGCCAAAGATCGGCGCTGCCTTGGGGGTTGTGCAGATAGCCGGCGGTCAGCCAAGGCGCGCGAGCCACCACCTCGCCCGTGGTGCGCCCGTCATGGGGCACATCGCGCATCTGGGGGTCCACCACCCGCAGCTCGACCAAGGGCGCGGCGCGCCCCGTGGCGGTGCGAATGGTGATATCGTCATCGCTTTGGCTGGCCACCATATCGGCCATGGTCACGAAGGGGCAGGTTTCCGACATCCCATAAGCGGCGTGGATATTGATGCCTTTGTCCAAGGCGCGGCGGGCCAAGCCTTCGGACAGGGCAGCGCCGCCGATCACGACTTTCCACCCGCTCAGATCGCTGCGCGCGGCATCGGCCGCGTCCAGCAGCATCGACAGTATCGTTGGAACGCAGTGGGAAAAAGTCACTTTGTGTTCGGCAATCAGCGCCAGCAGGCGCGCCGGGTCATACCGGCCGGGATAGATCTGTTTCAGGCCCAAAAAGGTGGCGACATAGGGAAATCCCCAGCCGTGGACGTGAAACAGCGGCGTCAGCGGCATATAGACATCGTCGCGCTTGACGCCGCCCTTGCCCGGCACCGTGCCAAAACCCGCCGTCACCGCAAGCGTATGCAGCACCAACTGGCGGTGGCTATAGCTGACCCCCTTTGGATCGCCGGTGGTGCCGGTGGTGTAGAACAGCGTGGCGCGGGAGTCCTCGGGCAGATCGGGATAGGCGAAGTCGGCGCTCTCGGCGGCCAGGAGCGATTCGTATTCGCCGGCAAAACCGGGGGGCAGAACGGCGGGTCCGTCGGTCAGAAAGATCAGCCTTGCGGGGCGTCTGATCCGGGGCAACAGCGGCAAAAGCATCGGCAGGAAATCGGCATGGCACAGGACCGCGTCATCTTCGGCATGGTTGATAGTGAACAGCACCTGTTCGGGCGACAGGCGGATATTCACGGTATGCAACGTGGCGCCGATCATCGGGACGGCGAAAAAGCACTCCAGATAGCGCGGCGTGTCCCAATCCATCACCGCAATCGTCGCCCCGCGCCCCAGACCCATTCGGGCCAGCGCCGCTGCCAGCTGGCCGATCCGCGCGTGAAATTGCCGGTATGTCTGCACGCGGCCCGCGCCGTCATGGATGGTCTGGTCCGGATCGCTGCCCGCCGGCGCGCGGAGCAATTGGCCGATGAGCAGCTGGGAATAGGGGGGCGCGGTCATAAGATCATCCCTTTGGAACGGCCATCTCCTAGCCGGTAATTGGCCAACTTACACATGACGAAAAAGGGGGCTAAGATGGATCTCGCGTTTGGCCATCGCCCGCCGGAGGGTTATTGCTGCCCCCAAAACCCAAAGGAAAGGATCCATATGTCGCATCAAATGCCCCCCTTCCATGGCTGCGCGCCTTTGAATCCTCGGCCCGGCATCTCAGCTTTACCAATGCCGTCTCGGAATTGAACCTGACACAGGCGGCGATTTCGAAACAGGTAAAGTTGCTGGA
>CAIYZT010000073.1 GCA_903930735.1 uncultured Paracoccaceae bacterium | reverse complement strand
GCTATGCCTTTCTGATCGATCTGGCAGCTTTGGCGGGGTTCATCTGGGCCCTCGTCACGACGTATCAAATCTGGCGCAAGCGCCGGGCATAGGAAGGGCAAGACATGCTCAAGGATCAAGACCGCATTTTCACCAACCTTTACGGCATGCATGACCGCACGCTGAAGGGGGCGATGAAACGCGGGCATTGGGATGGCACGGCGGGGCTGATCGCGCTGGGGCGGGACAAGATCGTCGAGATCATGAAGGCCTCGGGTCTGCGCGGGCGGGGCGGGGCGGGTTTTCCGACCGGGCTGAAATGGTCGTTCATGCCAAAGCAATCCGATGGCCGCCCGGCCTATCTGGTGATCAATGCCGACGAATCCGAGCCCGGCACCTGCAAAGACCGCGAGATCATGCGCCATGATCCCCATACCCTGATCGAGGGCGCGCTGATCGCTGCTTTCGCGATGGGGGCGAATACTTGCTACATCTATATCCGCGGCGAATATATCCGCGAACGCGAGGCGCTGCAGGCGGCGATTGACGAATGCTATGAGGCGGGTCTGGTCGGCAAGAACGCGGCCAAATCGGGATTTGATTTCGATTGCTACCTGCATCACGGCGCGGGGGCCTATATCTGCGGCGAAGAAACCGCGCTGCTCGAAAGCCTTGAGGGCAAAAAGGGCATGCCGCGCATGAAGCCGCCATTTCCGGCGGGCTCAGGACTGTACGGATGTCCAACCACGGTGAACAACGTCGAATCCATCGCCGTTGTGCCCACGATCCTGCGGCGCGGGGCGGAATGGTTTGCGGGCTTTGGCCGGCCGAACAATTCGGGCACCAAACTGTTTGGAATTTCGGGCCATGTGAACAATCCTTGCGTCGTCGAAGAGGCGATGTCGATTTCCTTGCGCGAACTGTTGGATACGCATTGCGGCGGGGTCCGGGGCGGTTGGAAAAACATCAAGGCGGTGATCCCCGGTGGATCGTCCGTGCCGATGCTGAACGCGGCGCAATGCGAAGACGCGATCATGGATTTCGACTGGCTGCGCGAGCAGCGCTCGGGTCTGGGGACGGCGGCGGTGATCGTGATGGATCAGTCGACGGATGTGATCAAGGCGATCTGGCGGCTGTCCAAGTTTTACAAGCACGAGTCTTGCGGCCAGTGCACGCCTTGCCGCGAAGGCACAGGCTGGATGATGCGGGTCATGGACCGTCTGGTGCGCGGCGAGGCCGAGGTCGAAGAGATCGACATGCTGCTTTCGGTCACCAAACAGGTTGAGGGCCATACGATCTGCGCGCTTGGCGATGCGGCGGCCTGGCCCATTCAGGGGCTGGTGCGGCATTTCCGGGACGAGATTGAAGACCGGATCAAGGCCAAGAAGACCGGCCGCGTTTCGGCCATTGCGGCCGAATAGTACCGAAAATCAGCCCCTTGAAAGCAGCCCTAGTCATGTCAAGTCTCCTGCTCACCGCTTGTGCCTCATCGGCCCCCGCGCCGATGTCGCTGGCGGCGTCGGGTCCGGTTGAGGTTATGTTGGGCGGCGTGGGGTTCATGGCCGATTTGCAACCGCTGATCGGCGGAGCCGAAATTTCGGTGTCGCGTCAGGCCGGCCCCTTTGCGCCAGACGAGGGCTTGCTTGCCGAAGCCGTCGCGGTCCAGTTCTGCGCCGCGCGCGGCCAAAGGCTGGACCCGCGCGCCTTGGGCAGCTTTGCGGGCGGGCTTTGGACCTTTGAGGAGGGCTGCCAATGACCGCGCGCCTGAACTCCGGCCTTTTGCTGCCCATCACGGGGTCTTGTCATGGCATATCAAGCGCTTGTCGCCCATCTTTGCAGGGTAGTTCCCTGAAGGAGGGCAAAATGTCGAACAAGTGTCTTATGGCGGCGGCTTTGGGTCTGGCCTTGGGCGGGCCTTCCCAAGCACAGGTTGCGCTGAACCAAAATGACCATATCACCCAAAGCCTCGTGGCGGCCAAGGTCGCGGATGAGATCCGCAACACCTGCGCGTCGATCTCGGCGCGCTATCTGGTGGTCTTTCAAAAGATGGGCGATCTCGAAGATTACGCGCGCGCCGAAGGCTATACCGAGACCGAGGTGCGCGCCTTTCTGAAGGACAAGAGCGAGAAAGCCCGGATTAACGCTTTGGCCCAGGCCTATCTGACCGAGGCCGGCGCGGTGCCCGGTGATCAAGAGAGCTTTTGTCTGGCTGGGCGCGGCGAGATTGCGGCCGAAACCCTGGCGGGTAGTTTGCTGAGTTCGTGGAAATGATGCATCTGTCTTGGTCTCAGCGTGCAAGGGGGATCGCCGGGCGACAGGCCTGCGCCGGTGTTATGCCTTGCCCAATGCCCGCGCTGCGGAGGCCAAGTTGAAATCTTTTGAATTCACTGGACCGGATGTCGGGGCCGATATCCTCGAGAAATATGGCGCTGCGGGCGGCTTGGCCGGCCTTTTCGCCGAGCCTACGGAAACGGCCATCCATAAATGGCACCATTTCCTGCCCCTGTATGACTGCTACTTTTCGCCCTATCGCGGCAAACTTCTGAAGTTTCTGGAAATCGGCGTTTCGGGGGGCGGCTCGCTGACGCTCTGGCGCCAGTATTTCGGACCCGAGGCGGTGATTTTCGGCATCGACATCAACCCGGACTGCGCCGCCTTTGACGGGCTTTCTGGGCAGGTGCGGATCGGATCGCAAGATGACCCGGCATTCCTGGCCAAGGTTGTCGCTGAAATGGGCGGCATCTACATGATCGAAGATCTGCATACGGCCTATAGCCCGAGCTTTGGTGGCGGGTTCAATGCGCCCGGAAATTTCTATGACGAAGTCCACAGGATGATCGATGATACGCATCATTGGTATCACGGCAAAGCGCCGCATGTCCCGGCGCGCGCCGCGTGGGTCAGCGGGCTGCATATCCACGATTCCCTTGTCGTTATTGACAAGGGCAAGGTTTATCCGCCAACCCATTATGTGGTTGGCATCGAATGAAACGACCAGCAATTTACCAGCCGTTTTGGGGATTTGGACCAAAAGCGGAGCGGAGTGACAGATGAGCAACCTCAAAAAGATCAGCATCGACGGCATCGAAGTCGAAGTGGACGGCGCGATGACGATCATCCAAGCTGCCGAAGTGGCCGGCGTGGAGATCCCGCGGTTTTGCTACCACGAGCGGCTGACGATTGCGGGCAATTGCCGGATGTGTCTGGTCGAAGTGGTGGGCGGCCCGCCGAAACCCGCCGCTTCTTGCGCCATGCAGGTCCGCGATCTGCGCCCCGGCCCCAATGGCGAGGCGCCTTTTGTCAAAACCACCTCGCCGATGGTCAAAAAGGCCCGCGAGGGGGTGATGGAGTTCTTGCTGATCAACCATCCCTTGGATTGCCCGATCTGCGATCAGGGCGGCGAATGTGATCTGCAGGATCAGGCCATGGCTTACGGCGTCGATTTCAGCCGCTACCGCGAGCCCAAGCGCGCGTCGGAAGATCTGGATCTGGGACCGCTGGTCGAGACCAAGATGACGCGCTGCATCTCCTGCACCCGCTGCGTGCGTTTCACAACCGAGGTCGCGGGCATTCATCAGATGGGCCAGACGGGGCGCGGCGAGGATGCCGAAATCACCTCTTATCTGAACGCCACTTTGGACAGCAACCTGCAGGGCAATATCATCGATCTGTGCCCGGTGGGCGCGCTGACCTCCAAGCCCTATGCCTTTACCGCCCGGCCTTGGGAGCTGACCAAGACCGAGAGCATCGACGTGATGGACGCGCTGGGATCGAACATCCGAATCGACACCAAGGGCCGCGAAGTGATGCGCATCCTGCCGCGCAACCATGACGGCGTGAATGAGGAATGGATCTCCGACAAGACCCGCTTTGTCTGGGATGGCCTGCGCCGTCAGCGGCTGGACACGCCCTTTATCCGCGAGAACGGCAAATTGCGCAAAGCGGGCTGGGACGAGGCTTTGACCGCCGCCGCCGCCGCGATGAAGGGCAAGAAAGTGGCCGCTCTGGTCGGGGATCTGGCCCCGGCCGAGGCGATCTTTGCGCTGAAAGCCATGGTCGAGGGCCTGGGCGGTCATATCGAATGTCGCACCGATGGGGCAAAGCTGGTGGCGGGCAACCGCTCGGCCTATGTGGGCACGGCGACGATCGAAGATATCGACAGCGCAAAGATGATTCAGCTGATCGGCACCAATCCGCGTCTGGAATCTCCGGTTTTGAATGCGCGTCTGCGCAAGGCATGGTCCAAGGGCGCGCAGATCGGTCTGGTCGGCGAAGCGGTGGATCTGACCTTTGACTATGACCATGTTGGCACCGACCGCGCGGCACTGGAACGGCTGTCGTCGATGGAAATCTCGCAAGAGACCCGCGACAAGCCCACGCTGGTGATCGTCGGTCAGGGTGCCATCAACGAAGCGGATGGCGAGGCGGTGCTGGCCCATGCGATGAAGCTGGCGGAAAACTCGAACTCCAAGCTCTTGATCCTGCATACCGCCGCCTCGCGCGTCGGCGCAATGGATGTGGGGGCCGTGACCGCGGGCGGTCTGAAGGCGGCCACCGAAGGCGCCGAAGTGATCTACAATCTGGGCGCAGACGAGGTCGAAATCGCGGCGGGGCCGTTCGTGATCTATCAGGGCAGCCACGGGGATCGGGGCGCAAGCCGCGCCGATATCATCCTGCCGGGCGCGGCCTATACCGAGGAAAACGGGCTCTTCGTCAATACCGAAGGCCGCCCGCAACTGGCGATGCGCGCCGGTTTTGCGCCGGGGCAGGCCAAAGAAAACTGGGCCATCCTACGCGCGCTTTCGGGCGAGCTTGGCGCCGCTTTGCCGTGGGACAGCCTTGCGGGGCTGCGCCGGGCGCTGATCGCTGGCCATCCGCATCTGGGCGACGTGGACGAGGTGCCGCTGAACGCGTGGCAGACGCTGCCGCTGGCTGCCCTGGGTGCGGCAACCTTCCG
Organism: uncultured Paracoccaceae bacterium; assembly: GCA_903930735.1. GTDB lineage: Bacteria > Pseudomonadota > Alphaproteobacteria > Rhodobacterales > Rhodobacteraceae > CAIYZT01. The sequence goes on along the minus strand of CAIYZT010000073.1, from coordinate 1,185 downwards.
CAACGCCATCCGTGATTTCTACCTGACCAACCCGATCGCGCGGGCCTCCACCGTCATGGCCGAGCTTTCTGCCGGCGCCAAGGCGCGCGGTACGACCGCGATGGCGGCGGAATAGGAATGAGCCGCCTCTGGACCCCATTGCTCGGGTTCGGGACCGCTTTGGCGGTGCTATTGGGCTGCACGGAAAAGCCGGACGAGACCAGTTTCGCGCCCGAATACATGGGGATCGAAACCCTGTTGTTGGAGGGGGATCTGGTGAGTTTCCGGGTCCAGATGCGCGGCGCGCGGGATAACGAGGACGTGGCCAGCTATGGGCGCTGCGCGGCCGCTCAATATGCGCTGATCCGCGGTTTTGGGTTTGCGCGCCATGTGCGCACGAATGTCGATAATCAGGGTGGAGTTTGGCGCGGGGATGCGGTTTACACCATCTCGGCGGCGCTGCCCGACGGGCTGAAAACGATCGATGCCGAAGTGACGGTCAGGGACTGCGGCGCGCAAGGCATTCCAACGGTTTAGGGCCAAAGGCCCGGGACCACGGGACGAGGCAAAGAGACGGGGACGAGACAAGATGGCTGAGTTTTTGCAAACGGGTTTGGGGACGGCGCTGCTGATCGCGGCGCAGAGCCTTTTGATCATCGGTTTCGTGATGATCAGCCTTCTGTTTCTCGTCTATGCCGACCGCAAGATCTGGGCCGCGGTCCAGATGCGCCGGGGCCCCAATGTCGTCGGGATCTTTGGCCTTCTGCAATCGGTGGCCGATGCGCTTAAATATGTGGTCAAGGAAATCATCGTGCCGGCCGGCGCTGACCGCGCCGTGTTTTTCATGGCGCCTCTGGTGTCCTTCGTGCTCGCCATCCTCGCCTGGGCCGTGATCCCGTTTGATGCAGGCTGGGTCCTCGCCGATATCAACGTCGCGATCCTGTTCGTCTTTGCCGCCTCCAGTCTGGAGGTTTACGGCGTGATCATGGGCGGCTGGGCGTCAAACTCCAAATACCCCTTCCTCGGCTCCTTGCGCTCGGCCGCGCAGATGATCTCCTACGAGGTCTCATTGGGTCTGATCATCATCGGTATCATCATCTCCACCGGCTCGATGAATTTCGGCGCGATCGTGGCGGCGCAGGACGGCGATTATGGCCTGCTGAACTGGTACTGGCTGCCGCATTTTCCGATGGTCTTTTTGTTCTT
>CAIYZT010000072.1 GCA_903930735.1 uncultured Paracoccaceae bacterium | reverse complement strand
GGTGATCATGTTCTTCACATAATCCGCGTGGCCGGGGCAGTCGACATGGGCGTAGTGACGGGCTTCCGTCTCATATTCCACATGCGCGGTCGAGATCGTGATCCCACGCGCCCGCTCTTCGGGTGCGCCGTCGATCTGGTCATAGGCGCGAAATTCCCCAAAATACTTGGTGATCGCTGCCGTCAGAGTGGTCTTGCCGTGGTCAACGTGGCCAATCGTGCCAATGTTAACGTGCGGCTTATTCCGTTCAAACTTTGCCTTTGCCATGATGGCCTCCTAAATTCGGTCTGTGGATGGGCGTGTTGCACACCCGACGGGATGGTAGGATGGGCGATCCGCCCACCCCGCTTATGCGTATTTCTTCTGGATCTCTTGGCTGATGTTCTCGGGCACAGCATCATAGTGGTCGAAGGACATCGAGAAGGTTGCCCGACCCGAAGACATCGACCGCAAGGTGTTGATATAGCCGAACATGTTGGCCAAAGGCACCATAGCGTTAATGACGTTCGCGTTGCCGCGCGCATCCTGCCCCTCGATCATGCCCCGACGTGAGGTCAAATCGCCAATGACGCCGCCGGTATAGATATCCGGGGTCACCACTTCGACTTTCATGATCGGTTCCAGCAGCTTGGCGCCAGCTTTCTTCAGGCCTTCGCGCATCGCGGCACGGGCCGCGATTTCAAAGGCAAGAACGCTGGAGTCAACGTCATGGTAAGCACCGTCAATCAACGAGACCTTGAAGTCGATCACCGGGAAGCCGGCCAGCGGGCCCGAATCCATCACCGACTTGATGCCTTTTTCGACGCCGGGGATATATTCCTTCGGCACCGAACCGCCCACAACCTTGGCCTCAAAAGAATAGCCAACGCCCGGTTCAGTCGGCGTGATCACCAACTTGACGCGCGCGAATTGGCCGGTACCACCGGTTTGCTTCTTGTGCGTGTAGTCGATCTCATGCTCGCGGCTGATGGTCTCGCGGTAGGCCACCTGCGGCGCGCCGATATTGGCCTCGACCTTGAATTCGCGGCGCATCCGGTCAACCAGGATATCGAGGTGAAGTTCCCCCATGCCCTTCATGATCGTCTGGCCGGATTCCTGATCAGTTTCAACGCGGAACGACGGATCCTCGGCAGCAAGACGGGCCAAAGCTATGCCCATCTTTTCCTGGTCAGCCTTGGTCTTCGGCTCAACCGCGATCTCGATCACCGGGACCGGGAAGGTCATGGTTTCCAAGACAACCGGCTTTGCGATGTCACACAAGGTATCGCCCGTGGTGGTTTCTTTCAGACCCGCCAAAGCCATGATGTCACCGGCAAAAGCTTCGCCGATTTCTTCTTGCTTGTTGGCATGCATCATCACCATCCGGCCAACCCGCTCTTTGCGGTTCTTGGTGGCGTTCAGGATCTGATCACCCTTTTTGACATGACCCGAATAGATCCGGGTAAAGGTCAGGGTGCCCATGAAGGGGTCGTTCATGATCTTGAAAGCCAGACCCGAGAAGGGCTGCTCATCACTGGCAGAGCGTTCGATGTTACGGGTTTCCGTCTCGTCGCCCGGAGCGAAGCCAACATAGGCCGGCACGTCCAGAGGATCGGGAAGGAAGTCGATAACGGCGTTCAGCAGCGGCTGCACGCCTTTGTTCTTGAACGCCGAACCGGCCAGGATCGGAACGAAATCAATGGCGAGCGTACCCTTGCGGATCAGCTTGCGCAGCGTCGCCTCGTCAGGCTCGTTACCTTCAAGATAGGCTTCCATCGCGGCGTCGTCTTGCTCGACTGCGATTTCCAGCATGTTGTAACGCCACTTGTCAGCCTCGGCCTTCAGCTCGGCGCGGATCGGCTGGCGGACCCAGGAAGCGCCCAGATCTTCACCTTCATAGACCCATTCTTCCATGGTGATCAGGTCGATGATGCCTTCCAGCTTGTCCTCGGCCCCGATCGGGATCTGGATCGGCATCGGATTAGCGCCGGTACGATCCTTGATCATCTTGACGCAATTGTAGAAATCAGCGCCGGTCTTGTCCATTTTGTTGACAAAAACGATCCGCGGAACCTTGTACCGGTCGGCCTGACGCCAAACGGTTTCGGTCTGCGGCTCGACGCCTGCGTTTCCGTCAAGCAGCACCACAGCACCATCAAGCACCGCCAGCGAACGCTCGACTTCAATCGTGAAGTCAACGTGGCCGGGGGTGTCGATGATGTTGAAACGGTACTTGTCGTCCGACGTCAGATCAGCGCTGTCGATCTGGCGCTGCCAGAAGGTCGTGGTCGCAGCCGAGGTGATCGTGATGCCACGCTCTTGCTCTTGCTCCATCCAGTCCATCGTCGCGGCGCCGTCATGGACTTCGCCGATCTTATGAACCTTGCCGGTATAGTACAGGATCCGCTCGGTCGTCGTGGTCTTACCGGCGTCGATATGCGCGATAATGCCAAAATTGCGGTAGCGGTTCAGAGTATAGTCGCGTGCCATGATAAACCTTTACCAGCGATAATGGCTGAACGCTTTGTTCGCGTCGGCCATCTTATGGGTGTCTTCGCGCTTTTTGACGGCGGTTCCACGGTTATTGACGGCATCCGAAAGCTCGGCAGCCAGACGCTCTTCCATGGTATTTTCGTTGCGCTTGCGCGCCGCGATGATCAACCAACGGATCGCGAGCGCTTCACGGCGCTCGGTGCGGACTTCGACGGGAACCTGATAGGTGGCACCGCCGACGCGGCGCGAACGCACCTCGACCGAAGGTTTCACATTCTCAAGCGCTTCGTGGAAGCACTGGATCGGTTCGCGCTTCAAACGGGTCTGTACCCGCTCAAGTGCGCCATACACGATGCCTTCTGCGATCGACTTTTTGCCGTCGAGCATCAGGTTGTTCATGAATTTGGTCAGAACCTTATCGCCATACTTGGCATCAGGCAGAATTTCGCGCTTTTCAGCGGCGTGACGACGTGACATTTTCTATCTCCTCACTTCGGACGCTTAGCGCCGTATTTCGAACGACGCTGACGACGGTCTTTGACACCTTGGGTGTCCAAAACGCCGCGCAGGATGTGATAGCGAACGCCGGGAAGGTCTTTGATACGACCGCCGCGGATCAGAACCACAGAGTGTTCCTGAAGGTTGTGCTTTTCGCCGGGGATATAGCAAATGACCTCGAAGCTGTTGGTCAGACGCACTTTTGCGACTTTCCGCATAGCCGAGTTCGGCTTTTTCGGGGTGGTGGTGTAAACGCGGGTACAAACCCCACGTTTTTGCGGGCAGGATTCCAAGTGCTGCGACTTGGACTTCCGCACATTAGGCTCCCGCGGCTTGCGGATAAGCTGTTGGATAGTCGGCATTCACGTACCTCGTTTTGCACCGTCATTGGCGCTGTCAATACTCGCCCCGAGGATCGGGGCACTGCTTCTCGACGCATGTCTTGCGCGAATCGCAAAACATGAAACACCGCATATATCCCGGAGCCGGGATAACACGGTGGAATTCCAGAGGATCGGGGGGCGAACCCGGATCTTGACCACATCAAGTTTTAGCCCAAAACGCGGCAGAGAATCCCCCTATCGCGTCCTGATTGGCGGCAAATACGCGGGTTAGCAGGGCTTGTCAACGGCCCTTGGGGGCAACAATCCGTTGTGTAATCAGGGCCACAAGCAGGGTGAAAAGCACGGCCAAAATCGAATCCGACAAGAAGTGTCCGCCCGCCGATATGCGCTGAAAAGCCGACAGGAAGGGCAGCAGAATGGCCACCGCAATGCCCGTCTGATAGCTGCCCGCCCCCATCCGCCCCCGGTTGGCCGCAAGCAGCATCACCAAGGCCACACTAAGCGCGGTGACAGCGCTGACCTCGCCCGAGACAAAGCTGCAATTGGCCTCGCATTGGTCGGTCCAGACATGCGGCGGGGTAAAGATCTTTTCACCGCCAAATTCGGTGACATTGCGGGGCCGCGCTCGGCCCCAAAAGGCCTTAAACCCGCGATTGACCAGCAGACCGGGGCCAGCCAAGAAGGTCAAGACGATCACGCACCAGTCGCGCCTTGTGAGCCTGAACACGGCGTCCGGCAGCCAGCGCGCCCCGGCCAGAATGATGATCCCGGCAAGCACCGGCAGAAATGGTGTGACCCGCAGCACCCAGCGCAGCGCCACATTCGCCGGGTTTTGCTCTAGCGGAAATCCGGTTCCGTCCCAGAACAGCGCAGAGCTGACCAGATCGAGCTGCGGCCAAAGTCCAAAGACCAGCAGCACCGCTGCCGAGGCCAAAATCAGGAACAGCCCGTATTTCATGCCGCCAATGCTCTGTTGAGCGCCCTCTCGCGCAGCAACGTGAATATGCCGGCCGCGACCACGATGCCAGAACCTATAAGCGTCCAAAAGTCCGGCAGTTCCGAAAAAGCGACCCAGCCCAGCAGGATTGCCCAGAGAAGCGAGGTATAGCGGAAGGGCGCCACCAGCCCGATCTCGCCCCAACGCATCGCGGTCACCGCCGACAGATAGCCCGCGATCAAAAACAGGCCCGCGCCCAGAATAGAGAGGCCCTGCCCCGGTGATACCGCCGCCCAGCCGCCCCAAAGCGTGCCGATCAGCCCCATCAACGTCACCCCGACCGCCGCGCCCAGCGCCACGGTGACCGAGGGCACATGGCTTTTTAGCGGCCGCACCGCCAGATCCCGCGCAACGACGCAGGCCATTGAGGCGACGCCGAGCAGGGCATAACGGTCAAATCCTTCGGTGCCGGGGCGGATGATGATCATCACGCCAGCAAAGCCAACCAGGATCGCGCTCATCCGGCGCCAACCTATCTGATCGCCGTAAAGCAGGGCGGCCCCGAGCGTGATCGCCAGCGGCATGGCCTGCATGATGGCGGAAAGATTGGCCAGGGGCATGTGCAAAAGGGCGGTCAGGAAAAAGACCGTTGCCAGAACATCCGCAAAGGAGCGCACCGCGACCAGCCGGACATCGGCGCGGGTCAGCTTGATGCGCAGCGCGCCCGTCGCGGCGGCGATCAGCCCGAGACCGCAAACAGCAATCACGCCGCGCAGGGCGATGGTCTGATACAGCGGCAGGGTCTGGGTGACCGACTTCATGAAGGCGTCGTTGACGGTAAAGGCCATCATCGAAAGGCACATATAAAGCGTGCCGCGCAGATCATCGGAGATATTCATGTGTGACGGGGTAGCAGGGGCGGCGTTGGGTTTCCAGAAGAGAATGAAGGGAGCCGGGTGCGCCGGAGGGGGGACGAGCAAACCCATGGCTTGGGGTGGGGCGTTGGAGGGGTTGGACAAGATCGAAAGACCTTTTCTTGCCCAATTTGATGTCAATCGAACTCAAGCCGCGGCCGCCAGACAGGCGCCGCCCAATTCGCCCCGGCGCTTGGGATAGCTGATGATCCCTTTCGGAAATGTCTTCCCGACCCCCGACCGATTACCTGAACTAGATGTGGGCCTTTACGCTTTCTTCGATCTGCCTAGAATACCCGTAAATATCGGCAAGACGCTCAATCAAGTGCTTGGTTTCCACTTTCTGAGAATCGAACAACCCAATTGATCTCGAGTTCTTAGCATTGAAGTAAAAGCGGCAAACAGGCTTTCGATTGTTGTCGTCCACGAAGATGCTACAATAAGATTTCGCATCCCTCATCGTCACCCGCTCAACATCAACCAGTCTTGCGGAAATTGCCCTTACAATCATGAATGCCTGAATTTCTTCGTCGGTCGTAACGGTGTCGCTTAAGGCAGCGGCGTCTTGGACGTCTTTGGCTGCGGCGGCGGCCTGTTCGGCCAAGGTCGGTTCCGGACGGAAAGCTACATTGAGTTTGTCTTGGATCCGGTCCCGGATCACAATATCGAGCGCGCTTTGGATTGCGGGCTTCAGTTGCTCAACGACTGCTTTTGTTAGACTGCTGTCACGAATCTGGCGCCCGATCATTTTGACAAAATCGTCATCGGGGTTGGCTAGCTGTTTCTTGATATAGGCGGCGGCCGCGCTCGCATCTTTCAGATTTTAGGCGGCTTCAAGAATCGTCTCGATCGAGAACTGCTCCTTTTGGAACCGGGCAAGGTCCGCGACTTCGCTCTCTTCGTAAGATTGCAGATCAAACTTAAAGAAGGGCTTCTTGTCCATCTTGTTGGGTTCATCGACGTCGGAAAAAAACCAAATCTCACGGCCATTTGTCAGGACGGCAAGCTTGGCTTCCATGACGGCAAAGTAGCGATAGAGCTGGCTATACTGTGCCGTACCTAGAGACATTGAAATCGGTTTGGCTTCAATTAGGACACTTACTTTGCCGTCAATCTTGAGCGCAAAATCAACTTTCTCTCCTTTCTTCAGGCCGACATCCGCGATGAATTCGGGAACAACCTCATCCAGGTTGAAAACATCAAAACCAAATGTCTGAATAAGCGGGAAGATTACTGCTGTCTTGGTAGCTTCCTCAGTCAGCGCGTGTTGCGACGCGTGCCTTGAACGTCGAGATAAATCTTTAACTTTTTGAGAGAAATCCATAGCAACCCCTTATTCCTGGGTAGACCTTGGGCCAAAAGGGTCGATCTGCGCAAGCAAAAGTTGTGCGTCCCGCCACAAATACAAAAGCCCCCCGGTTTCCCGAGGGGCTTTTCTAACTTTTCATCGCAAGATCAATCGCGGCTGTCGACGACGTCCATCAGGTCCATCTCGACCAAGGGCTCCGCCGCCACAGGCGCTGCCAATTGGGCCGCAACCTCGGCTTCAGAGCGGCGGGCCTCGATCACGATCTGGTCGCGGTCGGTGGCGATCTTTTTGACGCGGCTGGTGGCCCCGCCGGTACCGGCCGGGATCAGACGGCCGACGATCACGTTTTCTTTCAGGCCGACCAGTTTGTCGCGCTTGCCCTGAACCGAAGCTTCGGTCAGCACCCGCGTGGTTTCCTGGAATGAGGCCGCCGAGATGAACGAACGGGTCTGCAAGGACGCCTTGGTAATCCCCAGCAGCACCGGCTCGGCTTTCGCCTCACGCAGGCCGCGGGCGCGGGCCTTGGCATTCTCTTCGTCCAGCTCGATCTTTTCGACCTGCTCGCCTTTCAGCAGCGTGGTGTCGCCGCCGTCCAGAATCTCCAGCTTTTGCAGCATCTGGCGCACAATCACTTCGATGTGCTTGTCGTTGATCTTCACGCCCTGCAGACGGTAGACGTCCTGCACTTCGTCGATCATGTAGTTTGCCAGCGCTTCAACGCCCAGGATCCGCAGGATGTCGTGCGGGGCCGGGTTGCCGTCCATGATGTAATCGCCCTTCTGGACAAAATCACCTTCCTGAACCGGAATGTGTTTGCCCTTGGGGATCATGTATTCCATCGGCTGCAGCGTCTCGTCGATGGCTTCCAGCGTGATGCGGCGCTTGGACTTGTAGTCCTTGCCGAACCGCACATAGCCATCAGCTTCGGCGATGATCGCGTGATCCTTCGGACGACGAGCCTCGAACAATTCGGCCACGCGAGGAAGACCCCCGGTGATGTCCTTGGTCTTGGCGCCTTCGCGCGGGATACGGGCCACAACGTCGCCCGGCTTCATTTCCTGGCCGTCTTCGACCGACAGAACCGCATCCACCGACATCGGATAAGAGATCGGATTGCCTGCATCGTTGCGCACCGGATCGCCCGTCGCCGGGTCCATCAGGATCACCTCAGGCTTCAGATCGCCGCCTTTGGGGGCAGAACGCCAGTCCGAAACGATGCGCTGTGTCATGCCCGTCGCATCATCGGTATCTTCGCGCACAGAGATGCCCGCGATCAGGTCCTTGAACTTGGCCACGCCATGCTTTTCCGCGATGATCGGCAGGGTATAGGGGTCCCATTCGAACAGTTTCGCCCCGCGCTTGACCTGCGCGCCGTTACGGACGTGCAGTTTGGAGCCATAGGACAGCTTGTGAACCGCCCGCTCCTGGCCCGCATCGTCGATGATCGCAAGCGACATGTTCCGGCCGATGACGATCTGCTCGTCCGCCTCGTTGGCGAGCAGGTTGGCGTTGCGGAATTCCACGCGGCCCTCCTGGCTGGCTTCGAGGAAGCTTTGCTGGCCGCCCTGGGCCACGCCGCCGATGTGGAAGGTCCGCATCGTCAGCTGGGTTCCCGGCTCGCCGATGGATTGTGCCGCTATGATCCCGACCGCCTCGCCTTGGTTGACCAAGGTACCGCGGGCAAGGTCACGTCCGTAGCACATGGCGCAAACGCCCTCTTCGGCCTCGCAAGTCAGAGGCGAGCGGATGCGGGTGACCGCGACGTTCGCTTGGGCGACAAGATCCGCCCGGCGCTCGTCGATCAACTCGCCGCGTGCGACGATAACCTCGGTCGTGCCCGGCACGCAGATGTCATCGGCGGCCACACGGCCCAGAACACGCTCGGCCAGGGTCTGCACCACTTCGCCGTCGTTCACGGCGGCTTCAGCAGTGATCGCCCGCTCGGTGCCGCAATCATGCATGCGCACGATGCAGTCCTGCGCCACGTCCACCAGACGGCGCGTCAGGTAGCCCGAGTTAGCCGTCTTGAGCGCGGTATCGGCCAGACCCTTGCGGGCACCGTGGGTCGAGTTGAAGTATTCAAGAACGGTCAGACCTTCCTTGAAGTTCGAGATGATCGGGGTTTCGATGATCTCGCCCGAAGGCTTGGCCATCAGCCCGCGCATACCGCCCAGTTGTTTCATCTGCGTGACCGAGCCGCGCGCGCCGGAGTGGGCCATCATGTAAACCGAATTCGGCTCCATTTCAGCGCCCTCGGGCGTATAGCGCGCCGCCGAGATGGTGGACATCATCGCGTCCGTCACCTTGTCGTTGCACTTGGACCAGGCGTCCACGACCTTGTTGTACTTTTCGCCCTGAGTGATCAGGCCGTCCAGATACTGCTGTTCAAAGCCGGCAACCTGTTCCTTGACCTCGTTGACAATCGTCCACTTGGTGTCGGGGATCAGCATGTCGTCCTTGCCGAAGGAAATCCCGGCCTTGAACGCCTCACGAAAGCCCAGACCCATGATCTGGTCACAGAAAATCACCGATTCCTTCTGGCCGCAGTAGCGGTAGACGGTGTCGATGACTGACTGAACTTCTTTCTTGCGCAAGAGGCGGTTCACCAGATCGAACGGTGCCTTGGCGTTCAGCGGCAGAAGATTGCCCAAACGCAGACGGCCGGGCGTGGTGTCGAAACGCTTCCAGACGATATTGCCCTCTTCGTCAACCTGACGCAGGCGGGCCTTGATCTTGGCATGCAAATGCACGGCGCCAGCGGCAAGCGCGTGGTCAACCTCTTCGATGTCGGTAAAGGCCATGCCTTCGCCAACCATGCCTTTGCGTTCCATCGTGCAGTAATAGAGGCCCAGAACCATGTCCTGCGACGGAACAATTATCGGCGCGCCGTTGGCGGGCGACAGAACGTTGTTCGTCGACATCATCAGAACGCGGGCTTCCAGCTGGGCCTCAAGGCTCAGCGGCACGTGCACAGCCATCTGGTCGCCGTCAAAGTCGGCGTTGAAGGCCGAGCAGACGAGCGGGTGCAGCTGAATCGCCTTGCCTTCGATCAGGATCGGCTCGAACGCTTGGATACCCAGACGGTGCAGCGTGGGCGCGCGGTTCAGAAGAACCGGATGCTCGCGGATGACCTCGTCGAGGATATCCCAAACCTCGGGACGCTCTTTTTCGACCAGTTTCTTGGCCTGCTTGACGGTGCTGGACAGACCCTTTGCCTCAAGCCGCGAATAGATGAAGGGCTTGAACAACTCCAGCGCCATCTTTTTCGGCAGACCGCACTGGTGCAGTTTCAATTCCGGCCCGGTCACGATGACCGAACGACCCGAAAAGTCGACGCGCTTGCCCAGAAGGTTCTGGCGGAAACGGCCCTGCTTGCCTTTCAGCATGTCAGACAGAGATTTCAGCGGGCGCTTGTTGGTGCCGGTGATGACACGGCCGCGGCGGCCGTTGTCGAACAGGGCATCGACAGCTTCTTGCAGCATGCGCTTTTCGTTGCGCACGATGATGTCGGGCGCGCGCAATTCGATCAGCCGCTTCAGACGGTTGTTGCGGTTGATGACCCGGCGATAAAGATCGTTCAGGTCAGACGTCGCAAAACGGCCGCCATCCAAAGGAACCAGCGGACGCAGTTCCGGCGGGATAACCGGAAGGACGGTCAGGACCATCCATTCCGGGCGGTTGCCGGATTCAAGGAAGCTTTCGACGATCTTCAGACGCTTGATGATCTTCTTCGGCTTCAACTCGCCCGTGGCGGCTTTCAGATCTTCGCGCAACTGGTCAGCGGTCGATTCCAGATCAATCGCGGCCAGCATTTCGCGGATCGCTTCGGCGCCGATATTGGCGGTGAAGGCGTCCGCGCCGTACTGGTCTTGCGCGTCGAGGAAATCCTCTTCGGTCATCAGCTGGCCGTAAACCAGATCGGTCAGGCCGGGCTCGATCACCACATAGTTTTCGAAGTAAAGGATGCGTTCCAGATCCCGCAGGGTCATGTCCAGCATCAGGCCGATCCGGCTGGGCAAAGATTTCAGGAACCAGATATGCGCAACCGGCGCTGCCAGTTCGATATGGCCCATCCGCTCGCGGCGTACCTTTTGCAGGGTAACCTCAACGCCGCATTTCTCGCAGACAACACCGCGATATTTCATGCGTTTGTATTTGCCGCACAGGCATTCGTAATCCTTGATCGGGCCAAAGATCCGCGCGCAGAACAGACCGTCCCGCTCGGGCTTGAAGGTCCGGTAGTTGATGGTTTCCGGCTTTTTGATCTCGCCGAAGGACCACGACAGGATCCGCTCTGGCGAGGCCAGAGAGATCTTGATCTCATCGAAAGTCTTGACGGGGGCAACCGGGTTGAACGGGTTGGTCGAGAGTTCCTGGTTCATATCAATTCCTAAGAATGGGGGCGGCGGGGGAGAAGTGGGGCGGGGGGTGACCCCCGCCTATCGCGGTTAGGGGGTTACCCCCGCGCTGCGATCACTCTTCCTCCGCATCCAGGAGTTCCATGTTGAGGCCGAGGCCGCGCACTTCCTTGACGAGAACGTTGAACGATTCCGGAATACCGGCTTCGAAATTGTCCTCGCCCTTGACGATGCTCTCGTAGACCTTGGTTCGGCCAGCCACGTCGTCCGACTTGACGGTCAGCATCTCTTGCAGGGTATAGGCGGCGCCGTAAGCTTCCAGAGCCCAGACCTCCATCTCCCCAAGACGCTGGCCCCCAAACTGCGCTTTGCCGCCCAGCGGTTGCTGGGTCACAAGCGAGTACGGACCGGTGGAGCGCGCGTGCAGCTTGTCATCCACCAAGTGGTGAAGTTTCAGCATGTACTTGACGCCCACGGTGACCTTGCGGGCGAATTGCTCGCCCGAGCGGCCATCGAAGACCACCGATTGGCCCGAAGTGTCAAAACCAGCGCGGGTCAACGCGTCGTTCACGTCCGATTCCTTGGCGCCGTCAAACACCGGCGTGGCAATCGGCACGCCTTTGGTGACATTCCCCGCCAGTTCAAGGAACTCTGCCTCGGTACGCTCGGCAAAGGATTCCTCATAGGTCTCGTCGCCATAAGCGAAACGAACCGCCTCGCGCACCGGGGTCATATCGCCGTTGCGCCGGAAAGCTTGCAGCGCCTCGTCGATCTTGATCCCGAGGCCGCGCGCGGCCCAGCCCATGTGGGTTTCAAGGATCTGACCGACGTTCATGCGCGACGGCACGCCCAGCGGGTTCAGAACCAGATCGACCGCGGTGCCATCGGCCAAGAAGGGCATATCCTCGATTGGAACGACCTTGGAGATAACGCCCTTGTTGCCGTGACGGCCGGCCATCTTGTCACCCGGCTGCAGCTTGCGCTTTACCGCGACGAAGACTTTGACCATCTTCATCACGCCCGGAGGCAGATCGTCGCCGCGGCGGACCTTTTCCACTTTGTCGTCAAAGCGGTGATCCAAAGCGCGCTTTTGTGCTTCGAACTGATCGTGCAGGGCTTCGATTTCCTTGGCAACGTCCTCTTCGGCAACGGCAAGCTGCCAATACTGGCCGCGCGACAGCGAAGCGAGCAGTTCATCGTCAATCGTGGAGCCGGTCTTGATGCCTTTGGGGCCTTTCACGGCCACGCGGCCCATGATCAGCGCTTTCAGGCGCGAGTAGATGTTGCGTTCCAGAATGGTCAGCTCGTCGTCGCGGTCGCGGGCGAGACGTTCGACTTCTTCGCGCTCGATCTGCAAGGCGCGCTCGTCCTTGTCCACGCCGTGCCGGTTGAACACCCGGACCTCGACGATGGTACCAAAAGCGCCAGGCGGCAGACGCAGCGAGGTGTCGCGGACGTCAGAAGCCTTTTCACCAAAGATGGCGCGCAAAAGCTTTTCTTCTGGCGTCATCGGGCTCTCGCCCTTGGGGGTGATCTTGCCCACAAGGATGTCGCCCGGCTGCACTTCGGCGCCGATATAGACGATGCCGGCCTCGTCGAGGTTGCGCAGGGCTTCCTCGCCGACGTTCGGGATATCGCGGGTGATTTCCTCTGGCCCCAGTTTCGTGTCGCGGGCCGCCACTTCGTATTCTTCGATATGGATCGAGGTGAATACGTCGTCGCGCAGGATGCGTTCGGAAATCAGGATCGAGTCTTCGTAGTTATAGCCGTTCCATGGCATGAACGCGACGATCACGTTCCGGCCCAGTGCCAGCTCGCCCAGATCGGTGCAGGGGCCGTCGGCCACCACTTCGCCGCGCATCACGGTATCGCCCACCTTTACCAGCGGACGCTGGTTGATACAGGACGACTGGTTCGAGCGCTTGAATTTGCGCAGACGGTAGATGTCCACGCCCGGCTCGCCCGGTTCCAGCATTTCAGTCGCCCGCACAACGATACGGGTGGCGTCCACCTGGTCGATCACCCCTGCCCGGCGCGCCATGATGGCAGCCCCAGAATCGCGTGCAACCACGGCTTCAATCCCGGTGCCCACGAACGGCGCATCGGATTGTAGCAAAGGCACGGCCTGACGCTGCATGTTCGAACCCATCAGGGCGCGGTTTGCGTCGTCGTTTTCAAGGAAGGGGATCAAGGAGGCGGCGACCGAAACCAGCTGCTTGGGAGAGACGTCGATCAAATCGATCGCATCTGGCGGATTCAGCATGAAGTCACCGGCTTTGCGCGACGAAATCAGATCGTCGGTAAAGCGGCCCTCGGCATCCTGCGCGGCGTTGGCCTGTGCCACGGTGTGGCGCATTTCCTCGGTCGCGGACATATAGACCACGTCGTCGGTAACCTTGCCGTCGATCACCTTGCGGTACGGGGTCTCGATGAAGCCGTATTTGTTCACGCGGGCAAAGGTGGCCAGCGAGTTGATCAGGCCGATGTTCTGGCCTTCGGGCGTCTCGATCGGGCACATCCGGCCGTAGTGGGTCGGGTGAACGTCGCGGACTTCAAAGCCCGCACGCTCGCGCGTCAGACCGCCCGGCCCGAGGGCTGAGAGGCGGCGCTTGTGCGTAACCTCGGACAGCGGGTTGGTTTGGTCCATGAACTGCGACAGCTGCGAAGAACCGAAGAATTCACGCACCGCAGCCGCTGCCGGTTTGGCGTTGATCAGGTCTTGCGGCATGATCGTGTCGATTTCGACCGAGGACATGCGCTCCTTGATGGCGCGCTCCATCCGCAGCAAGCCGACGCGGTACTGATTTTCCATCAGCTCGCCGACCGAGCGGACCCGGCGGTTGCCGAGGTGGTCGATATCGTCGATCTCGCCCTTGCCATCGCGCAGCTCGGTCAGAGCCTTGATGCAGGAGACGATATCGGCGCGATCCAGCGTGCGCTGGGTATCGGGGCGGCCCAGATCCAGACGCATGTTCATCTTGACCCGGCCAACGGCAGACAGATCATAGCGCTCGCTATCAAAGAACAGCGTGTCGAACAGCTGCGAGGCAGCCTCAACCGTCGGCGGCTCGCCGGGGCGCATAACGCGGTAGATATCCATGAGCGCGGTATCGCGGCCCATGTTCTTGTCCGCCGCCATCGTGTTGCGGATGTAGGGGCCGACGTTGATATTGTCGATGTCCAGCACCGGAATATCGGTGATGCCCTGATCCACCAGCAGCTTGACCGACCCACCCTTGGGCGAGCCATCGCGGTCATAGTCCATCGTCAGCTCATCGCCAGCTTCGGCCCAGATTTCGCCGGTCTGCTCGTTGATGATGTCCTTGGCGATATAGCGGCCGAGGATATGATCGAAGGGCACCAGAAGTTCGGTGATCGAGCCGTCATCTTTCCACTTCTTCACCATCCGCGGCGTGCACTTCTCGCCCGCTTTCAGGATTACTTCGCCAGTGGCCGCGTCGACCAGATCATAGGTCGGACGGGTGCCCGAAACGCGCGACGGAAAGAACTTGGTGATCCAGCCCTTGTTCTTGACATGGCTGAAGTTGATGGTCTCGTAATAGGCATCCATGATGCCTTCTTGGTCCATGCCCAGCGCGTACAGCAGCGTGGTGACCGGCAGCTTGCGGCGGCGGTCGATGCGCGCGAACACGATGTCCTTGGCGTCAAACTCGAAATCGAGCCAGGAGCCGCGGTAAGGAATGATCCGGCAAGCGAACAAAAGCTTGCCCGAGGAATGGGTCTTGCCCTTGTCATGGTCAAAGAACACGCCCGGCGAGCGGTGCATCTGGCTGACGATAACCCGCTCGGTGCCATTCACGATGAAGGTGCCGTTATGGGTCATCAGGGGCATGTCGCCCATAAAGACGTCTTGTTCCTTGATGTCCTTGACCGAGCGCGCGCCCGTGGTCTCGTCGACATCAAACACGATCAGACGCAGCGTCACCTTCAAAGGTGCCGCATAGGTCATGTCGCGGGACTGGCATTCGTCAACGTCATATTTGGGCTTTTCAAGCTCGTATTTCACGAACTCCAAAACCGCGGTTTCGTTAAAGTCCTTGATCGGGAAAACCGACTGGAACGTGCCTTGGATGCCCTCGCCGTCAAGCGGCTTTGGGCTATCGCCCGAGCGCAAGAACAGATCATAGGAGGATTTCTGAACCTCAATCAGGTTCGGCATGTCCAGAACTTCGCGAATTTTGCCGAAATACCGACGGATCCGCTTCTGGCCAACGTAAGCTTGCGCCATGTTGATCGTTACCTTTCATCTTTTTCGCCGGCGCGCGTCCTGTCGGGCACAGGGGCACGCCGCTTGGCGAGAGGGGGAGAGAGGTTCAATTCATGCCGCCTGTCCCGTCAGGCAGCTCCCGAACCCGTCACCGCACCTTGGAACCGGCTTTCGCAAAAGCCGGTTCCGAGACGCGATAAACTGGGCCGGGGTTACCCCCGACCCAGCTCGTATTTTCAGCGGCGGAACGGCGCTAAACCGTTCCTTGCCGGATTACTTCAGTTCAACCTTGGCGCCAGCGGCCTCGAGGGTTTTCTTGAAGCCTTCAGCGTCAGCTTTGGTGACGCCTTCTTTGACTTTGCCGCCGGCCTCAACGAGGTCCTTGGCTTCTTTCAGGCCCAGACCGGTGATGGTGCGGACTTCTTTGATGACGTTGATTTTGTTCGGACCAGCTTCGGTCAGCACAACATCAAATTCTGTCTGCTCTTCGACCGGAGCCGCAGCAGCTGCCGGACCGGCTGCCATCATGACGGCGCCACCGGCTGCCGGCTCGATGCCATACTTGTCCTTCAGGATGGTCTTCAGTTCCTGCGCTTGCAGCAGGGTCAGACCGACGATTTCTTCAGCGAGTTTGTTCAGATCAGCCATTTGCTCATTCCGTAAGGTTAAGGGTTCCAACGCGATGGGGATGTCCCACGCAGGTCAGGATCAGGCCGCAGCCTTCTCCTCGATGGTCGAAAGGATGCTTGCGATGTTCGCAGCAGGCGCGCCAATGGCACCAGCAAGTGCAGAAGCGGGCGACCCGATCATGCCGACGATCTGAGCGATAAGCTCTTCACGCGACGGCAACGAGGCGACAGCTTTTACGCCAGCCTGGTCCAGAACCGTATCGCCCATTGCCCCGCCGAGGATAACGAACTTGTCGTTTACCTTGGCATAGGCCTCGGCAACCTTGGCCGCAGCCACTGGGTCATCCGAGAATGCGAGTACGGTCATCCCCATCAGCAGGTTGCCCATTTTAACACCGGGCTTCCCGTCAAGGGCGATTCTGGCGAGCTTGTTCTTGGCAACGCGTACGGACCCACCTACTTCGCGCATTTTTGCGCGCAGGTCCTGCATCTGTGCAACGGTCATACCTACGTAGTGTGCAACCACAACCACGCCAGAGCTTGCGAAGATTTGGTCCAGATCGGCGACCACTTTCTCTTTTTGGGCTCTATCCACAGTTTCACTCCAAGTTTGGGGGATACCCCCGGCTCATTCGCACCGGAAATTCCGGTACACGGGTCCTTACGGGACTGAGCCATCGCGCCTAAGGAGTGATCCTCAGGAAGATCAGGTCTGATCCCGTCTCAGGCAGGAATTACGGCTGGATATCCAGCCACCCACCGTCTCGGACGAAAAACAACAGGGGCCACGACGAATCGCGCCCCTTGCTGCTGAGGGTTAGTTAGTCGCTGCGCGTTGGAATTCCAACCCCCAATTCATAGCGACATGTCAAACGCGTGAATTTGGCGCCGAATTTTCAGGCCGCCAGCGCGCGCCGCTCGGCTTTGGCTGCCGGCGCCCACTGGGCCGATTGAAACTGCTGGCGGCGGAACTTTTTGAACACTGGCCATTGCACCAGATCGAACAGAGATGCCGGCATCAGGCGCACCGGATAATCTAAATGCCACAGCATGAAGGGCAACGAGATCTGATCGCGCTGCGAGAAGGTCTGGAAATGGTCAAACCACGCCTCGTTAAAGCGGTCGGTGGCCGGATCGCCCATCTTTTGCACCATCATCGTATTCACATAGAGCCCACTTTCCAGCGGAAACGCAGCGCCTGATAGTGGTCAACCTGGCCGCGATAGTCGGCGCGGGGGATACGGCCCTTTTTCATGCAAAGCCGCGCCTCGCGGTAGGCGCAATTGCGGCGCTGATGGAGTAAAAGATAGGGCCCGGCGGGGGCTTCAGCGCCCTGCCCCGCCTCAATGTGCCCCGCCGCGATGTGCGCGACGATCTGTTGCGGCGGGATCAGCAGATTCGGGCGCTATTTTGAGGGGAACTTGTCAACAAAGCTGCAACCCAGCCCGCGCTGGTGATCTTCGTGGATCCAATCCCTTGCAAGATCCCGGATTACAGCCGAAATCTCAGCTGCCGCATGTCGCGGTTGTCCATGATGTTCTCCTGCTCGAGACAGATCTGATGTCTGTTTGACCGCAAAACTGCCACCGTAAGGCCCCTGCAACAAGAAAAACGGCCACCCAAAGGCGACCGTTTTCCAGAACTGTAGTTATCTTGACGCCCCGAAACGCGGGCGCAGATCTTACTTGGCGGTGGCCGAGGTCAGATCAACCGAAACGCCCGGACCCATTGTCGAGGCCAGCGAGACCTTGCGCAGGTAGGAACCCTTGGCTCCTGCCGGCTTTGCACGGGTCACGGCATCAACAAAGGCGCGCACGTTCTGCGACAGCATCTCGTCGGTGAACGAGACCTTGCCGATACCCGCATGGATAACGCCGGCTTTTTCGACCTTGAACTGCACTTCACCACCTTTGGCAGCGGCGACGGCGGTTTTCACGTCCATCGTCACGGTACCAACCTTGGGGTTCGGCATCAGGTTGCGGGGCCCGAGGATTTTGCCCAGACGGCCAACCAGCGGCATCATATCCGGGGTCGCGATGCAACGATCGAACTCGATCTTGCCGCCCTGGATGATTTCCAGCAGGTCTTCGGCGCCAACGATGTCCGCGCCCGCAGCCTTGGCTTCGTCCGCCTTCACGCCGCGCGCAAAAACAGCCACGCGCACGGTCTTGCCGGTGCCGTTCGGCAACTGGACCACACCGCGTACCATCTGGTCGGCGTGACGCGGGTCAACGCCCAGATTCATCGCGATTTCCAGCGTTTCGTCAAACTTGGCCGAAGCCGCGCTCTTGATCAGGGCCACGGCAGCCTCGACCGAGATCAGCGTCTTGCCGACAAAGGCCTCTTGCGCCTTGACGACGCGCTTTGCAATTTTTGCCATGATCTTAGCCCTTCACTTCGATGCCGCAGGAACGCGCGGAGCCCAGAATGATGCTCATCGCCGCTTCGATCGTGTTGGCGTTGAGGTCTTTCATCTTGGTTTCGGCGATCTTGCGAACGGCGGCCACGGTGATCGAACCGGCAACTTCACGGCCCGGCTTGACCGAACCCTTGGCGCGGTTACGCTTGCCGACCAGCGGCAGGCCAGCGGCTTGCTTGATCAAAAAGGCGGCCGGGGGCGTCTTGAATTCCAGGCTGAACGACTTGTCCTGGTAATAGGTGATGATCACGGGTGTCGGGGTGCCCAGAGGCGAGTCAGCGGTCTTGGCGTTGAATTCCTTGACGAACGCCATGATATTCAGGCCGCGCTGGCCCAGAGCCGGGCCGACTGGCGGGGAGGGGTTAGCCTGTCCCGCTTTGACTTGCAGCTTTAGGCTGCCGATAATCTTCTTGGCCATCTGGCCTCTCCTTGTTCACGGCGCCATTTGGCGCGGTTTAGTGGTTCGGCTTGTCACCTTGGGCTAGCCCTTGGCGCTTGCCTCCCACGCGATGCACTCAGTTCAGTTTGGTGACCTGAGTGAATTCCAATTCCACGGGCGTCGCGCGCCCAAAGATCGAGACCGAAACCTTCATCCGGCTATGGCCCTCGTCAACTTCCTCGACCATGCCGTCAAAGCCCTC